>SVQX01000015.1 GCA_015065065.1 Oscillospiraceae bacterium
CACTTCCGCCCTGCTCGGGAAGCTTTGCATTGTCGGCGGTGGAGATATAGCTGAACTTGAATCTTGCGCCGGGAGCTACCTCACCGGAGAGATAGAAGTCCATGATATCGCCGTTGAACTCGCTGTACGTAACGTTAGTACCAACTCTTACGCCTGTGTCCTCTGCGTCGTGAACGTTATCCGTCCATGCAAAGTTAATGGTGAAATCGTCTCCCTTAAGACCAAGGTCGCTCTTTGCAATCTTGACGGTCATGTAGCGTCCGTCAACCTTGTACTCAACGTCTGCAACCTTCTTGGAGGTGTAGCCGTCGGTGAACTTCTCGAGCACGGAGGTCTTAGCGCTTGCCGCAGTCTTGTTGACTACGTAGTCAAAGGTCTCCCAGCCCTGATTTTCCTGATCTACGTCAATATAGAGGTTCATCCAGAGCTTATCCTTATAGGAGGTGATATCCTCTGCGCACTCAACGTTGAAATATACGTACTCGTCGTCGCGTGCGATCTGCGCGCCGATAACGTCATTACGAGCGGAGAAATCTCTGTACTTTTCACTGCCTACACGTCCGTAGTAGTTTCTGTCCATGGTGTTGCCGATATAAGCCGCAAAGTAAGGCTCAACCGAAGCCCACTGATCCTGACCCTTGGTAAGGTCAATGGTGGTCTTGTGGCTGGGCACGGGCATAGCCTCGGCGCCCTTGAACTTACGGCTGTAGTTTACCATTTGATAATAGTAGTAATCCTTCAGCGCGCCCTTGGTAGGCTCGATGTCACGGGAGAACTCATCATTAAATATATCCGCGAATGCATTATCTACGCCAACCCAGCTTGATGCACGTCCTACGGTCCACTCGTTCCAGCCGGTCACAAATACGACCTTGGGGTCCATTTCAATAGCATATTCCCACTGCGCCGCGAAGTTATAGCCCCACTTGGAGGTCTCGGATACTTCGTTCTTCTGGCTGTCGTTGTATCTTGTGGGATTGTCCTTGGTGTAGGATCGTCCCATTGCGTAAGGACCGTTCATTGCGGTAAGCTGGTTGGATACAAAGTCGTGGTTCTGCGCGATACCTACCGACATCTGCTCAACAGCACCCTTTCTGGCATCACGCTCAGAAGCGTAGTAGGTAGCCTGAGGATACTTGGAGAGCCAGCCCCAAGAACCAACTCTGCCATTATTGTCTCTGTCCTCCTGATCCTTGTAGGAGGATACACCCTTGCGGAAGTTGAAAAACTGCAGGATCTCCTGATGGATGGTATCGGTCGAATCCTCAAACCAATCGGGATTACCGATAAGCATAGGCTTGCCGTCAAACCAGAACCACATATTCTGATATACGCCGCGCTTGAACACGTCGAGGTAAATAGACTCGATCTGCTCGGTGCTGTAAATATCCTCATGCGTATTACCGTCAGCCTTCCACCACATGGGAAGATACCATGTAAGCTTGGGCGCATCAACGCCAAGCTCCTGAGCAGCAGTCCACTGCTCGAACACGTTCTGGTAGCTGTCAATAAACGTATAAGTAGAGTTGGAGTTATCCGTAAATACGGTGTCTACGCCCGCGTTTGCAAGCAGCTCTGCGTGGCGGCGGAGCACCCACGGATCGTCAATAGAGTAGTAGCCGTACAGAGGCTCGTTCCAATAGTAGAGCTTGCTGTCATCCCATCCGGAGTGACCGTAATCATTCTTTGCCTCGGGATACTTTTCAATAAACTGCTGAAGGTTGAACGCTTGCTGGCTATCGCTGGAACGGATCTGCCATGTCCAGTAGAACATACCGATAACCTTGTCCTCGTTCAGCGCGCCAATACCCTCGTCACCGTACTGCCAGGACTCACGTCCAAGTCCGTCGGTAAATACCCAAGTAGTAGGCTGAACCTTGTGAGTGTAAATAAGGCTGTCCTCGGGGTACTCATAAGGCTCGGGGAGAGTTACCTTGCCGTTGGAAAGATCCTCAACGCCCTCGCAATCAAGGAAGGCACTGTTTACCGATGTCAGCACATTCTCAAAGCGGACGGTAAAGTTAAGGTCGTTTCGCAGTTCCGCACCGTTTACATAGCAATAACCCTTGGAATGGTTGGTATCTCTGTAGTAAACAGCACAGGTAGCGTTACTGTTTTTGTTGTAGCCGTTCATAGCCGCAAACAGATATTCGCCTGCGGGCAACGGCTCGTCAAAGGTCAGCCAGTTGGCTGCGTTATCGGGAAAGTTGGTTATCTGGTTCTTGTAAAGAGGCTCTGCTGCAACGGTATCCTCGTAATTACCCTTCCATGCAAACACTGCCATTTCAACGGAGCAGCCCGTATTGCCCCAGTTGGGCATACCGAATGCGAAGCCCACGATGGGCGCGCTTACGTTCAATCGCTGACCGATAAGATCGACGGCCGGACCAAATCTGTAATAGTCGGAGGTAGTCGCGTCACCAAGCTCGGAAACCTTTACATCCTGGTACGTTATAACGGACTTGAAGGGCTCTGCAGGCTCCTCGATAAATCCGACCTGCACGTACATATCGTACATCTGCTCAACGCCGTTGATATAAACACATCCGAGGCCCTTCGTGTTGTTGTTACGGGCAAGGACGGTGAAATAGCCGTACGTATCCTCGGCAACGCCGTCTCCGTCAATGTCCCACGCGGAAGGTCCTTGCGCTTCCTTGAACATTATGAGGTACTCTCCCGCCTCGTACGTCTGACCGAGGTCTATCTCCAGAGTTTGGTTATCTAAAATGTTAGATATGCGCTCATCATAAAGCGGGGTGCCTGCAATGGTTGTCTCGTAATTCTTGTTCCATTTCAAAAGCTGAACTTGCACACTTACACCTGTTCTGTGATAGGTGGCAGTACTTATTTTCAAGCTTTTGAAGGAGCCGTTGATGTAAAGTCTTGACGCCATTGAATCGCCTTCATCATTGAAAGGCTTATCCGTAACGCATACACCACGGTTGGTGACATATGCCTGAACGTACGTTACGCCCTCGACTGCCGATGCCAGCAGTGCTCCTGCGGACATTATCATGAGCAGTGCAAGGAAAAGCGATGCAAATCTAACAAACAAATTTTCCGTTTTTTTCATAATCTTTCTCCTTTTGGTAAATGGTTAAAAGAAACGGCATTTCCGCTTCCCAATTTTAGACTTAAATTTTAACACATTTTTGCGTTTTTGTCAATCGGCAAGCAAACTTTTGATGTTTTTCTACCTTTTGACGAAGCAATTCCCAAAAAGCCGCCGAACACCCCGCCGTTAACTGCAATTTTTTGTTTTGCTTCAATGATTTTCCGCCGTTGTTGATTTTGACATTTTTATTGGAAAACAACGGTGGGTATCAATCCGACGGAAGGACAAAAAACTATACCTTGAGGCATAGTGTCGTGAAAATGTATATTTTCAAAAAATTTACGCCTCGGCACTTTACAAAATTTGCAAAATAGAGTATCATATAAGGAGAACACGGCATGAAAAACAAAGCTCGCGCTCGGCGCAGCATTGCAAGATACGTAGGGGTGCTTGCCCTGAGCTTTGCGCTTTTTATATCCGTCGCGTGGATATCCGTTGACGCCCTACTTCTCGGCGGCTCACGGAAAAATTACGCAATATCGGTTGAAGGGCAACGGGATTTCAAAAATTCCGACACGCTGTCCGTTCCCGAGCTGCGCGGCAAGATATACACGGGTGAGAGTATGGCAAACGTCGGAGCCGCCAAGGATTTTTCGGTGGTTTCCGTCCGCGAGGAGGAGAACGACAGCCCGAAGGGCACGATAATAGATCAGACCCCTGCGCCGTCTGCCAAGCGAAAGCGCAACGCCTCCAAGCCTCACGTCATTGAGGTGACGGTAAGCGCGGGTGCGCGGATGCTCACGCTTCCAAACGTCCTCGGCAAGGACGTGCGGGTGGCTCGCATTGAGCTGGAGGATGCGGGATTTTCTGTAGCTGTCAAAGAAGAAAAGCATTTCCACGCAACGGAAAACTCAGGCAAGGTTACGAGATCCGTTCCGCCGTCGGGTACGGCGGTGAAGGCGAGCGACACGGTAGTACTGTACGTTTGCGCAAAGGACGGCGCCGTATCCGTTAAATGCCCCGATCTGGAGGGAATGTGCCGCCTTGACGCGGTATCAACGCTTCACGCCCACGGGCTGAAGGCGGGGGTGATCGACAAGCCCTATGGCAGCGAATCATTTTCCGCGAAGGTCACGTCCCAAAGCAGGCTCGCCGGCACGTATCTGCCACGCGGAAGCACAGTGGATATAGTCTTGACGCAGGACACGCTGCCTCACCCTTGGCTTGAATTCGGGGACAACAACATCAACGATAAATTGTTTTTTAAACAAGAGGTTGAAAAAGACAAGAAATTTTGGAGAGAAAGGTCATTCAGATGGCATATTACCAGACAGGACGAATAACGAAATGCGTTGGCGGGCTATATACCGTCAGTCTTGACAGCGAGGACAAGGGCCAGCCTCTTTACGGCGTTGACGTAGAGTGCCGTGCGCGCGGAAGCTTCCGTCACGAGGGTGTAACCCCTCTTGTCGGCGACAGAGTTACCGTGCAGTACGGCGACGGCTCGTTTACTATCGGCGCCGACGGCAGAGCTATCCCCGTTACGGGCGGTGCGGACACTGCAATCGACAAAATTGCCGAAAGAAAAAATGCTCTCATACGCCCGCCCGTGGCAAATATTGATACCATGCTCGTCTGCATGGCATCCGGCTCGCCGGCACCCGACCTTTATACCATCGACAAGCTGCTTTGTATACTTGAATTCAACGGCATCCTGCCTGTGATAGTTATAGGCAAGGCAGAGCTTGCGGAGAATAGGGTGAATGAGATAACGGAGATATACGAAAAGGCGGGATATAAAGTATTCTCCTTGAGCTGTGCCGAAAATTTCGGCACGTCAGAGCTTCACCGTTACATAGACACCGAGCTTAAAGGACAGATACTTGCGGTAGCGGGTGCGTCGGGCGTGGGAAAATCCACCCTGCTCAACACACTATTCCCCGAGCTGTCCCTTGTGACGGGCGACATCAGCCGCAAGATATCCCGCGGCAAGAACACCACGCGCCACACACAGCTCTATCCCCTCTCCACGGGCGGCTATATCGCGGATACGGCGGGATTTTCGCTTCTGGATTTTGAACGGTTTGATTTTATGGACAAGGACGACCTTCCTCACACCATGCGCGAGTTCCGTCCATTTCTCGGCTCTTGCCGTTACACCGACTGCACCCACACCAAGGAGGAGGACTGCGCCGTCGTTACGGCGCGCCGTCGCGGCGAAATATCTCCTTCCCGCCACCAAAGCTTCGTGGAGCTGTACGGCATATTGAAGGAAAAGCACAAGTGGGACAAAAAGGACTGATTTTACGGAGGATAGCCATGAAGCTGATGATAGCGTCGGATATACACGGCGATAAGGATTCCTGCCTGATGATGCGAGCGGCATTTGAAGCCGAGAGGGCAGACAAGCTGCTTTTGCTCGGAGACCTGCTCTACCACGGGCCGCGGAACGATCTGCCGTCCACCTATGCGCCCAAAGAGGTGATAAAAATACTTTCGGCAATCAAAGAACATCTGATATGCGTCAGAGGAAACTGCGACACCGAGGTGGACCAGACTGTGCTGCCCTTTCCCATGCTTTCGGACACCGCGTTTTTGCACGTCGATGGTATTGATATTTTCGCCGCGCACGGGCATCACGCCTGCCCTGATGCGCTCCCTCCTCTGCCGCGAGGCTGTGTCTTTGCTTCGGGACATACTCATATTCCCCTCTGCACGGAACGGGACGGAATTCTCTGCCTCAATCCCGGCTCAATCTCCCTCCCGAGAGGCGGATTCCCAAAATCTTATATGATTTTCGAAAACCGCGCCTTTACCGCTAAGTCCTTTGACGGAACAGTGATTTTTGAGCACGAAATGTGATTTATTCGCTCGCCCAAGCTAACAGTAAAGTGCCGTGCAGAAAATTCTGCACGGCACTTTGGTTAGCCAACGGTTGATTTATTTAATTACAAAAATTTAACCGTTTCGTCAATCGGGAATCTTTGGGTGTGCCTTGGGCTGGGCTGACAATCCTCGGTGGGATAGCCGAGCGGCAACAGCATATACGGCTTTACGTTGTCGGGCAGATCAAATTCTTTTGCCACCGCGTCGTTATCAAACGCACACATCCACACGCTGCCAACACCCAGCGATGCCGCCGCCAGCATCATGTGAGTGGCGACAATAGAGGCATCCATCTCCGCCATGCTGTGCGAAACTATGGGGCGGTTGCAGGCAACGTCGGTGTCCCCACAAACAAGCAGGACAACAGGCGCGTCGTAGCATTTGCAGTGCTTGTGCAGCTTCTCCAGCGCCTTCTCCGATTTAAGCACGAATATCCTTTGCGGCTGTTGGTTTTTTGCAGTAGGCGCAAGTCTGCCAGCTTCCAAAATTTTAAGTATCAATTCTTCCTCAACGGGTCTGCTCGAAAAGGAGCGCACCGAATATCTGTCCGCACAAAGCTTTAAAAAATCCATATTTACCTCCGTTCTGCCGCGTGGCGGCTTTGCATTCTACGGTTATATTTTACCAAATTTCAATCCGTCTGTCAAGAATTATTTGACCGCAGTGTTGACATTTATCCTATTACACTGTATAATTGATGGGAACTATTGTTTCGAGGTCACACATGAATATAAAACTTTCCGATCATTTTACTTATAAAAAGCTGCTCCGCTTCACACTGCCGTCTATCGCTATGATGATATTTTCATCAATATACGGCGTGGTGGACGGCTTTTTCGTATCCAATTACGTTGGCAAAACCCCCTTTGCGGCGGTAAATTTCATAATGCCCTTTCTTATGATACTCGGCTGTGTCGGATTTATGTTCGGTACGGGCGGAAGCGCGCTTGTGGCAAAGACCATGGGCGAGGGCGACACGCGGCTTGCCAACCGTCAATTTTCCCTTATCGTATATGCATCCATCGTGACAAGCGTTATTTTAGGGGTGCTTGGGGCGACATTTATCCGTCCCATTGCCGCGGCTATGGGAGCGGAGGGACAGATGCTGGAGGACTGCGCGGTCTACGGCAGGATCATCCTTTTTGCACTGCCGGCGTTTGTGCTTCAAATGGAATTTCAAAGCTTTTTTATCGCCGCAGAAAAGCCAAATCTCGGTCTTTTCGTCACTCTTGCGGCGGGATGTGCCAATATGCTGCTTGACCTTTTGCTTGTCGGCGTATTTTCATTCGGACTTGTCGGCGCGGCGGCTGCAACAGCGATAAGCCAGGCTGTCGGCGGCATAATTCCGCTTATATATTTCGCTTGCCCCAACAAGAGCTTACTAAGACTTGCAGGCACGCGCTTTTCGGGACGTGTGCTGATAAAGACCTGCATCAACGGCTCCTCCGAGCTGATGAGCAATATCGCCATGTCCACCGTCAGTATTTTTTACAATGCGAAGCTGCTCGAATACGAAGGTGAAAACGGCGTTGCGGCGTATGGAGTTTTGATGTACGTCGGCTTTATATTCTTTGCCGCCTTTATCGGATACATAATCGGAACAGCTCCCATCATAAGCTACAATTACGGAGCCTCAAATCATGAGGAGCTGAAAGGAATTTTCAAGCGCAGTCTTGTTATCGTAGGCATATTCTCGGTGTCAATGGTAGTGCTTGCCGAGGTGCTGGCGTACCCTCTGTCCATGATATTCGTAGGCTACGACGCAGAGCTTTTGGCTTTGAGCTGTCGGGCTTTTGTGATATATTCATTCTCCTTTTTGTTCGCGGGATACGCTATATTCGGCTCGGGATTTTTCACAGCTCTGAACGACGGACTCACCTCCGCAATCATATCCTTCCTCCGAACTCTGGTGTTTCAGATAGCCGCCGTAATCATACTGCCGCTTCTGATGGGCACGGACGGTATATGGCTCTCCCTTGTGGTTGCCGAAATGATGGCTGTTGCCGTTGCAACGGTATTCGTATTCGTACACAGAAAAAAATACAAGTATCTTTGAGCTGCCGCGGGGCTTTGGTCTTATTTGACCGATGCTCCGCGCTTTTTTGCCCAAAAATATTTTAATTCGCTAAAAAATTCGTCCAAAGCCCTTGACAAACGCGAGTGAAAGATATATAATATCAAATATGATAGCTTCAGAGGCGTTGAGCGAAAACCAGTAGCCGCAGGAGGGCGCAAAGAGAACCGTCGGTCGGTGTAAGACGGAGGCAGGAGCGCGGTGAATTCATTTCGTTAGCTATACCCTGAATTGCAGACCCTTTGGTCTGTCGGTAGGAGGTATCGGGATCGCCCGTTACAGCGAGAGAAGCATTTTTTGTGCTTCGCTAAGGCTCATCAGAGTAAAAAAAGGTGGTACCGCGGGTACTGTTGTAAAACGTACTCCGCCCTTTGCAGACTGTTAGGATTACGGTGGCAGAGGGCTTTTTTCTTTAAAGCACATCACCATGACAAGGAGAAAACAATGAAAAAACTTATGCTTGGCAACGAGGCTGTTGCAAGAGGACTTTATGAGGCGGGCTGCCGTCTTGTATCCGGATACCCCGGCACGCCCTCCACGGAGATCACCGAGGCGGCGGCACTTTATCCCGAAATGTACTGCGAGTGGGCGCCTAATGAAAAGGTAGCTCTTGAATGTGCCTTCGGCGCATCTCTCAAGGGTGCGCGCGCCGCTTGTACCATGAAGCACGTGGGACTTAACGTGGCGGCTGACCCGCTCTACACCCTTTCCTACACAGGTGTCAACGGCGGACTTGTCGTATGCGTTGCGGATGACCCCGGCATGCACTCCTCGCAAAACGAGCAGGATTCCCGCCACCACGCCATAGCTTCAAAGGTGCCTATGCTTGAGCCTGCGGACTCCGCAGAGAGCCGCGAGTTTGCCATGGCGGCGTTTGAGCTTTCGGAAAGGTTCGACACCCCTGTTTTGCTCCGCATGTGTACCCGTATATCGCACTCGCAGAGCCTTGTTGAGGCAGGCGAGCGTGCCGACATTCCGCTCAAGGATTACGTTAAAAATCCCCAGAAATACATAATGGCACCCGCAAATGCTATCCGCCGCCATCCCGAGGTGGAGGCGCGCATGGAGGCTCTTACCGAGTACGCAGAGGACTGCCCCTTCAACCGCGTGGAATATGCGGCTGACGGAAACCGTGAGCTTGGAATCATTTGCAGCGGCACCTGCTACCAATACGTCAAGGAGATATTCGGCGATAACGCAAACGTGCTGAAGCTGGGTCTTGTCAATCCTCTGCCTGTAAAGCTCATTATCGACTTTGCGTTCAGCGTTAACAGAGTCGTGGTGATTGAGGAGCTTGATCCCGTTATCGAAAACCATTGCCGTTCTATGGGACTCGACGTTAACGGCAAGGATAAATTCCCCATTGTGGGAGAGTTTTCGCAGAATCTTATCCGCCGAGTTCTGGGTATGGAGGTACCCGAGACCACAAGTGCGGACGAGCAGATACCCGTGCGTCCTCCCGTTATGTGCGCAGGCTGTCCTCACAGAGGTCTGTTCTACACTCTCGCCAAAAACAAGGTAACCGTTATCGGCGATATCGGTTGCTACACCCTCGGCTCGGCTCAGCCGCTCAACGCGGTCGACTCGGTACTTTGTATGGGAGCGTCGGTCGCGGGTATTCACGGCTTTAATAAGATCGGTGAGGGACAGAATAAGACGGTTGCCGTTATCGGCGACTCCACCTTCATGCATTCGGGCATGACGGGACTTGTGAACATCTCTTACAATGACTCTAAATCCACCGTCATTATTCTTGACAACTCCATCACGGGAATGACGGGGCATCAGCAAAACCCAACCACGGGCTACAATATCCACGGCGATCCTGCCACCAAGGTTGACCTTGAGGCGTTCTGCCGCGCTATCGGCATCAATCGCGTGCGCGTAGTAGACCCATACGACCTGGACGAGTGCGATAAGGCAATAAAGGAGGAGCTTGCGGCAGACGAGGCAAGCGTTATCATCTCCCGCCGTCCCTGCGTTCTGCTCAAATCCGTAAAGACCAAAGCACCGCTTACGGTGGACACCGACGCTTGCCGCGGATGCAAGAAGTGCATGAAGCTTGGCTGCCCCGCTATCCACATGGAAAACGGCAAGGCTGTCATTGATGCAACTCTTTGCGTGGGATGCGGCGTTTGCGAGCAGCTTTGCGCATTTGGCGCAATTCGCGAAAACTGACGGTCGGTGACGAAAGGAGAACAGATATGGAAACCAAAAATATTATGATAGTCGGCGTTGGCGGTCAGGGCTCACTGCTTGCAAGCAAGCTACTCGGTCATCTTCTTTGTCGGGAGGGCTATGACGTCAAGGTATCCGAGGTACACGGAATGAGCCAGCGCGGAGGCAGCGTTGTAACCTACGTCCGCTACGGCGATAAGGTTTATTCCCCAATTATAGACAAGGGAGAGGCGGATTACATCATCTCATTTGAAAAGCTGGAGGCGGCAAGATGGGTATCCTGCCTGAAAAAAGGCGGCAGGATAATCACCAACGTCCGCGAAACAGACCCTATGCCCGTTATCACGGGAGCTGCCGAATACCCCCACGAGGTGCTTACCTCTCTTGAAAGCAAGGGCGTGTGCATTGATGCAATAGATGCGCTGGCGCTTGCCGAGCAGGCAGGCTCGCAGAAGGCGGTAAATATCGTGCTGATGGGCAGACTTTCAAAATACTTCGATATTCCCGTGGAGAAATGGACGGCGGCTATCGAGGAGTGTGTAAAGCCCAAATTCGTCGAACTTAACAAAAAAGCCTTTGAGCTCGGCCGTAATTTCAAGTAACGTCAAGGAGATAGCATCATGTCAGAAAAGCGCTATTATCAGCCCGAAATAGAAACTATGCCCTACGAGGAGATACGGGCACTCCAATCCGCAAAGCTTGTAAAGCAGGTAAGGCATATCTACGACAACGTCCCCTACTACCGCGGGCTTATGGAAAAAAAGGGCGTGCGCCCCGAGGATATCCGAGGCATTGAGGATATATCCAAGCTCCCCTTCCTTACCAAGGACGATCTGCGCGATCAGTACCCCGACGGACTGCTTGCAGTGCCAAAGTCGGAATGTGTAAGGATACAGTCCACCTCGGGAACGACGGGACGCCGCGTCGTCGCCTTCTACACGCAAAATGACGTTGACCTCTGGGAGGACTGCTGTGCGCGCGCTATCGTGGCTGTCGGCGGCTCCAAGGAGGACGTTTGTCAGGTCGCTTACGGCTACGGACTTTTCACGGGCGGTCCCGGACTTAACGGCGGCTCGCACAAGGTAGGCTGTCTTACGCTCCCCATGTCCTCGGGAAACACCGACAGACAGATACAGTTTATGACCGACCTTGGCGCTACCATCCTTTGCTGTACTCCCTCTTACGCGGCTTATCTTGGCGAGTCTCTCAAGGAAAAGGGTATCGCTCCCGAGCAGAATACCCTCAAGGCGGGTATCTTCGGAGCTGAGCCGTGGACGGAGGAGATGCGCCGCGATATTCAAAGACTGCTTGGCATCAAGGCTTACGATATTTACGGTCTGACCGAAATAAGCGGTCCCGGCGTCGCCTTTGAATGTGAGGAGCAGAACGGTATGCACATCAACGAGGACCACTTCTTTGCCGAGACCATCGATCCCGATACGGGCGAGTCACTCCCCGAGGGAGAAAAGGGCGAGCTTGTGTTCACCTGCCTTGACAAAGATGCCTTCCCCATGGTCCGCTACCGCACCCGTGATATTTGCGTGCTCAAGAGAGAAAAATGCTCCTGCGGACGTACTCACGTTAAAATGTGCAAGCCCATGGGACGCAGTGACGATATGCTTATCATCCGAGGAGTCAACGTATTCCCCTCCCAGATCGAAACGGTGCTTCTCAACGAGGGCTATTCCCCCAACTACAAAATCGAGGTGGACAGAGTCAACAACACCGACACTCTGGACATTTACGTTGAGCTGACGGAAAATCAATTCTCCGACACCGTAAAGGCTATCACCGCTGCAGAAAAATCTCTTGCAGGTGCTATCAAGACCATGCTCGGAATTAACCCCGCAGTTCACCTCGTGCCTCCCAAGTCCATCGCACGAAGCGAGGGCAAGGCTGTGCGCGTCACCGATAAGAGAAAGCTCCACGATTGACGCTTATTTGATGAAAGGAACGTAATATTATGGCTATCAGACAAATATCCGTATTTCTCGAAAATCATTCAGGCTCTCTCAGCGCAGTTACAAGGGTGCTTGCCGAGGCAGGCGCAGATATGCGTGCAATGGCGGTAGCCGACACGCAGGATTTCGGTATACTTCGCCTTATAGTCCGAGATACCGACGGCGCTATCGCCGCGCTTAAGGCTCACGGCTACCTCACCTCCACCAACGAAGTCACCGCCGCAGTGATACCCGACGAACCGGGCGGGCTTTGCCATCTCGTCAATATCCTCGCCGACGAGGACGTGAATATAGAATATTCTTACGCCTTCCTTACTCCCGAGGACGGCAAGGCATGCGTCGTTTTCCGCGTTGCCGACAACGATCACGCCGCAAAAGCCTTCCATAACGCAGGAATCGGTGTTCTCGACGCCGACGGTCTTACTATCCTTGACTGAGGTATTTGGCAAGCTGTATCAAGAAATTTTTGCGGCTTTGGCCTTGCCGTTAAAAATAAATTTAAAGGTTGATAAAAAAATTTGCATTGACAATTTGGCAAATTTGGGTTATAATAGTACGAACGGCACTGTGCAGAGGGTGGGACCCCCACTCTTTGCACAGGAATGTTCGCCTTCAAGCACACTGTGTGCTGATATTGTTTTTCGCGCAATTTGCCACGTCTGAAAGGACTGTACCATGGCTATCAATTTCGTTACAAGATTACCTATTCCGAAGGATACAAAGGAAAAATATCCTCTCGGTGCCGAAGCTGCCGCAAAAAAGCTTGAAAACGACGAGGCTATCGCCCGCGTGTTCAAGGGAGAGTCGGATAAGCTGTTGCTTATTATCGGCCCTTGCTCTGCCGACAGCGAGGAGCCTGTTATGGAATACGTATACAGGCTGAAAAAATTGCAGGATCGGGTTTCGGATAAGCTTATCCTCATTCCCAGAATATATACCAACAAGCCCCGCACCACGGGTGACGGCTACAAGGGCATGCTTCATCAGCCCGACCCTATGCAGAAGCCGGATATGTATAAGGGCATCCTTGCTATCCGTGAGCTTCACAGCCGCGTTATCTGCGAAACCGGTCTCCCAACGGCGGATGAAATGCTCTACCCCGCCAACTACCACTATCTCGCCGACCTGCTCTCCTACGTTGCAGTAGGCGCACGCTCGGTGGAAAATCAGGAGCATAGACTGGTTTCCAGCGGAATACCCGTTCCCGTAGGCATGAAAAACCCCACGGGCGGCGACCTTTCCATTATGATGAACTCCATTACCGCCGCACAGCACTGCCACACCTTCATTTATCGCGGCTGGGAGGTAAACACCACGGGTAACGAATGCTCTCACGCAATACTGCGCGGATACGTAAACAAGCACGGGCAAAGTCTGCCCAACTATCACTACGAGGATCTTGAGCATCTCTGTCAGCTGTATGCACAGCACAGCGACCTCAAAAACCCCGCCGTCATAGTTGACGCAAATCACGCAAACTCAGGCAAAAAGTATGCAGAACAGCCGCGTATCTGCAAGGAGGTCCTGCACTCCTGCCGCCACAATTCGGACATCAAGCGTATAGTAAAGGGCTTCATGATCGAAAGCTATCTGGAGGACGGAAGTCAGAAAATAGGAGAATGCGTGTTCGGTAAGTCTATTACCGACCCCTGTATCGGATGGGAAAAGACAGAGCGTTTGGTGCTTGACGTCGCCGAGCTGCTTTGATTTCAATAAACTCAAACGCGGCAGAGTGCCGCTATCAATCAAAAAGGAGAAACAGCTATGCGCAAATTTCAGATAGTCACCGACTCCTCCTGCGATCTGCCGAAATTTAAGGTCAAGGAGCTGGGACTTAAGGTGGCTCAGCTTGACGTGCTGGTCGAGGGACGTCCCACAAAGGCGGACTGCGACGTTGACCCCAAGGAATTTTACGCAGGTCTGCGCGAGGGGCTCGGAGCTTCCACCGCGGCGGCTAATATTGACAAGTTTACCAAGGTGTTCGAGGAGATCGTTTCAGAGGGCTCTGACGTCCTCTATATCGGATTTTCCTCCGGACTCAGCGCGACCTATCAGGCAAGCACCGTTGCGGCGGCTGACGTTATGTCGGCTCATCCCGAGTGCAAGATAGTAACCGTAGATTCGCTGTGCGCATCCCTCGGTCAGGGTCTGCTCGTTTACCACGCCGCAATGCAGGCAAAGGACGGCAAGACCATTGATGAGGTAGCAAAATTCGTTGAGGATAACAAGCTCAATCTCTGCCACTGGTTCACGGTGGACGACCTGCATTTCCTCAAGCGCGGAGGACGCATCAGCGCGGCTACCGCAGTGGTCGGCTCTATGCTCTCCATCAAGCCGATACTTCACGTTGACGACGAGGGACACCTTGTAAGCGTAAGCAAGACCCGCGGTCGTCGCAAGTCGGTCGAGGAGCTGTTCCGTATGATGGAGGAGTCTGCTATAAAGCCCGCAGAGCAGGTGGTTTATATCAGCCACGGCGATTGCATCGAGGACGCTGAATACCTCGCTCGACTCATACGCGAAAAATGGGGCAACAAGGAAATACTTATCAACTATGTAGGCCCCGTTATCGGCGCTCACTCGGGTCCCGGAACGCTGGCGTTATTCTTCCTCGGTAAGAAGAGATAATTAAAGCCTGCTTTGAACATTCACAGCAAGCTTCAGGATTTTTGAAAGGAAGGTACTAACTATGGTAATAAACGGCGAAAGGTTTCTGAAAATGTGCTCGTCAGCCGCCAATGCCTTAGACAACAACAAAGAGGATATCAATAACCTCAACGTTTTCCCCGTTCCCGACGGCGATACGGGAATCAATATGAGTCTTACGATAAAGCCCGCAAGGGAGATCACCCTCAAATCAGATTCGCTGGCAGAGTGTGCATCCGCAGTTGCAAGCGGTGTTTTGCGCTCGGCTCGCGGTAACTCCGGCGCTATCCTCTCCCTCTTTTTCCGCGGAATGTCCAAGGCGTTTGCAGGACACGACACTGCCGACGCGCAGGATATCGCAGAGGGCTTCAAGAGCGGAACTGCCGAGGCTTACCGCGCTGTATCCAAGCCTACTGAGGGAACTATCCTCACGGTAATGCGCGAAACTGCAGAGTATGCCGAGTCTGAATGGAAAAATTACGTTGGCAAGCCCGCAGAATTTTTTGAGGTCCTTGTCAGCAGTGCAAAGGCAACGCTTGCTAAAACTCCCGATATGCTGCCCCTTCTGAAGGAGGCAGGAGTTGTGGACGCAGGCGGACAGGGCTTCGTTACTATGCTGGAGGGTATGCTTGCATCCCTTAACGGACAGGACGTACAGTCCACCTCTGCAAGCGCGCCCGCAAAGACCAAGACGGCGGCTGATTTTTCCGATTTCGACGGAGAATCCATCAATTTTGCTTACTGCACCGAGTGTATCGTAGGTAAGAGCGACAAGTTCCGCGGCGAAGGCAAGGCGGATAAGCTGCGCACGACTATTGCGCCTTGGGGCGACAGTATGGTGTTTATCGACGACGAGGAAATCATCAAGCTCCACATCCACACCAACGACCCCGGCAAGGTGCTGTCCACCGCGCTGAAATACGGTGCGCTTGAAACGGTCAAGATCGAAAACATGAAGATACAGCATTCCAATCTTGCCGACAGCTCCGACGAGGGCGACACACAGGTGCGCATAAGCAAGAAGTACGGCTTCGTTGCCGTTTGTCTTGGCGAGGGCATCACGGATACCTTCCGCGAGCTGGGTGTCAACGAGATCGTTTCAGGCGGTCAGACCATGAATCCCTCCACCGAGGATATTCTCAACGCCGTCCGCAAGACCGAGGCAGAGTACGTTTTCGTTCTCCCAAACAACAAGAATATCATTATGGTCGCAAGTCAGGCAGCCGAGATGCTGGAGGGCAGCGGACAGAACGTGATAGTTCTTCCCACCAAGAGCGTTCCTCAGGGTATGTCGGCTATGCTGAATTTCGATCCCGACGCAACACCCGAATACAACGAAAAGACCATGAAGTCCGCGTTTGCCAAGGTTCATACCATCTCACTTACCCGCGCGGTGCGTGAGGTAAAGCTTGGCGGTCACCTCATCCGCAAGGACGAATTCCTCGGTCTGCTTGAAGGAAAGATTGAAAAGTCGGGCAAGCGCCGCGACGATATTCTGCTTTCCATTCTCGGCAAATTTAACGACGCGGAATTCGTGACCGTATTCTACGGTGCTGCTGTAAGCGACGCCGATGCAGAGGCGGTATTTTCAAAAATGCAGGCGCTCATCCCCGAGGCGGAGATGAATCTCATCCCCGGCGGTCAGCCTCTGTACGATTTCGTTATTTCCGTTGAGTAATTTTTTCTCACCCGAGTGCGATGCTTGTCCGCTCGGGTGAGTTAAGTTATAATTTTAATTTTTTAAGCAGGAAATCTCTTATGGATATAAAAAAAAGCAGAGCAGAAATAGATAAAATGAACCGCGAGCTTGTGTCGCTCTTCTGCCGCAGAATGGATACCGCCGAGGATATCGCAAGATATAAGCTGGAGAACGATATGCCCGTGTTCGACAGGGCGCGCGAGCGGGATATCCTTGCGGATATGACTCAGCTTTCGGACGAAAAATACCGTTATTACACAAAGACATTCTTTACAGTGATGATGGATCTGAGCAAGGCTTATCAATCCTCTATCATAGCGCAGAGCCAAAACAACGGCGGCGAGGGCATCTCGGCGCGCATAGCAGAGTCAGAGAAAAACACTCCACCCCTTTTCCCCGACGGCGGACTTATTGCGTGTCAGGGGGTTGAGGGAGCGTACTCCCAAAAGGCGTGCGATAAGCTGTTCTCACTCCCCAAGATCAAATATTTCGGAAGCTTTGGCGAGGTATTTGCGGCTGTTGAATCGGGTGAATGCGATTTCGGTATCCTTCCCATTGAAAACAGCACCTACGGCACGGTAAACGAGGTCTACGACCTTATGCAACGGTACAATTTCTGTATTGTGCGCAGTCTGAAGCTCAAGATAGAGCATAAGCTGCTTTGCATCAAGGGAGCGAGTCTTGATGGCATCACCGACGTCTACTCGCACAGTCAGGCTTTGGGTCAGTGTAATCGGTTCTTTGAAGCACATCCCGACATCCGTCTGCACGTTTGCGCTAATACAGCCGTTGCCGCAAAGACGGTGGCGGAGATGAACGATCCTCACATTGCGGCTATTTCGTCTGCGGACTGCGCGGGGCTTTACGGCTTGTCCGTCATCCCCTGCGAGATTCAGAACACGTCCTATAACTATACAAGATTTATATGCATTTCCAAGGGACTTTTCATATATCCCGGCGCAAACAAGATAAGTCTTATGCTTACTCTGCGCCATGAGCCCGGCTCGCTTTATACAACGCTGTCAAAGTTTACCGCTCAGGCACTCAACCTCACCAAGCTTGAAAGCCGTCCAATTGAGGGCAGTGATTTTGATGCGCGCTTCTACTTTGACTTTGAAGCATCCCCCGACGAGGAGCGGGTAAAGCAGCTCCTTGACGACCTTGAAAGAAGCTGCGATTCGCTGACCTTCCTCGGCGGATATACGGAAAAATGTTAACTCACGAAAGGTGATCTTTATGAACAACACATACACTACCGCAGAAGTGCTGCTTCGCGGAGTTCAAAACGGTACTTACGACGGACAATTCAAAGGACTCTACGGCGACGGCGAAGGTACGCTAACCTTCCAAAAGGAAAGATACTCAAAGCTCATCAGCACGTTTATTGATCAGTTCGGCGCGTCCCGCGAGTGCGCTCTATTCTCCGTAGCGGGAAGAAGTGAGCTTTCGGGCAACCACACCGACCATAACCGCGGTTGCGTTATTGCCGCTTCCATCAGCCTTGATATTATCGCTATCGCTTCCCCCCGAAACGACTCGCAGATATGCATCCACAGCGAGGGCTTCGGCATCAACCGCGTGGATATTTCAGCCTATACTCAGCCCGTGGAAAAGAAATTCGGCACGTCGGCGGCTCTTGTCGCGGGCGTATGCGTCGGCTTCACGGACAGAGGCTACGCCGTGGGCGGCTTTGACGCCTGTACCACCTCCAACGTGCTTAAGGGCTCGGGACTTTCCTCCTCTGCGGCGTTTGAGGACATGATAGGCACTATCCTCTCTCACCTCTACAACGGCGGCAAGGTGGATAACGTAACTATATCAATGATTTCTCAGTTTGCAGAAAACGAATTCTTCGGCAAGCCCTGCGGGCTTATGGATCAGGTTGCTTGCGCTTACGGCGGTATCGTAGCTATCGACTTTGCCGACCCCTCCGCCCCCGTTATCACTCCCCTGCCCTTTGATATGAGCGGCGCGGGATACCACCTCTGCATTGTGGACACGGGCGGAAATCACGCCGACCTTACCGACGACTACGCCGCCGTCCCCGCCGAAATGAAGGCAGTTGCAAGGACACTTGGCGGCGAAGTTTTGAGAAGCGTCAGCGAGGACGATCTGATCGCGGCTCTGCCCGGCGTGCGCCGTGAGCTGGGCGACAGAGCTGCCCTTCGCGCACTCCACTTTTTCGGCGAAAACCGCCGCGTGGCAGAACAGAAGGCGGCTTTGACTGCGGCTATCGAGGCGCAGAAATCAGGCGACGAGTCTGCACTGAACGCAGCTCTTGACGAGTATTTTGACGGCGTGTTGGCTTCGGGCCGCTCCTCCTTCTGCTATCTCCAAAACGTATATACCACAAAGAATATTGCCGAGCAGGGGCTCTCGCTTGCTCTCTGTCTTGCAGAAAAGGCTCTTGACGGTAAAGGCGCATTCCGCGTTCACGGAGGCGGCTTTGCGGGTACTATTCAGTCCTACGTTCCCGCGGCTCTCGTTGACAGCTTCAAGGCTACCATGGACGCAGTGTTCGGCGAGGGTGCTTGCGCTGACCTCACCATCCGACTTGTTGGAGCTTGCAGACTCATCTGACGCTTTATAAGCAGGCTCGACTGTGATCGAAAGGAGTAAAAATGCTTTTGCCCAAAAACTCATCCCGTACTCCCGCGCCCAAAAAGCCTGTCAGCCCAGAGGCACGGCGCAACGCCGTCATTATCCTTGTGCTGACGGTGGCGCTTGCCATCATTTATTATGGCAGTATGACGTTTAATTTCGGCATCTACGTTATGTGGGCGTACATGATAATATTCGCCGCATTGCTTATATCCTTTCTGGCGTACAATCGCGGATTTGTCAACAAAGGAATCACCGCGGATATGCTCCCGCCCGATTGGAGCGAGGAAAAAAAGGCGGATTTCATCAACAAGACCGCCGAGCGCGAAAAACGCTCCAAATGGATGCTGCTGCTCATCATTCCGTTTGCATTCGTATTCATTTGCGAGGCAATTTACCTCTTTCTGTGGAGCGGCAACCTTGAAAATCTGTTTATTCAAAAGTAAAAATCACCCATACCAAGGATTTAAAAAATGATACCATACCGTATAGGAACGCTGTTTTCCGGCTCGACGGGAAACTGTACCTACATAGAAACGCCCGGTGCGCGAATACTTATCGACGCGGGGAAATGCACCAAAACTCTGCTGTCATCCCTGTCCGAGATAGGAGTCAGCCCTGACAGCATCGACGCTATTTTTATCACCCACGAGCATAACGACCATATAAGCGCTCTGCCCGTGCTGTCCAAAAAGTGCCATATACCCATTTACATGGTTTACGAATCCGCCCGCAGATACGAGAAAAATCCTCCCCGCGAGCTGTGCGAATGTCTTTGCCTGCAAAGGGATAAGACCTTTTCGGTAAAGGTGGGAGATATGACAGTAACGGCATTCCCCACACCGCACGACAGCCGTGCGTCGGTAGGATACCGCATAACCGTTTCGGAGTCGGGCGACAGCGGCGAATCGGTGGCTCTCGGAGTTGCTACCGATATCGGATACGTTACCGACGACATTCGCGACGGACTTCGCGGCTGTCGCTCCGTGGTGATTGAGTCCAATCACGATATCGATATGCTCCGCGAGGGTCCTTATCCTTACGACTTAAAGCAACGTATTCTTTCCCGTCGCGGTCACCTTTCCAACACCGATTGTGCCGATTTTTGCGCGTGGCTTGCCTTGCACGGAACGGTGGACTTTCTGCTTGCGCACCTGAGTGAGCAAAATAATATCCCCGATATTGCATACGACGAGACCTTCGCCGCTCTGTCGGGAGATATATTCAATCTGCGAGTAGCCTCTCCCAATGCCGTCACACTGCTTTGCGGCGATGCGGACACCGCCATCGAGAAAAGGAGCGATCTCCTTGCTCCGAAAGGATAATTTATGCTTTCCAAGATAAAATTCATCACCGTCGGCAATCTCAAGGAGCCGTATCTACGCGACGCAATGGAGGAATACGCAAAGCGTCTTTCCGGCTTTTGCAAGGTAGAACAAGTCAATATCAGGGAGTCAAAGCTCCCCGACGATCCCTCGGATACCGAAATAAATTTCGCGCTGAACGCCGAGGCGAAAATGATACTTGACGCACTGCCCCCGCGCGCCTACGGAGTGGCGCTTTGCGTTGAGGGAAAACAGTTTTCCTCCCCCGAGCTTGCCGCCCTGCTTGACAGTGCCGCAGGTGAATGGGGCGAGATATGCTTTATTATCGGCTCATCTCACGGGCTTGCAGAAAGTGTAAAGTCCGCCTGCAAGCTACGCCTGTCCTTTTCGAAGCTGACCTTTCCACACCAGCTCATGCGTGTGGTGCTTTACGAGGCGGTCTACCGCTGCGCGACCATAATTAAAGGTACTAAATATCACAAATAATGCGTCTGCCGCGAGAAATACACTCTCGCGGCAGATCTTTTCGAATTTCGTATATTCTTGTCGAACACTTTGTGCGCTTCGACATATTATGATATTGGAAGGCGTAATCCTTCTCTATTTCATATTTTTCACGGAGGTTCTCTATGAACAACTGTCTTTGCGGAATTTTCGATAACAACAACTGGATCTGGATCCTTCTTATCGTTCTCCTTATCTCCTGCTGCTGCGGCTGCTGAGATCACGGGTAAAATTAAAGCCCCGACGGAGCAAAAGCTCCGTCGGGGTTACATATTTTCATCAGAACTGAAGGTCCACGTCAATGGGCATGCAGAGTCTGTCCGATTCAAACGCCGCCTCCATTATCTTCATATCCACCATCATCTGATGATGAGTTACGAGCTGCGGCTCAATTCCGTCTATCGCCTTCACAAAGTTGCGATAGAAATCGTGTACGTCCGACTGCGGACGCTCAAGCTGCTTTTTGGCGATAGTCTTTTCGTCGCGGGGAGCCATGGTCTTGGTAAGACCTGCGGCGGTAACTACGGGAACTGCGTCCTTGTAGTCCCAGTTATGACACCAAACCACCTCGCAGGGCTCCGTCCATTCGCGGATGATGCCCGATCCGTTAGCACCCGTCATATAGAATCGCGGCATGGAAACGAAGTTGGACGTTCCCACCTCAACGCGCGCTACAAGATCGTCCTCAAAGAACATATCAAGCGCAAATCCGTCGTCAACAAGCTCGTTGGTGATGTGGTCACAGTGACACCACACCTTTTTAAGCCTTTTATCGTGGACGATAAGCATTATCTGGTCAATAAGATGAATACCCCAATCCAGAATCATTCCGCCGCCCTGCTCGGGACGCTGACGCCAGTCACCGGGAATTCCGCGCGAGCCGTGAATACGTGACTCGACCTTATACACCTGACCGAGATCGCCGCTTCGGTAAAGCTGACGCATAGCGAGATAATCCACATCCCATCTGCGGTTCTGGTGTACCGTGAATATGCGGTCGTATTTTACGGCTGCATCTATCATCTCCTGCAAGTCCTCAGAGGACACGGTAACGGGCTTTTCGCATATAACGTGCTTGCCCGCCGCCATAGCCGCGATAGCAAGAGATTTGTGAACGTCGTTGGGGGTTGCGATAGTTACAAAATCCACATCCCTGTCAGCAAGCACCTCCTCAAACGAGGAATATGCGTGAATTTCCCTGGACTCGGCAAGCTCGCATCTTTCTGCCTTGATATCATATACGCCTTTAAGATTAACAACGTCGCTATTTTTTAAATAGTTGCCATGCCACGAGCCCATTCCGCCGTAGCCGATTATAACGCCGTTCTTTTTGTTCATTACATTGTTTGGGGACATATCGGAAACGCCTTTCTGTCAACAGATATAGCTTGTTTTTCGCACGGCATACATACCCATGCTACCCATATTATAAAACATTTTGCCCCGTTCTGCAAGACATATTTGGCTATTTTTAAGACAAATATTGCTATTTTGCATCTTTTCGCGGCGCAAACGGCAAAATTCATTTCGCTTTGAAAATAAATTTTCAAAAGCTCTTGTGCAAACGCTAAAAATATGGTACAATAAGGGTTGAACTGAATTTGTGAGGAATTTTTAAATGTCAAAAAACGAAAGAATGGAACACATACGCAATTTTTCCATAATTGCGCACATAGATCACGGTAAATCCACTCTTGCCGACCGCATACTTGAATTGACGCAGACGGTCTCGGAGCGCGAGATGGAGGCACAGCTGCTTGACAGCATGGCACTTGAGCGCGAGCGCGGCATTACCATCAAGGCGACAGCTGTAAAGCTGGATTACACTGCGCCCAACGGCGAGAAGTATATTCTTAATCTTATCGACACTCCCGGTCACGTGGACTTCAATTACGAGGTATCCCGCTCCCTCAACGCCTGCGACGGCGCACTGCTCGTAGTAGATGCGACCCAAGGCATTGAGGCGCAGACGCTGGCAAATGCTTATCTTGCAGTGGATGCGGGGCTCGAAATAGTCCCCGTTATCAACAAGATCGACCTGCCCAGCGCGCAGATCGACCGTTGCCGTGAGGATATTGAGGACGTCGTAGGCATCCCCGCAGAGGGCTGTCCTGCCGTTTCCGCCAAGACGGGACTTAATATTCAGGACGTGCTTGACGCCGTTGTTCGCGACATTCCCGCGCCTACGGGCGACGAGAACGCGCCCCTCAAGGCGCTCATATTCGACTCTTATTACGACAGCTATCTCGGCGTGGTGGTAAATATCCGCGTATTTGACGGCTCGCTCAAATCGGGTGACAAAATAAAGCTGATGAGTACGGGAGCTGTATTTGACGTTGTTGACGTCGGCACTATGACGCCCTTCGGCCTCAAAAAGGCAGCCTCTCTGTCTGCGGGCGAGGTAGGTTATCTCACCGCTTCCATCAAGTCCATTGGCGACACACGCGTGGGTGATACTGTAACGCTTGCGGACACTCCGACCTCCACCCCCTGCCCCGGCTTCAAGGCGGCTCAGCCTATGGTGTTTGCGGGAATATATCCTGCCGACGGCGCAAGATACGGCGATCTGCGCGACGCGCTGGACAAGCTGCGTCTTAACGACGCCGCTCTTACCTTTGAGCCCGAAACCTCGGTGGCTCTTGGCTTTGGCTTCCGTTGCGGATTTCTCGGACTTCTCCATATGGAGATAATCGAGGAGCGACTTGAGCGCGAGTTCAATCTTGACCTTATCACCACCGCCCCCAGCGTTGTGTATGAAATTCAGCGCACCGACGGCACGGTTACCATTGTGGACAACCCCTCAAACTACCCCGCCGCTGACGCGATCAAGGAAGCAAAAGAGCCTATCGTCAAGGCAAGCATCATCACGCCCGTGGAATATGTTGGCGGACTGATGGACTTGTGCCAGGACAGGCGCGGCGAGTTCATTGATATGAAATATATAGATCCCACCCGTGCGGAGCTTCACTATCATCTGCCGCTCAACGAGATAATTTACGATTTCTTTGACGCACTCAAGAGCCGCTCGCGCGGCTATGCGTCACTTGACTACGAGCTACTGGGATATCAGGTATCCAAGCTCGTCAAGCTTGATTTTCTGCTCAACGGCGAGCAGGTAGACGCACTTTCCTTTATCGTGCATGAGGAAAAGGCATACACCCGCGCGCGCAGAGTGGCTGAAAAGCTGAAGGAAAACATACCGCGTCAGCTCTTTGAAATACCAATTCAGGCGGCGATAGGCTCAAAGATAATCGCCCGTGAAACGGTCAAGGCTATGCGCAAGGACGTGCTTGCAAAATGCTACGGCGGAGATATTACCCGAAAGAAAAAGCTGCTTGAAAAGCAGAAGGAGGGTAAAAAGAAAATGCGCCAGCTCGGCTCGGTTCAGGTATCCCCCGAGGCGTTTATGGCAGTCCTCCGACTTGATGACAGTAACGACTGACATGAAAAGACCCAAGGTTGAAATAAACCTTGGGTCTTTGTGTTTTATCTGTTAAGAATAAGCTTTGTAAGCTCTACGGGATCGACTATCTTGCCGTCCTTGTAAACTCTCATATTTCCCGAAGCGATCTCGTCAATAAGAATCACCTCGTCGCCGTTGTAGCCGAACTCAAACTTGATATCCCACAGGTCAAGTCCGATAGACTTCAAATCGTCGGCAACGATCCTTGTGATCTTCAAGGTCTGTTCCTTCATGCTTGCGAACATTTCCATGGACATAACGCCAAGTGCCGCAAGCCCCTCTGCGGTAACCAAAGGATCTCCCTTGGCGTCGTTCTTGAAGGTACACTCAACGTATCCGCCCTCAAGAGGAGTGCCGTCCTCAATATATTCGCCGTATCTGCGGATAAAGCTACCCGTTGCAATAAGACGGCAGATGACCTCAAGTCCGTGACCGAACACCTTGCCCGGAAGCACCTCCATGGTAGCGTTCTCAATGTCGGCGCTGACGTAATGGGTCTTGATACCCGCCTTTTTGAGCAGCTCGAAGTAAAGAATAGACGTCTGGAGATTTGCCTTGCCGATACCCTTGATAGTGAGTCCGACGGTATTTTCGCCCGGATCAAAAACTCCGTCCTTGCCCGTGCAATCGTCCTTGAATTTCAGCATTACGTTCCCATTGTCAAGTGAATAAACGTCCTTGGTCTTGCCCTCATAGATCTTTTTCATAGCTATCCTCCGCAAAAATTTCAATGGATCTCATGCACATATTTTATCACAATTTTACCGCTTTGTACAGAGCTTTTTTGAATTTTTTTCATTTTTGGAGATTTTTTCTGTTTGGCACTTTATTTGGCTTTCAAATGACAGAAAAGCCGTTATTTTACACAATTTTTTGCGTCGCTTTTGTACGCCTCGAATCCCACCTTTTCCATTGACAAAATAGTCATACTTTGATATAATTCACTTGTAAAGTAATCGCGCACTGCCCGAGACTAAGGAGGTAAAGAGATGGAACGGACTATCCTGCACTGTGATATGAATAATTTTTTTGCCTCCGTTGAGTGCCTTAAATTCCCTCATCTGCGGGACGTGCCTATGGCTGTCTGCGGCGACGTGGAGGAGCGACATGGCGTGGTGCTGGCAAAGAACGAAAAGGCAAAGGCGTTTGGCGTTTCCACGGGCGAGAGCGTGTGGAACGCCAAGCAAAAATGTCCCGAGCTTGTCACCGTCCCGCCTCACCACGGCGAGTATGCGGAATTCTCAAAGCGCGCGTTTGAAATATACAGCCGATTTACCGACGAGATAGAGCCCTTTGGAATGGACGAATGCTGGCTTGACGTCACGGGAAGCCTGCGGCTTTTCGGCAGCGGCGAGGAGATTGCCGATAAAATACGCGCTATCATAAAGGAGGAGCTTGGTCTTACTGCCTCGGTGGGCGTGTCCTTCAACAAGGTGTTTGCCAAGCTTGGCTCTGATATGAAAAAGCCTGACGCAACAACGGTTATCTCCAAAGAAAACTTCAAGGAAAGGGTGTGGGGGCTTCCTGCGACCGAAATGCTTGGAGTGGGCAGAGCGACGGCAAAAAAGTTAAACTCTTACGGCATATACACTATCGGTCACATTGCCGCACGACCGCGCGAATATTTTGAAAATCTGCTTGGCAAGATGGGCGTGCAGATATGGAGAAGCGCGTGCGGGCTTGACGACTCTCCCGTGGTCTACCACACCCCCGACGAGCTTGATAAAAGCTGCGGTCACGGCACGACCACACGCCACGACCTTACCTCCCCTGGCGAGGTGTGGCGATTGATGCTGGAGCTGTCACAGCAGATAGGTCACAAGCTGTATAAGCACGAAAAAAAGGCTATGGGCGTATCTATCAGCATCCGCGATAACCGCCTTGTGACAAAGCAGTGGCAATGCAAGCTGAAAACGCCATCTGCAAGTCCGTCGGTAATTGCAAAGGAAGCCTTCTCGCTCTTTGAAAGAAGCTACCTCTGGGCGCATCCCATACGCTCCGTCACCGTGACCGCCATTGACCTTATAGACAGGGACACACCCCAACAGCTCGAAATGTTTTGCGACGCGCAGTCGGACGCAAAAGCTGAGGCTCTTGACAGAGCTATCGAGGAAATACGCTCAAAATACGGAAAAAACAGCATAAAAAACGCCGTTCTTATCGAAGGCAGAAATAAAGAAAAGCAGTAAATTCAAAAAGGAGAATTGCCATGGACTATTCAAAGCTCGTTGACCACGACCTTCACATTCATACCTATCTCTCCGGATGCTCGGACGACCCGGAGCAAAATCCGCAGAGAATTTTGCGCTACGCCGAGGAAAACGGACTGCGCCATATTTGTACAGCCGACCACTATTGGGACGAAACGGTGTCCGAGCCGTGGCTTCCTTACATAGACCACGGAAACGAGCGTCAGGCGCGTATCCTTCCCCTCCCCCAATCCGAGAACGTCACCTTCCATTTTGGATGCGAGACCGAGCTGTCAAAGAAAATGGTGCTTGGACTTCATCCCGACAACTACGACAAGTTCGATTTTATCATAATTCCCACCACACATCTGCACTTTATGCCGTTTACTATTGCCACCGAGGACAAATCCACCGAGCGGCGAGCGGAGCTTTATATTTCCCGACTTGACGGCGTTTTGGATATGGACCTGCCCTTCCACAAGGTGGGTATCGCTCATCTTGCCTGCAACCTTCTCGCGCCCGGTGTCAACTACCCTGCCGAGGTGGACCACAAGGAGCATCTGCGCGTGCTTGACCTTATCTCCGACGCGACCTACCGCGAGGTGTATTCCAAAATGGCAAAGCGTGGCGTGGGCTTTGAGATAAACTTCCCCTATTTTAATTACTACGCCGACGATGAGCTTGAAAAGGTGCTTCGCATACACCGAATTGCCAAGGCTTGCGGCTGTAAATTCTATTTTGGAAGCGACGCGCATCACCCCGCAGGACTTGATAAGGCAAAGAAAAACTTTACCGCTATCGCCGAGGCGCTTGATCTCAGAGAAGAAAATATATTCAGACCGTTTGGCGACAAATAAATTTCAAAAAGTAGTACTATATGAAGCACACAAGTATTTTTGATCACGATCTGCACATCCACTCCTACGTTTCCATGTGTTCAAATGACCCTGAGCAAAATCCTCAACGCATATTACAATACGCAGAGGAAAACGGGCTTCGAGATATATGTCTTACCGACCATTTCTGGGATTCGGACATTCCCGTCGTTGACAACTATTTCGTAGCAGGACCTTGGCCTGCCTTTGCCCGCTCGCAGCCGCTCCCCCAATCGGATAACATCAGATTTCATTTTGGCTGTGAGGCTGACCTTGACCGCAATATGGTCCTTGGCGTTACCCCTGAGAGGTACGACGACCTTGACCTCATTATAATAGCAACCACTCACATGCACATGAAATATATGACTATCGGCAAGGAGTACTGCTCTGTGGAGGGACGCGCGGAAATGTACGTGAAGCGTCTGGATGCCGTTCTTGATATGGACCTTCCCTTCCACAAGGTAAGCATTGCCCATCCCACCTGCTCCCTGCTCGCACCCGGAGAGAATTTCCCGAATACCGATTGGCAGGATCACATGCGGGTGCTTGACCTTATCCCCGACGCGACCTACCGCGAGCTTTTCGGTAAAATGGCAAAGCTGGGTGTCGGCTTTGAGCTGAATTTTGAGCCTAACCAATACACCGCCGAGGATCTGCCGAGAATACTTCGCCCGCACTTGATAGCTAAGGAATGCGGATGCAAATTCTATTTCGGCAGTGACGCGCACCATCCCGCAGGACTTGATGCTGCCATGGATCGCTTCCACCGCATGGCGGAGCTTGTTGGAGTTTGCAAGGAAGAGGATATTTTCCGCCCGTTTGATTAAATACACAAGTCAAAACCATATTTCCCCCCTGCGAGTTTATTTTTAGTATGATTTAAATCCGACAGAGCAGGCGCATATTTCGCTCTGCCCTGCGAACACTAATCCTACTAAGGCTCGGAGGGGGAACGTTATGGAATCGATTTGGGAAAAGAGTTCGCCGCGGATTCAATTTGAGACTTTAAACGGTAACAAAAGCACCGACGTTCTGATCGTCGGCGGCGGTCTTGCGGGCATTCTGTGCGCGTACAAGCTCAAAGAGGCGGGCATGGATTGCATGCTGGCGGAGGCAACCAATATTTGCGGCGGCATCACGAAAAACACGACCGCAAAGATCACTCTCGGTCACGGACTTATATACGACAGGCTGATCCGCCGCTTCGGAGAGGATAATGCACGCCTTTACCTCAAGGCTCAGCTCCACGCCTGCGATGAATACTCCCGTCTTTGCAAAAATATTGACTGCGACTATGAAACGCGGGACAACTACGTCTATTCCCTCCGCGACCGTGCAAAGATTGAAAAAGAGGTTGCCGCATTGAATCGGCTTGGCATGAAAGCCGAGCTTTCGGATGCCCGCGAGCTTCCCTTCTCTGTCACGGGAGCTGTGCGTGTCAAAAATCAAGCGCAGTTTCATCCCTTAAAATTTCTGTATGCTATTGCCAAGGAGCTTCCGATCTGCGAGCATACCAAGATTGTCGAGCTAATGCCCCATAAGGCTATTACCAACCACGGTGAGATCACCTTTAAAAAGCTGATAATCGCAACTCATTTTCCAATGATTAACAAGCACGGATTATATTCCCTGAAGCTGTACCAGCACCGTTCCTACGTTCTCGCACTCAAGGACGCACGTGGCACGGACGGAATGTACGTGGACGAATCGGACACGGGACTTTCCTTCCGAGGCTTCGGCGACCTTTTACTCCTGGGCGGAGGCGGACACCGCACAGGAAAGCAGGGCGGGTGCTGGCAGGAGCTTGAAGCCTTCGCAAAAAAGCACTACAAAAATGCCGAGATTGTCGGCAAATGGGCGACGCAGGATTGCATGACG
The DNA here is from genome assembly GCA_015065065.1 of Oscillospiraceae bacterium. GTDB lineage: Bacteria > Bacillota > Clostridia > Oscillospirales > CAG-272 > CAMEON01. Next base: position 29,338 of record SVQX01000015.1, read on the forward strand.
CTGGACAAAATTCCCTATATCGGTCAATACTCCGCATCAACGCCCGACGTATACGTGGCGACAGGCTTTAACAAATGGGGCATGACGGGCGCTATGGTAGCGGCAAATATCCTTTGCGATCTCGCACGCGGAAGGCAAAACCTATACTCCGCCGTCTTTTCCCCCTCTCGCAGTATTTTGCACCCACAGCTTGCCGTCAACGCATTCGAGTCGCTCGTGGGGCTTCTCACGCCCACCGTTCCGCGTTGCCCGCACCTCGGCTGCGCCCTCAAATACAACCGAGCCGAGCATACATGGGACTGTCCCTGCCACGGCTCTCGCTTCACCGAGAAAGGCGAGCTTATAGACAACCCCGCCACCGACGACAAAAAAATGTGAACCCATAAACGGGGGCTGCCGCAAAATGCGACAGCCCCCGTTATATGCGCCGTCATAGACGGTCTTTGCTTTTATACGCTTACTCAACGTCACTGCTCTCGCGCTTATCCTTCGTAAGCCGCACTGCCTGCGCAAAAAGGATAGAGCCGACGGCGTTACCGAGAATTATGACGAGTATCATTATCACAACCTCAAGCGAAAATTTTCTTGCGGCAAAGCAGTAATAAATATCAGCTATTGAGTGTTCAAATCCTGCAAGAATAAACGCGGGAACTCCGAACAGAATTCCAAGCACCGTGCCGCGGCTCTTGAACAGCTCAACGGCTATATACATAAGTATTCCGCAAAATATCGCCTTGATAAACAGAACGTAAAACGGCAGAGCAAGCTTTGCCTCCACCACGGTAACCGCCGCGCCGTGAGCAAGTGCGCCGGGCAGAGCCGCGCCAACGGTATTGCCGACGATATACAGCAGCATTTTCGGCACGTCGCGGATACCGCTAAGGTAGCCAACCTTACCCGTAAACAGGTTAAGCCCGAAATAGACCACGGTTATAAGTCCGATACAGAAGAAAACCGCTCCTACGTACTTGTTGTCGCAGTTAAGATACACCGCGCCGCCTATTCCTATGGCGCATCCTGCCAAAATTGCCTTTAAAAATTCACGCACCCATTTCATCTTACAACGTCCCCCTCGGTTATATTATAAAAATTGTCGTAGCATACCCTCTGCGCCGTTACGCGGGCGCGGTCTGCGGTATCGGAGTCGCCATTCAGTCCCTCCGACAGTATTTTGCACAGCTCTCGCCGCAAAACGCACTGTGCCGCAAGGCTTTTATACGGATCGGTCACTCTTGCGAGCAGTCCGAGATGCGGTAATTTTTCAATAGGAAAAGCACTTGCATACCCGCGCAGGTCGTCGGTTGCGGAATACCCTTTAAATCCTGTCGGAATGACACGGCAAAGGATATCGGGCGACAACTCGCAGATAAGCCGCTTTAACTCCGCCACCGCACCGTCAACACAAAGCAAAACGTCCGAAAGCCCCACACTGCCGTGCAGGTACTCAAGCAGTGCAAGCAGCTCGCCGTCCGCTTTAGCGTCCATAAGCAGACAAAGCCCTCTCGCGCGCATCGCCTTTACGAAGCAACGAAGCAGCTGTACCGACAGCATATTCTTTTGGCTCTTGGATATTTCTCCGCCGTCGCGGACAGCGACCAAAGCCTGCTCCGCACCGTAAACGGAGGGCTTAACAAATTCAAAATCCCGCGGGAGCGACAAGCTTACGTACCCGCCGCCCGACGACAGGAGCGAGTCGCACCGCTCGCGTGCGAAGCTCTCAATATCCGTGGCGGTCCTTATTTTCGACAGCATTTGCGCATTTTCTATATCTGCAAGTCTGTCAAGCGAAAGCACCGACAATACCTTGGCGCCGCCAAAATACAGCTCGCCGTTTGCGATCTCCTCAAAAGGATCACGGCGCACGAATATCCGTTTGACATTCATTCGCTTGATAATTTCCTCGCCGCCTATTCCCAAGCCGTCGCCACAGCACGCCTGCCAGACTGCCATGCAGCTTTTCTCACTTGGCGCAAGGTCACAGTCAAATATTTTTATCAGCAGCTCGCAAGCGGCAATATACGCGCAATTACCTACAAGCATAGGAGATATTCGGCAAAGCTCGGAAAATTTTTCATAGTCCGACGTGACGTCGCCGCAGACGTACTCCTCCCTCACTCCGCACATTCGCATAAGCGCGGGAATTTCGGGGATACAGTGAGAGATAAGCTCGTATACGTTGGAAAAATGCCGCCTGAGGTTGGATTCGTCATCCAAAGAAAAGACCGAAAGGGGCGCAGCTGCGGCAACGGTAAGCAGTCTTTGATAAAGCTCATCGCGACTATACAACCTCACGCACCTCCTTTCGGCAAAGTGAATTATTACCTGCAATTATACCATTTTTTTCGACTCTTGTCAATACGCACGCGACTGTTTTGGGTAACATTTGCGCCTTTGCGGCATATAACTGTAAAAGAGTCCACATACACAGGAGGCTATTATGGATAACAGCAATTCGCAAGGTATAGGCAGGCTTGTATTCCGCGTCAGCACCGCCGGCGGCGCGATACCGCTTCAAAACGCGGAGGTGAGAGTAAGCTATCACACTGACGGGGCAGGAGATATGCGCGGCAAGGTTATTACCGTAATGCTGACAGACAGGGACGGCAAAACGCCGCCGCTTTCTCTTCCCGCTCCCGTACGTTCCGCTTCAATGTCGCCGTCGACAAACGGAGTCCTCCCATTTTCCCTATACGACGCGCAAATATTTCTCGACGGTTATTACCGTCAGGAATACACGCGAATACCAATATTCGACGGAATCACCTCAATTCAACCCGCAAGCCTTATTCCGCTCCCCGAAAACGGGCAGACGGATAATCTTACCCCCGAGGACACAAGCTTCACCGAGGGTGAAGCCCCCGACCTTTGATAGAAAGGAGAATCTTTATGCCGCAAGGACTTCCCGAAATTCCCGAAACCATAACGGTACATCTCGGCGCACCTGACGAGCCTGCGCAGAACGTCACCCTTCCCTTCCTTGACTACATCATGAACGTGGCGTCAAGCGAGATATATCCCACATGGCCCGAGGAGGCTATACGCGCCAATATCTACGCACAGATATCCTTTGCTCTCAATCGGATATACACCCGCTACTATCGCTCGCGCGGATATGATTTCGATATCACCAATTCCACGCAGTTCGACCAGTATTTCGTAAACGGACGGGATATTTTTGAAAATATACAGACTATCGCATCCGAGCTTTTCAACGACTACATACGTAGACAAGGTAGCGTTGAGCCGTTGTTTGCTCAGTACTGCAACGGCACTACCGTCACCTGCGACGGGCTCTCACAGTGGGGCAGTGTAACTCGTGCCGAGATGGGAGATACGCCATACGATATCCTTACCTATTACTACGGCGACGATATCGACATAGTGTTTAATGCGCCAAACGCCACTCCGAATTCAACTCCGCCGCCGACAGCACCCTTGCGAATCGGAAGCACGGGCGACTATGTCCGTCTGTTGCAGATACAGCTCAACAGAATATCGGATAACTACCCGAGTATACCGAAAATTTCTTCGCCCGACGGTATTTTTTCCTTTGACACCGAAGCGGCAGTAAGAAGATTCCAGGAGATATTCAACCTCACCCCCGACGGTGTAGTAGGACCTGCGACGTGGAACACGGTGCAACGAATATACACCGCCGTTAAGCGGCTGAACAGCCTGAACTCCGAGGGCGTTTCCCTATCGGACATCACCCAGCAATACGAGGGGGCGCTGACTCTCGGCGACACGGGAAATTCGGTGTACAATCTGCAATATTTTCTCAGCACTCTTGCCGCCTATTACCCAACCATTCCCGCAGTCGGTATTGACGGAGTGTTTGGAGAAAGTACCCGCGACGCGGTCATAAGCGCGCAACGCACCTTCGGACTTACCCCCGACGGGCTTGTGGGCGAGGGCACGTGGAACACCGTCAGCAACGCCTATCAGGGAATCATAAATCGGATATCTCCGCAATTCACGGACGGAAGTATTCTGCCCTACCCCGGCGTACCGCTGCGCGAGGGGGATGAGTCCGAATTTGTGCGCGTGCTTCAGGAATATCTGAATTTTATATCGCAATCCATTCCCGAAATACCTCCCGTCAATCCAACGGGCTATTTCGGTCCTCAAACGCGCGCCGCGGTAATTGCATTTCAAAACCTTTACGGCATAAATGCGCCCACCCCCGGACAGGTAGGAGCGCAAACATGGAACGAGATCACAAATCTTTACAGTGACCTTTATATCGGCGGGCGGCTGTCGGACGGTCAGTACCCCGGCGCGCCCGTGGGAGAATAAACCGCCGCAGATAGCGGCTGAACGGAGGAAAAATGCCAAATCAATTTGAAAGAGATGCCGTAACCAATCTTCAACGGTATCTGCGACAGCTTTCATATTTTGACCGCGATATTTCCCAAGTCCCCATCGACGGGATATTTGAAAGCGCTACGCGGAAGGCTCTGCGCGCGTATCAACGCTCTGTCGGACTGCCCGAAACGGGAGTTGCCGACAGGGAAACGTGGGAGCGGCTATATCTCGATTACATCAGCAGCCTGAGCGACAATTCGCCTCCCGCACCCGTGTACGTATTTCCGCGCTATCCCAACGGATATGCCATCAGGCGCGGCGACGAGGGATTTCCCGTATACGTAGCGCAGTTTTTGTTGCGCGAGATGCTGATAATCTACGGCGAGGAGCAGACAGCCCCCGAGCCCGACGGCAAGTTCGGAGCCGCTACCGAAGCGGCAACAAGGCGCTTCCAGCAGCTTCACGGACTTCCGCCCACGGGGGAAATAGATAAGCTGACGTGGAACAATCTCGCCGCCGCCCACCGTCCGACGGTAGAGAGATTCCCTGTGCAATAACAGATTACGGGAGGCGAAATGCCTCCCGTAAATATTAAGTTTCGATTAAGCGTATGCTATACCACTACTATTTTCACTGCTTTATTTTTCTTTTGCGCGTATTTTGCGGTATACTGACTCCCTTTTGATTTTCCGTCCCATATTATTAGTACGAAGTCAGCCATGTCCACCATTTGCTCGTTTCGTTTTATCGGTGCGGCTCTTCCGTACAAATCATATTGCGGACGAATGACTGTTTTTTCTATTCCGTTATCGTCCGCATAACGCTCGGCTACCGTGTCTATTCCCTTTGCCCCACCCGTAATGATCATTTTCACATCAGGAGGAATATACCCGCTCAAATCAAAATTTTCGATACTCCGCGAGCCTGCTATCAATACTTTCATGTAACCCTTCCTTAAATGTTAATTTGTTTGCTCCATTACATATTATACTGCATTTTGCAGTAAATGTTAATACTGCATTTTGCGGTTTGGTATAATGTTTTCACAAATTTGTAAACGGCAGGATAAATATGTATAGACGAATTCGCGATTTGCGTGAGGATCGTGATCTGACGCAAAAGGAAATGGCACAAAAGCTCAACTGCTCTCAGCAGGTTTACAGCAACTATGAGCTGGGACAAAGAGATATCCCCACCGACATTCTGATACGCCTCGCGCTTTTTTATAACGTGTCCATCGACTATATTCTCGGAATTAGCGACGAACCTAAAAGGAACAAATAATAAAAAGAGGTAGCCGCATGATACGACTTAAGCTTCAGGAATATCTGGACAGAAACAAGATCACAAGATATGAGCTTGCCAAGAGGACGGGCATAAAATTTCAGATAGTGGATAACTATTATAAAAACAAAGTGGTACGCTACGACAGCGACGTGCTTGACAGATTTTGCCGAGCCTTGGAGTGCGATATTTCGGATATTATTGAATACAGAAAATAACCCGTGCTGAAAATCAGCACGGGTTATTTGTTTAACAGTTCTGATTAAATTCCGAAAGCTTAAGTCCCGGGTTTTTATCCAACGCCCAGGTGATCTCGTAATCGCCAACGAAAATAAGCAGATTTCTTCCCTTTACGTCCTTTACCCAACGTGTGGACTGCATAAGGCGGAGAGAGGACATATATGCGTCGTCCGCGTCCTCGTTATCCACGTAGCGGATATACTGATGCGGTAAGTCCTGCTTGTGGTACTTGACGCCGTACTCCGAGTCCATTCGAAACTGAAGCACATCAAACTGAAGCACACCGACAACGCCGACGACCACTCTTTCCATACCGCTGCCCGGCTCAAAGAATATCTGTATTGCACCCTCCTGCGCTATCTGAGTCATGCCCTTTGCAAACTGCTTGCGCTTCATGGAGTCTATCTGCTCCACCACCGCAAAATGCTCTGGGGCGAATGTAGGAATTCCCGCATACTTAATTTTCTTGCTCTTGGTGCAGACGGTGTCGCCGATTGAAAAGATACCGGGATCGAACACGCCGATTATATCTCCCGCATAAGCGGTGTCGATTATCTCGCGCTCCTGCGCCATCATCTGCTGTGGCTGGGACAGCTTTATAGCCTTTGCTCCCTGCGTGTGCCAATATTCCTCTCCGCGCTCGAATTTACCCGAGCAGATACGCATAAACGCGATCCTGTCGCGGTGCGCCTTATTCATATTCGCCTGAATCTTAAACACGAAGGCGGAGAAATTCTCGTCCTTGGGGTCTACCACCTCGCCCTCGCTCTCATGTGCGAGCGGCTCGGAGGACATTTGCAAAAATCTTTCAAGGAAGGCTTCAACGCCAAAGTTATTCAGCGCCGAGCCGAAAAACACGGGGCTGAGCTTACCTGTGCGTACCTTTTCAAGGTCAAAATCAAAGCACGCGCCGTCAAGCAGGTCTATCTGCTCTACAAGCGCCTCACGGGCGTAAGGTCCGATAAGAGCGTCCATCTGCTCCACGTTATTGATATCGCACTCCACGCCGCTGACGCGCTTTCGACCGCTGTGGAACTCGCTGAAGGCAAGTATGCTTTTTTTGTCGCGCTCGTAAACGCCCTTGAAATCCACGCCACAGCCGATAGGCCAGTTAACAGGATACGTACCGATACCGAACTCCTTTTCAAGCTCGTCAATAAGGTCAAACGGGTCACGCGCGTCGCGGTCAAGCTTATTGATAAATGTGAAAATGGGGATATTACGCATAGCGCAGACCTTGAAAAGCTTGCGCGTCTGAGGCTCGATTCCCTTTGCCGCGTCAATTACCATCACAGCGCTGTCCGCCGCCATCAGGGTGCGGTAGGTATCCTCCGAGAAATCCTGATGTCCGGGGGTATCAAGGATATTTATACAATAGCCCTCATACTCAAACTGAAGCACGGAGGAGGTAACGGAGATACCTCTCTTTTTTTCTATCTCCATCCAGTCGGAGGTGGCGTGACGGTCGCTCGACTTGCCCTTTACTGCGCCCGCCGACTGTATAGCGCCGCCGTAAAGCAAAAACTTTTCGGTAAGCGTGGTCTTACCCGCGTCGGGGTGCGAGATTATGGCAAACGTGCGCCGTCTGCGTATTTCTGACGAGATATCGCTCATAGTGTATTCCTTTCAGATAAAACAAAATTCATTTCAAGATCACGTTGTCATCTCCGAGCAGTCGCTTTAATTCGCCGATTATAAACGGCGTATAGGCGAGCCTTTCGGAGTAGCGTGAATATTTTTTATCCTCCGCGCTGTAAAACAGCACCTCCAGCTCCACACCCGCGAAAATATCCACAAGATTTTTCGCTTTGAGGAACAGCTCCCCTGTCATGTCTGGCAGGCGAAGGAATATTTTTTGCGCCTTCGGCGCGGGCTGCGCCTGACCTTGCGGTATTGACGGCATAGCCTCATAAGGGTTATACGCCTTTGTGGGCGCGGCGGGAGCGGGTTGAGGCTTCGGTTGAAGCTTTGGCAGCTCTGCTTGGGGCTTGGGGGGTGGCGCGAGCTTTTCGGTAAAGTGCGCGTCGTCCACTAAAAGTCCCATTGAGGACACGAGAATTTTCGGCTCCTCGTCCTCGCGCACCGACAGATTTCCGTCGATATACACGGCGGAATCAGTCTTGATTATATCCGAGAACTGTCTGAACGCCGTCGGGAAAGCGATACACTCCGCATCTCCCGTGGAGTCCTCAACGCTAAAGAACGCCATGCGCTCCTCGCGCTTGGTGGTCTTGGGGGTGACGGACGTAATTATTCCCGCAACTCGCACGGGCATTTTGTCCGTGATGTCAAACAAGCCTTCAAGCTCGCCTTCCTCCTCCCCTTCACTCGGTATAAGCTGACAGATATCGTTGACCTTTAAGGCGCGCACGCATTTCTTGTACTCGTCCAGCAGCTGTCCCGAGAAAAACATTCCCGAAGAGTCGCGCTCCAGCATCAGCTTTTCGCGCATGGAGAATTCGGGGATGTTGGGATACTCGAAGCGCGGCTGTGCCGCCACCTCTCCTCCCGCCTCCGAAAACATATCAAGCTGTCCCGAAAGGTTGGCACGCATTTTCTGCGACATCCGCTCCAGCATCAATTCAAAGGCCGCAAGCAGCTGTGAGCGTCGGGTGGGCATTGAATCAAACGCGCCCGATTTTATAAGTCCCTCAAGTTGTTTTTTATTTATATCCACATGGCTCATGCGGTCAAGGAAGCTTTCAAACGACACAAATTCGCCGCCCTTCTCCCTCTCCGCAACAATGGACGAAATAAAGCTCTCGCCCACGTTTTTGAGCGCCAGCAGACCGTAGCGGATAGCATCGCATCCGCCCTCACGGGTAACGCTGAAATTCACGTGACTGTGATTTACGTCGGGGGGCAGAACGAAAATTCCTCTCTTTTCCGCCTCGGTTATATACTCCGCCATTTTTGTGCGGTTTCCAAGCACCGAGGTGAGCAGAGCCGCGAAATACTCCGCGGGATAGTGCGTCTTGAGGTAAGCCGTGCGATAGGAGATAACGGCGTAAGCCGCCGCATGGGATTTATTGAAGGCATAGTTTGCAAAGCTGCTCATATCGTCAAAAAGCTTGACGGCAACAGCCTCGTTTACTCCGCGCTCTAAAGCCCCCTTGATGAAATCTGCCCTCTCCGCTTCAAGCACGTCCGCCTTTTTCTTGGACATGGCGCGGCGCACGATATCTGCGTGGCCGTAGGTGTACCCCGCCACGGTGCGGAAGATGCTCATTACCTGCTCCTGATACACCGTAACTCCAAAGGTAGAGCGAAGTATCGGCTCAAGCAGGGGTGTTTGATATTGTATCCTTGACGGATTGTTTTTGTTTGCTATATAAGTGGGAATGGCGTCCATTGGTCCGGGACGGTAGAGCGCTATCGCCGCCTCAATGTCGTCCATACATTCGGGACGCAGTTGGGTGAGCATCTGCTTCATTCCGCCCGATTCAAGCTGGAAAACACCGCCCGTGTTGCCCTTGGATATCAGCTCAAAGGTTTCCGTGTCATCCATTGGGATATTTTCAATCGAAAAATCGGGATCGCTCAATCGCACCTGCTTCTGCGCGTCGTCGATTATTGTGAGATAGCGGAGAGCGAGGAAGTCGAACTTTAATAGTCCCAGCTCCGCCACGGTATCCATATCGTACTGCGTGACCACCGTGCCGTTGCAAAGGGCAAGAGGCACGTAGTCGGACACCGGACGGTCTGTAATGACAACGCCCGCCGCGTGAATGGATGCATTTCTCGGCATACCCTCAAGCGCCATAGCTGTATCCACAAGCTCTTTTACATTGTCGGAGCTGGTATAAAGAGCCTTCAGATCAGGGAGCTTTAATGCGTCGGCGATGGTGATACCAAGCTCCTGCGGCACGGCTCTTGCCACCGCGTCCACGTCGCCGTAGGACATACCCATGGCTCTGCCCACGTCGCGGATAGCCGCCCTCGCCGCCAGAGTACCGAAGGTTATTATCTGTGACACGCGCTCTCTGCCGTAACGGCGGGCGATATATTCAATCACCTCGTCGCGTCTGTTATAGCAGAAATCCACGTCGATATCGGGCATGCTGACTCGCTCGGGATTGAGAAAACGCTCAAAAAGAAGGTCGCCGCGTATCGGATCAACGTCGGTAATTCCAAGGCAGTACGCCACAAGGCTTCCCGCGCCCGAGCCACGTCCGGGACCTACGGGAATACCGTGAGATTTTGCGAAATTAACGTAATCCCACACGATAAGAAAATAGTCGTCATATCCCATACTTCCTATAACCGAAAGCTCATAGCGGAGTCTGTCCGCGTACATCTCCTTGGTGTACTCACTGTCAAGCCTTATTTTGCCCGACGCCTCGTGTCGGTCAAAGCCGTCGCAAACCAAGCGCTTGAGATATTCCGCCGCATTCATTCCGTCAGGACACGGGAATTTCGGCAGGCGCACCTTGTCAAGCTCCAGCTCAAGGCTACACCGCTCGGCAATCCTCGTAGTATTTTCAATAGCACCGTTATAATGCCCGAAAAGCATCTGCATTTCGGATTCGCTCTTGAAATAAAATTCGTCACCCTCAAAGCCGAGCCCGCCGCCGTTTGCGTCCTCCTCCAGCGTGCGGTTAGTCTGAATACAGGTAAGCACGCGCTGAATATGCGAGTCGGAGCGGCGCAGATAATGACAGTCGTTTGTCGCCACGAGAGGGAGTCCCGCGCGCTGTGCAAGCCTTGCAAGCGGCATTATTACCTGCTTTTCCTGCTCAAGACCGTGATTTTGTATCTCAATATAGAAATTATCCTTGCCGAATATTTCGGAATACTCAAGAGCAGCCTTCAGTGCGCCGTCCTCGTCGCCCGCCAAAAGCCGACGCGGAAGCTCGCCCGCAAGGCATCCCGACAGAGCGATAAGTCCTCCGCTGTATCGGCGGAGCAGCTCCTTATCCACGCGCGGCTTGGAATAAAAGCCCTCTGTAAACGCAAGAGAATTAAGCGCGATAAGGTTTTTGTAGCCCTCCATATCCTTGCAGAGAAGCACCAAGTGATAGTGGCTTCCGCCGCCTGCGTCAGAGGGGCTTTTTTCAAACCGAGAGCCACGGGCAACGTAGACCTCACAGCCGATAATGGGCTTTATCCCCTCTTGGCGGCAAGCCTTGTAAAATTTCACCGCGCCGTACATAACGCCGTGGTCGGTAATAGCCACCGCGTCCTGCCCAAGCTCACGCGCCCGCTTGGCGATACCGTCAATACGGCACGCACCGTCAAGCAGACTGTATTCGCTGTGCAGATGCAGGTGAACAAAGCTCCCCATTTTAGCGCCCTCCTCTCTCGTTAAAATTTAAATTTCCTTCTGCTCCTCACTGCGGAACAAAAGCTTGGCTTTTCCTCTGCGGTCTACAACAAGCACCGCCTGCTCGTCGCTGACGCGGAAAATCTCACGCCGCGCCGCACCAAGTCCCAAAAAGCCTGCGGGGAGCTTAAACTGTTCCCCGTCGATACCCACGGTTATCCCACCCAATCGGGAAAATGAATAGGTGATATCGCAGACCACTCCGTCCGAGTCAAGCCTCCAATGCTGTTTTTTCATAGCTTTCCCCCGTCAGCAAAGCTCAATAAGCTCCTTGGGGCTGTGTGTAAGGTCAATAATGCTGCCGTCGTCCTGCACTGCAATCATATCCTCAATGCGGCAACCGTATTTGCCCTCGATATAGATACCCGGCTCAACGGTCACGACGTGACCTCTCTCCAGCTCTTCGCCTGCCGTCGCGGCAAATCTCGGCTCCTCGTGAATGAAAAGTCCCACTCCGTGACCGAGGCTGTGACCGAAATATCCCTTATATCCCGCGTTGTCGATAATATCACGCGCGACCTTGTCTGCATCCGAGCAGGTCATACCCTCGTAAAGAGATGAGATAGCCGTCGTCTGCGCCTCAAGCACGGTATTATACAGCCGCTTCATCTCATCGTCCGCCTTACCGATAACCACCGTGCGCGTCATATCCGAGCAATATCCGTCCACCCTCGCGCCGAAATCCATTGTGAGAAATCCCTTTTCCAGCTTTACGGGGCGCGGAACGCCGTGGGGACGGGAGGATGCACTTCCCGACACTGCGATAGTTTCAAACGCAGTCCCCTGCGAGCCGTGAGCGCGCATGAAAAATTCAAGCTCAAGAGCTACGTCAAGCTCGGTGCGGTCAGGGTTGATATATCCGAGGATATGCTCAAACGCCGCGTCGGTCAGCGCCTGCGCACGGCAGATCTTTGCTATCTCGTCCGCATCCTTTACTCTGCGTGTGTCCGCAAATATTGCAGATGCGCCCGACTTTACCTCAACGCCCACAGCGCCGAATATCTCCTCAACTCTGTCGCGTACGGCGCAGGTAAGCTCTCTTTCCTCGTACAAAACAGTCTTGACACCGTGCTTTTCCAGCAGTCCCGCCACATAACGCAGCATGGAGGTATCCGGCATAACTACTTCGATAAATTCACCGAGTCCACTCTCCACAATCGCCGCCTTTGCCGCCTCGATATATCTGAAATCGGCAAGCAGATATCCCTTATCGGGAAGGACAAGCACGTAGCCGTCGGTGTAGTCGAAGCCTCCAACGTAAAACTGATTTATGGCAGAGGAAACGAATATCGCCTCCGCTCCTTCCTTGTTCATTCTTTCCCAAATTCTTTCGATGTGTGTCATAGCTTATCCTTTCAGACTCATATAATATTTTTTCATTTCGAGCGCGTCCTCCGCCTGCGTGTCGTCCGACTCGCAAATAATGCAGGGCGCGAGATCCTCCTTAACTATCGCCTCCATAAGCGGCTCAAAGGTAGGACCGTATTCCCCATCCTCAAAGGTCAGATGCTTTTTCTCGCCCATTTCCGTCCACATGATCTTGGAAAAATGGCAGTGCATATCCACGGCGTATTTGTCGCCGAGCGAATTGGCGATCTTATCAAAAATTCTGCGGTAGCTGTCAGCGTCGGTGAACACTCCGCCGCGCTCGCGGGCGTTGAGATGCCCGAAATCCACCACGGGATAGTAATGATAGTCGACCTTACACTGCTCGATAACCTCGTCAAGCGTGCCGAGCTGATTTACCTTGCCCATAGTTTCAATGCCGAGGCGGACAGGCGTATCTCCAAGCGCATCAATGACCCTTGCGAGAGTATCACAGGACAGTCTCATAGCCTCCTCGCGGCTGATCTTGCCCGCGCTTCCGCTATGTATGACTACCGTTTTTGCGCCCAGCAGCTCTGCCGCCCACACGCTTTTTTTGATGTAATCAATGCTTTTGAGGCGCTTTTCTGGGTCAACACCAGACAGTGATATAAAGTAGGGCGCGTGCAGGGACATCTGTATCCCATGCTCCCTTGCTTTTTCGCCTATTGCGCGAAGGGACGCTTCGCTTGCCGCCACTCCCTGCCCTGCCTCGTATTCGTATGCATCAAGACCGAAGGCAGACAGCCATGCGGGCGCGTCTGCGGTGGACTTTCCGCCCTCCGCCTTAAATCGCGCGCCGTTACCTCCGGGTCCGAATTTTGCAGTTGCCATTTTTACCTCCGTATGAATAGGTTTACCAATCTATTCCGTTGCGTTTTTTGAATTTTTTTACCGTCGGTCGCTCGCACAGCCGCTTGAATCTGAAAAAGAGGGACGTTTTATCCTTGATAGGCGGCACGATAATGGCGCGGAGTCCGAGCATATTCCCCGCCAGCGCGTCTGTCAGCAGCTGGTCGCCGAGGACGGCGGTATCAGTCTTGCCGCTACCCATATCCGCCATGGCGCGCTTTAAATTTTTACTCATAGGCTTGCCGCTTTTATAGTATGCCGGAAGCTTCAGCTCGCGATTAAACAGCTCCACTCGCTCGCGGTCATTATTCGACATCAGGGTCATACCGATTCCCCGCTCGCGCATGGCGTACACCCACGAAAAAAGCCGCTCGTCCGGCTCTGCCTGCTCGTATGGCGCAAGAGTATTGTCAATGTCTATTATCAGCGCGCGCACGCCGATATTTTCAAGAAAATCCGGCGTTATATCGTCATATTTTTCGAACATATAATCCGGCATCAAAATTTTTTTCATATATCACACTTATCCTTAATTTATCCGTTACTATATTTTAACACAAAAGCCGCCGCTCTGCAAGTATTTTTACGTATTTTTGCGACTTTTCAAGAAAACGCGGTTATTTTTTAGTGAGTCGAGGCATAATAGTACCGATAAATTTTATAAAGGAGAACAAAAATGAACGACAGAAAAGAAAATACCCACGGCAATATTGAAGCGGAAATGGCTGACAAGCTCTACAAAAACCTCAAAATGGGCACGGATTCCATAGTCAATCTCATGCCCAAAATAGCGGGCAAGAGCGAGAATATCAAGGCAGACATGACAGTACAGCTCGACGGCTACGAAAAGCTTGCCTCCAAGGCACGCAAGATCCTGATTGACAACGGCAAAAAGCCCTCCGAGGAAAATATAATGACCAAAATGGGCGCAAAAATGGGCATCATGATGAACACCGCCATGGACGCAACCCCCTCTCATATCGCGCAAATGATGATCGAAGGCTCGACTATGGCTATCACCGACACCCTCAAGCTCAAGCACGAATATGAGCGCACCCAAACCCCTCCCTCCACCTGCCTCTCTATCGCCGACGAGCTTGTACGCTTCGAGCAAGGCAACATTGAGAAAATGAAGAAGTATTTGTAAAGGTCTCCGGGCTGTTTCACATTAATGAGACAGCCCTATCTCGTCATTCTGCCGAAATTTTCCATTGTTCATACGCAGTTCATAAATATATGATATCATGAAATTGCAAAACACCGCGACGCTTGCGTGTCGGTGCTGACAAAACAAATCGGAAAAGGAGAAAAAATAATGTTTAAAACCGTTCGCATATCCACAACAAACACAGCATTTATGCCTCCGCTTCTCTTGATTCGGATAAGCGCGTGATGCACTCACGCGCGGTATAAATTCGTTCGCAGACATATAGGCAGAATTCCGATATGTCCCTTTGTTATCCGAAAAGCAAGGAGAAATATATGATTGCAAAAAACAAAAAACTAAAATTTTCGGCATTCATCTTATCAATAATTATGATTTTCAGCTTTGTCGGTGCAAACTTCTTTGTGCTTGCAGAGCCGACTGCCGAAGCTTACGAAACCGACATAGCAACCGAAGCCCAAGGCGCCGAAGAAACTGTGCCCTCGGAAATCACGGAGCCTACCATTTCTGCCGAGATATCGGGAATGGGAACAGTGGGAATTACATCTACGGAATCAACATCGACAACCACGACTACGACATCATACGACGCATACGCGCAGTACGAGTTTCCCGACGGAATATATGCGTTGCAATCCGCCTTGAACAGCCAACGCTGGATGGATATACAGCATAATTCAACCACACCCGGAGCGCACGTGCATCAGTATGCATTTTCCGGCTCTCCCTCAGATATCAGTAACCAATACGGCTTATTCCACATCACGCGGGTAGGTACTACCGACAGATATATCATACGGCTCAAGTACGCCCCCACTCTTACGTTCACGTACAGCTCGGACGGATACGTGGTAACCAAATCCATCCCCGCTAATGATGAAGAAGTAGATATAAACGACACGTTTCAGTTTATAAGACGGGGCAACGGATTCAGGATAAAAAAATACAACTCCGACAAATATATCGCCGTTAATCGAACTACCGCATCAGGCTCTGCGGGCGCACCCGAATCCCATCTCATAGCCTGCAAATCAAGCGATTTCGCCGCCGGCGATGCGGGAACGTGGCTGCTGGAGGGCTATGATACTCCGATACCCGAGGGAGTATATTGCTTCAAAAACACGTGGAATGGCATGTGGATGGACACGCAGGAAGGCAAGTCCGCCCCCGGATATCACATACAGCAGACCGATTATTCCTCTGTTCCCACGGAAGATTTTACGCGGAGAGCGCTGTTTAAGGTATCACACGTGTCAGGCACCAACCGCAGCATAATTCGCTCTATGATCAATAACAGTCTTTCGTTTGAAATATCCGAGGGCGAAATACTTACCGAAGAGATTCCAAACGTGGATGCAAATGTAGCAAGTGCCGACACCTACCGAATAAGATATTATCAAAACGCATTTATAATACAGTCGTGCGATAGCACCGATCTTGTTGCAGCCGATTACTTGGATGATTCCGGAACGGGAAGCCTGTCCGGCTCATATCTTATCGGTTCATATAAGCCAATCTTCATAGGTCCGGGAACTACATGGCTGCCTTACCGATATACAGGAGAAACCAGGCAGGGCTGCGTTATCACGCGCCCCTCGGCATGGAAAAGCGAAGGTTTTGTGGTGAATACCAGCGGCAATATGTCCCTTAAAACCTGGTCGACCGTTATAAA
>SVQX01000016.1 GCA_015065065.1 Oscillospiraceae bacterium
CTGTCGCTTTACAGCTCCTCCGTTTCATCGGATACCTCGCAGAACAGTGCGTAAAGCGACAGGCTTCCGCTAAGCGAGGATATGTAGCCGACGTCCACGGCAGCTCCGCCCGGTTCAGTTGACCAGCCTACCAATGCATACGTCTTGCCGTTTATGACCTTTACGGACGGAACGGCTTTGGAAAGCTGCTCCGCAGCCGAGTCACCGAGCTTTACGTGAATTTCCGATACCAGCTTATTCCCATCGTATGCAGACACGAGTATGCGGAGCGTGCCGGCCTTGACACTGACCGTATTATATATCTGTGTGGACAACCGCGAAGCACTTGCCCGATAAGATATTTCGCCGTTACAATATGCAAGGTAGAGCTGCTCCTCCGCACTGTCACGCACGGGTGGTGAAGGCTCGTCGCCGGGATGCTCTACCTCGGCGGGGGGAGTGTCTCCCGGGTCGCTTACCTCCTCGGGCTCGGTAGGTCGTGCGGGAGAGGTGCTAACGTCGGGAGGCGGTGCAACGTAGTCAGGCTCTGCCACCTCGTCGGGGCGTGTACCGGGATGCTCTATGGGAGTCACGTCATCCGCAGTTACAGGCGGCGTGGGCCAGCCGTTTTCCAAAGGCAAGAGCGCATCCGAATCTGCGGAGAGTCTTTCCACGTCAAGCAGTGAGGATATAGCCTCACCATTGTACGTTTCATTACCGTCGAAGGTTTTTTCGTTATACAGGGCACACTCGCAGTAGTATAGGATAGCTACGAATTCGTAAAACTCCTCCTTGAGCCCCTCGCTGATTATCCGAGACATTATTGAGCCCACTGCCGCAAGATTGCGCAAGGATGCACCGAGATTAGTAACGTACAGCCGCATACCGTCAAGATTTTGAGTCATGTATGCATATTTTTCCGCATCAGATGTGAGCGCGTCGTAGCCGTCAAATATTGTAGAAAGCTCTCTTGACGCTTGTATGGCTTTTTGTATATCCTCACGCTTTCCGCCCAAGGATTCAAGCTCCTCGTCATTTGCGATTACGGCATCAACAAGCGAGCTTGAAATAACGCCGTAAAAGCTGTGTCCCATTGGCGTTATATCTTTGTAAAACGAGCCTATTACGTTTAAATGCGCTTGTGCGACAATGGCTTTTGCTTCATAAGCCTCCACAAGCTCGGGAGATATATCCACGAGCTTCATATACTCGTTGTATGCGGCAAGCTGTGCATCATAAGCGGCAAGCTCCGCCTGATTAGCTTCAAATCTTGAATATTGCAGATCATATTCCTCGCGCAGAGATTTCTGCGCGTAATATGACGCCCACCAAGCCTCGTAGGCTTCAAAGGAAAGCCGATATGCGTCCATTTCGTCAAGATATTTTTCGTATGCGTCACGGGCGCTATTATAGGCATTCAGCTCGCCAAGATATGTCCGATATGCGTCGTTTTGCTTGCTCCACGCGCTGTGATCTTCATTATATTTCTCCGCCGCCGTCGCAATGACCTGTGCCGCCCGATACGCCTCGTTTACGGCATCAGTTGCAAAGCTCTCCGAAAATTCCACACTTGCGGCGTAGGTAAAATTCACCTCGTCGCCGCTTTTGCCTTCAAGGAACGTGCAATACGCGCCATCCTTTGCCGACCACAAAAGCGGCATCGGCTCGCCCTCTTCCACCTGCGCAAAAACGGGAAGCCAGCTTACCGACTGACCGTTGACAGCGGTATATCTATATGGCTTGGCGAGTGCGTATATTTTGTTGTCCCTCACGGTGGCTTTGTAATACTCCGACGGTACGGCGGATGTATAAAGCACGCTGTATTTACTGTGGGAGTTGAGGTAATCACGCTCTGCCGCGAGCAAGCCCTCGCCCACGAGTCCCGACACGATATCTCCTTGTGGAGCAACCGAATATTCACTGTCGGCAAGAGAAAAATTCAACGCATCGGTATCCGAAGCAAAAGCATCTGTGGCACAGCAAAAAAGCGTTCCCGCCGCGATAGCAGCAGCCAGAACGAAGGACAAAAGCCGCGTGGGCAATATGTACTTCCTTGCTTTATCCAACATAAAAACCTCGAATTTCATAATGCGTTGTGGTTTGTATCTGTTAAAGGCTTGCCACCCATGGAAATATCACGGGTGGCAAAATATTATTGTGTCACTTCGGAATATTCCTCATCAGACTCCGCCCCGTCATTTCTGCCAGCCATCTGAGCCTTTACCATCATATCCTTAACCTTCATAAGACGGGTGGTGTTGCCGCGCTCGTTTTCGTCAAGCTTCATTTTGATGGTTTTCATAGTGCTGACGTACTGCGGCATCATGATATGCTCCAGTGCATTTACGCGGCGGCGGGTCTTTTCTATCTCCTCCGCCAGCATCTGCGCAGTCTTTTCAAGCTCCGCCATACGCACCAGGTCCTCAAGTATTCCATTCAGCTCACGCAAGGACGAATCCAGCTCGCCCGAGGTAAACGCCATACCGTAGTTGTAGCTATCCGAGCCGCCCTCACCGAGAATTTCAAGCGAGTAAACGGGTACGGTGACGCTCATTACGTTTTTATAGGTAACGTCAAGCTTGCCTTCCTTTTTGGGAAGCATCAACGCCTCGGTCAGCATATTGGGACTGCTGACAGCGCTTGCGATTCCAAAGCTTTTATACACACCCGAGAGCGAAGCCTCTACCCTTTGCCGCAAGAGCTTATCCTCGCGTACCACATCCAAAAAGCGCTTCATAAGCTCGTCGCGCTTGTCCTTGAGCAGCTTATGTCCCTTGCGGGCGGTGGCATACCGAGCCTGTATTTTTTTCAGCTCCATGCGCGTGGGATTTACCCTCAACTCTGCCATTTTACAGCCACTCCTTTCTTAAACAAAATATTCCGATAAGCCGTCAATTATTCACCCAATACTTTTCAACAAATTCGGGGCGGATACGCTTCATTTCAGCTCTCGGAAGGATAGACAACAGCTTCCAGCCAAGGTCGAGAGTTTCCTCAATAGAGCGGTTTTCGTAAAAGCCCTGATTGATATACTGCTCCTCAAATTCGTCGGCAAATTTTGCGTAGAGTCTGTCGATAGGCGTCAGCGCCGCCTCACCCAGCACCACCATAAGCTCCTTTGCGTCCTTGCCGCGGGCGTAGGAGGCGAACAGCTGGTTCATAGTTCCCGCGTGGTCCTCTCGGGTGCGTCCGACACCTATTCCCTTGTCCTTGAGTCGGGACAGGGACGGCAAAACGTCCACAGGAGGCATATATCCCTTGCGGTACATCTCGCGGGAGAGGATTATCTGTCCCTCGGTGATATATCCCGTCAGGTCGGGAATGGGGTGAGTCTTATCGTCCTCGGGCATGGTCAGAATCGGTATCATAGTGATAGATCCGTCAGAACCCATCTTTCGTCCCGCTCTCTCGTACATTGTCGCGAGATCGGTATACAGATATCCGGGATAACCGCGGCGTCCGGGAACTTCCTTTCGTGCCGCACTGACCTCACGCAGAGCCTCTGCGTAGTTGGTCATATCCGTCATGATTACAAGCACGTGCATATTACATTCAAAGGCAAGATACTCCGCGCAGGTCAGAGCCATTCGGGGCGTAGCAATACGCTCAATAGCCGCGTCGGACGCAAGATTTATAAACAGTGCGGTTCTGTCGATAGCACCGGTTTTCTTGAAGTCGGATATAAAGAAATCTGCCTCCTCGTAAGTAATACCGATAGCCGCGAATACGACGGCAAACTTGGAGTCCGAGCCGCGAACCTTCGCCTGACGCGCGATCTGCGCCGCAAGGTTTGCGTGAGGCAGACCGGAGCCGGAGAAAATAGGCAGCTTCTGTCCTCTTACAAGCGTATTGAGTCCGTCAATTGTGGAAATACCCGTCTGAATAAATTCCGAGGGATAATATCTCGCCGCGGGATTGATGGGCGAGCCGTTGATATCCAGCATTTTTTCGGGGATCAGTCGCGCGCCGCCGTCGATGGTCTCTCCCATACCGTTAAATACACGTCCGAGCATATCCGCCGACACTGCAAGCTCCACTCCGTGTCCCGTAAATCTTACCTTGGACTCCGCCAGATTGATACCTGCAGAGGATTCGAAAAGCTGTACCAGCACGTCCCTTCCGTTGACCTCCAGCACACGGCAACGGCGCACCTCGCCATTTGGGAGCTGTATCTCGCCCAGCTCGTCGTACTTTGCGCCCTCCACCTGCTTTACAAGCATAAGCGGTCCTGCGACCTCTTCTATTGTTCTGTATTCTCTTATCATAATTGACCTCTATTCCGTTTTATCGTTATGAGCCAAGGAATTATCTTGCAGTAGCAAGACTGCCGAGCGCCGCCGTTATCTCGTTTCCGATGCTCTCCGCCTCGGCAAGATACGTGTCATCCGACACCGCCTTGAATCTTGCTATGCGCTCGCGCACCTCAAGAGTTGCGATCTCCTCAACGTCCGCACCGCTCTCTACCGCGCGTCTTGCCTTATCCTCAAAGGCAAACAGCAATTCAAGCATTTTGAACTGCTTTGCAAGAGGAGTATAGCAATCCACGTCCTCAAATGCGTTCTGCTGTAAGAAGTCCTCGCGGATAGAGCGCGCCACCTCAAGGGTTATTCTGTCCTCTGCTGACAGCGCGTCCATACCGACAAGCTTTACTATCTCCTCAAGTCCCGCTTCAAGCTGCAAGGTCTTGAGTGCGCGTCCCGTGTACTCCATCCACTTGGCGGACACGTTCTCGCCAAACCAGCCGTCAAGTCTGTCGCGGTAGAGCGAGTAGGAATTGAGCCAGTTTATTGCGGGGAAATGTCGCTTATACGCAAGGGACGCATCAAGTCCCCAGAATACCTTTACGATACGAAGGGTCGCCTGCGTTACGGGCTCGGAAATATCACCGCCCTGCGGGGAAACCGCGCCGATAGCGGACAGCGTACCTATACGTCCGTCGCCGCCAAGGCATACCACCTTACCCGCTCTCTCGTAGAACTGTGCAAGACGGGAGGTAAGATATGCGGGATAGCCCTCCTCACCGGGCATTTCCTCAAGCCGTCCCGACATCTCGCGCAATGCCTCCGCCCAACGGGAGGTGGAGTCAGCAATTACCGCGACGGAGTAGCCCATATCGCGATAGTATTCCGCAATCGTGATACCCGTATAGATAGACGCCTCACGCGCCGCAACGGGCATGTCCGAGGTGTTGGCTATAAGCACGGTACGCTCCATGAGCGACTTGCCCGTGCGGGGGTCGGTAAGCTCGGGGAATTCGCGCAAAACGTCGGTCATCTCGTTTCCGCGCTCGCCGCAACCGATATATACCACGAGGTCAACGTCACTCCACTTTGCGAGCTGGTGCTGAACTACCGTCTTACCCGATCCAAAAGGACCGGGAACGCACGCAGTTCCTCCCTTTGCTATGGGGAAAAGCGCGTCAATAACGCGCTGTCCCGTTATCATAGGCTCAACGGGAGGCAGCTTTTGCGCGTACGGACGGGAAATACGGACAGGCCACTTCTGCATCAGCTTTATGTCCTCCGTCGTACCGTCCTCCAGCTTTATTCTACCCACTCTGTCGGTAACGGTGTACTCGCCCGAATGAATGTCGATAATAATGCCCTTTTTATTTGGAGGGCACATTATTTTGTGGGTGATAACGTCGGTTTCCTGCACCGTTCCAAGCACGTCGCCGCCCTTTACCTCAGCACCCGACTCAACGGTAGCGGTAAAGCTCCACGTTTTTGCACGGTCGAGAGCAGGCTCGTCGATACCCTTGGTTATATTAGAACCTACCTTATCGCGTATCGTTTCAAGCGGACGCTGTATTCCGTCGTAAATTCCCTTGAGAAGTCCGGGGCCAAGCTCGACGGACAAGGGCGCGCCCGTGGACACCACTCTGTCACCTCTGCCAAGTCCCGCAGTTTCCTCGTAGACCTCGACGGAGGCGCGGTCGCCGTGCATCTCGATGATCTCACCGATAAGCTTGGCTTCGCCAACTCGCACAACGTCGAACATATTTGCATTTCTCATTCCCTCCGCGATAACGAGAGGTCCTGATACTTTAAGTATTTTTCCTTCTACCATAACGATTTTCCCCTTTTCGTTGATGTGTTTTAATCACCAAGTATATCCGCGCCGACGGCACGCTCAACCGCACTCCTGATAGCCTCCATGCCGTAGCCCGTTGCGCCGCCGGCGCCGGGGACGGTAATAATGGCAGGTATCGGAGAATCCTTATATTTGTTTATCCTTTCGCTGAGAGCCTCGGCGTAATTTTCCACGATAAATATTATTGCGTATTCGCCGCTTTTGGCGAGGGCATCAATAAGCTCGCCCGCAGTATCGACGTCAGGCGCTTCATGCACAGAAAAGCCTATCGCCATAAAGCCAAGCACGCTGTCGCGCTCACCGATTATACCGATCTTATACATAGCTTTCCCTCAATCTTTCAAATATTACGTCGCCCGACAGCCCCGCGTTCTTTGCTGCAAGTATTATGCGGATATTTTTGATCTCGTACTCCTTTGCCACAAGGTATGCCGCCAATATCGGTGCGCCGAAGGGCAACCATTTTGCTTCCTTTATCAAGGTCATATAATAATCGTCGGAGCATTTTTCTATAGCCGACAGTGACATATCCGTTTTCTGCACTGCCGCCGCGAATTTTGAGTACCCGCTTCGCATGATCATAGCGAACAGCGACTCCTCGCCGCTGTCGTAAGCCCGCAGCAGCGACTCCGTGTCCAGCTCGCCGCCAAGCAGCAAAGCGCCCTCAAGGAACATCTTGCCCGCCTTTGCCCGGTTCATTCGTATCAAGCGCAGGGTGATCATGACGTTGGTAAGGTCGATCTTGGTTTTTACCCAATTCACGAATATTTCCTCGCCCGACGCGCAGGCACATTCCAGCATATCCGCGTAGCACGCCCTATCAAGCAGCGTATCAATGCGCTGGGGATCGTGAGTTTTGGCATATTCATCAACCGCAAGGCTTGCCGCCTCTGCCATGTTTTTCGGGAATGCGGAATAATCCCCCGCAAAAACGCTGTCAAGGGTATCCGACGCACTCACAAGTCCGAAATCAAACAGCAGCTCGTCCGCGCTCGTATTGCGGATACGGCATTTTATCGCCAGCTTCAGATTATTGCAATCGTAAGGCATCCTAAGCCATTCAAACGCGCGGCAGTCCGCGGGCGCCATCTCGCATATTTCGGCGTAAGCACATGACAGAGCGTCCGCCAATGCGGCATCAATTCCGCCGCTCGCACCGTCCTCGGCTTCCTTTACCCTTAATCCGAAGGACGACAGCTTTTCAAGCACCTCGGACGAGCCTTTGGAATCGGCAAGCGAGCGCAGCTTCTGTGCGCCTATAATGCCGTTTTCCATTGCCCGCACTCGCGCTGAGCTATACATATATTCGGTTGCTTTGACTTTCATGTATCCTCCCTGTCAAGTGATGCCTCGGCATCACCAAGTTACCGATTTCGGTTCACAATCAATCCCTTTTGTCAAAAAGCGTCTGACTGACCTTTTGCTCGGTAGCACGCCTTACCTGTGAGAACAGCATCTCAAAGGAGCAGTTGGTTTCTATATCTCCCGCGCGGAGTATAAGTCCGCCGCTGATATCGACGGTATCCGTCGACAGCTTTATTCTGTCAATATCGGCGAGCTTCATCTTGCCCACTACGCTGTGATTAAGTCCGCTGATGAGCGACTTGCCGAACTTTTCTCTGTCGCGATAATTGAGAAGGACCTCGCACGTCTGTGCAGCGGGCTCCTCGCCGTACAGCTCAAGATTTTGCCGCTCAAGCTCCAGCTGACGCCGCATAGCACTTCTGAGCATACCGATAAGCATATCGAGATACTCGCCGTCGGAGAGTCCGCGTATTTCACGGTAAGCCGTTTGATACGCCTCCTCGATTATTTCGCTTTTTGCCTTTACCAGCACGTCTTTTTTTACCACGGATGCAGAGGAACGCGCGCGGTCAATCATAGCCTCACACTCCCGCTCTGCCTGCTCGTAAAGCCGACGGCTGTCATTCTCCGCCGCGTCGGTGTATCTTGCGCGGATCTTTTCACATTCCGCGTCTGCCGCCGCAAGTATCTCGGCGGCTCTCGCCTCGGCGTCGGATATTATTTTGGCGGTTATCTTATCAAGTCCCGTCATTTTTCCGTTTCCTCTCTTTCTGTGAGAAGGCACACCTTCCCCGTTACTTTATGCGGATATTAAACGAAGGGGCAGTTGAATACCACCAGGAGAGTTACCAGAAGCGCAAAGATCGCGTATGTCTCAACCAGTGCGGAGGATGTGATAGCCTTACCGAGCTGATCGGGGCGCTTTGCAAGCAGGCTGATACCCGAAGCGGATACGCGAGCCTGGCGGATAGCGGAATAGTAGCCTACGATAGCGATAGGCAGAGCCGCCATAAAGAAGTATCCGCCCTGCGCAAAGGTAAGCGCGTTTGCATCGAAGCTGCCGCTGAACACACCGAGTCTGAACACGATAAGGAATGCCGCAACGAGTCCGTAAACGCCCTGAGTCATAGGAAGCGCCTGAAGTGCCAGCGCCTTACCGAACTGGGAGGGATCCTCGGAAAGCAGACCGCCCGCAGCCTCTCCAACGATACCAACGCCCTTTGCAGAGCCCATACCGGGAAGAACGACAGCCAGAGCCGCACCGAGAAGCGCTATGTTAGTACCCGAGAACAGACCGCGGAGAATACCCGTTGCGGTAACGGGTGCAGCCTCGGTAACTGCTTCCTCTGCTCCCGCGACGAGAGCAAAGCAGGTGAATATGACGACTACTGCCGCCATGACGGAAAAGATCTTTGCGTAAAGTTTTCTTGAAGCTTTCATTGTTTTATCTCCTTAAAATTTTAAAATCAAAATTGTTTGGTCAGGTTATGCCCGCTCGCCGTCACCGACCGCGCCGTCAAGGCAAATATCACACTCCACGGTGGAGTATTTTGCACTTGGCTCGGCGGGCTTGAATTCCTCGCCGCCGTCCTCGTAGAATTTATTGAAAAATTCAAGATACTGCAATCGGCTGGTATGCACGAACGTGCCGAGGATATTGATGGCAAGGTTGAGTCCGTGTCCGAGCAAGAAGGACAGGACAAGCGCGATAAATCCGCCAACCGTTGCACCGCTCATAGTACCGATAAGGTTTACTACCTGTGCGATAACTCCTGCGGCAAGTCCCAGTGCAAGTATTCTGCAATAGGACAAAAGGTCGGATGCATAGCTCGTGATATCGTATAGCCCGAGCAGACCCTTGAGAAATCTGAGTACGGGATTTCTCGTTGCCCGTCCGCTTGCGAATATTATCATCAGTGCGCCGACGCCTATCATAATGCCGCCCGGCAGAGTACCTACCAGGACAAGCACCGCGATACCGCCAAATATGAGCCACCACGAGCCGATATCAAATATGGCGTCAAACCATTTTCCCTCGCGGCACAGAAGGTAGAATTTAACCGCCATACCTGCGATAAGATGCACCGCGCCCATTGCAAGCGATACTATAAGGAACGCGATAGGGTCGTCTATCGGGTTGAACAGAAGTCCGTTAAAGAACGGAACAGCCTCCTTGGCGTTTTCCATACCCATCATATTTTCCATGATGGCGTAAGGAAGATCGCCAAACCATCCTCCGAACAGCACTCCCATAAACATAGAAGATATTCCGCAATAGCCGAACATATTGAACATTCGCTTGAGTCCCGGCTTGAATCCCAGCACACTTGGAGCGATAAGTCCCGCAAGAGTCAGGATAAGTCCGTAGCCGACATCGGCGAACATAAGCCCGAATATTATGAAGTAAAAGATGCTCATAATAAGAGTTGGATCGTAGCTGCCGTATTTGGGATAGGAGTACATTCCAACCACCCACTCAAAGTTAGTGGCATAGCCATTGTTTTTGAGTAGCACGGGAGGCACGTCCTCATCCTCGGGCTCTTTCATTTCATATGCGCAATAAAGCTTTGAAAGTGCCGCCGCGACCACCGATTCCCTATCAGCAGGCACCCAGCCCTCAAGCACAGCACACATTTCTGTGCTTGCAAGCTTCTGCTTATGCTTTGCAGTAAGCAAGGTCGTCGTTGCGACGTCGTAAAGTATCTCCACGTCGTCAAGCACCTCGGCGAGGGTACACAGCCTGTCCTTGTGTTGCTGAAGCCTTACGTCGTAGGTGGGAAGCTCAGCCTCAAGGCGCGCTATCTCTGCCGCCGCGGTGGTATCAACGCCTGCAAATCCCGCCTTGACGAATCCGTATTCCGCAAGAATGCGGTTGACCTTCTCCTCTGCCGTTCTGTGATATATCACCGAGATATAGGCGGCGGTGTTGTCACGGGAAATCAAATCGACTTCGGCGAGTGACTCCGCAAGCTCGGCGCTGAGTCTGTCAACGTCCGCTGTCAGCGGAGCTGTGCCAATGATATGGGCGGAGGTATCCGTTCCCGCAAATCCGAGAGGCACTTCAAGCTTCCGCCACGGAAGCAGTGCCGTTATCCTTTCCGCCGTCTTTTTTTCACCGTCGCTGCAACGCGCGATATCTGCTTTTATTTCAAGCACCTCATCCACGACCGACCACGCTGTGCTGCAGCTGCCCGTTTTTTGGAAGGACTCGTCGCTGATTTTTATAAGTCTGCGCTTCAGTGAGGACTTTCTTTTCGTATATTTCGTCAGCAAGGGCAACGCCTCGGACACGCGCCGCACCTGTTGCTCGGCGCTCGCCACCTCGGCATCGTAGTTACACAACGAAAGCCCGTCGGTCTGCGTTTTGCGTATTTCCACGCACCGCAAGCGCATCAGCCTGCGCACGACCGCATCCTCCTCCGAGCGGGGAGTCAGCACAGACAGCCTTTTCATACTGCTTACCGACATAAATCAGCTATCCCCCAAGTAATTATCTTTACTGCCTCGCGCATATTGGCGCGGGAGTCTGCCGCAAAATCGGCAATATCCGTTCTTGCCTCGGCGCGTCCCGATTCCACCAGAGCCGCCGCACCGTCGTTGACCTTTGCAAGTCTTACCTTGATATCCTCCGACACGGCGCGTATTTTCAGAGCCGCAAGCTCCTCTCCCTCGCGCTCGGCGCGGGATATGCGCTCGCGTGCCTCAGCCTCGGCGTCCTCGATTATACGAAGCGCACGCTCCTCAGCCTCGCGTATTTTTGAAATGGCTTCCTTTGACAAAAATTCCACCCACCTTCCTATTTTTCTGCAAACGCATACATTCATATTATTCTACATTAAAATATCATTACACAAAGTACATTTTACCACATTCACCGTTTTGTTTCAAGTATTTTCGCTTCAATTACACGATTTTTTACTAAATGTTAACAAATGGAGCTTCAAGTATTCAAGCGAAAGCTTCAAGCAAAAAATTACCTCG
Source organism: Oscillospiraceae bacterium (assembly GCA_015065065.1). Lineage (GTDB taxonomy): Bacteria > Bacillota > Clostridia > Oscillospirales > CAG-272 > CAMEON01. The sequence goes on from SVQX01000016.1 coordinate 11,359, forward strand.
AATTCCATTGACAAAATGTCGGCGGAGTGTTATAATAAACTTTGATTGTTTTTATTGACGAAAGGATGTCTTTATGCTGGATCTGTTACTCAATTTGTTCGACAACGTCGGCGAGATCACCTGGGGAAGGATAGTCATGTGGCTTATCGGCGGCTTGCTTATCTTTCTTGCAATCAAAAAGGAAATGGAGCCTACGCTTCTGCTCCCTATCGGCTTTGGTACTATTCTGGTTAATATCCCGTTTGCAGACGCAATCATGGAGAGCGGACCTATAACCACGCTCTACAACGCCGGTATCGCAAACGAGCTGTTCCCTCTCCTATTATTTATCGGCATAGGAGCTATGATCGATTTCGGTCCTCTGCTTACCAACCCCAAGCTGATGATATTCGGTGCGGCGGCTCAGTTCGGCATATTCCTCACACTCTGCCTTGCGTCCGTGTTCTTTGAAACCAACGATGCGGCATCAATAGCCATTATCGGTGCTGCTGACGGTCCTACCGCTATTGCCGTGGCAAACGAGCTTGGCTCAAAATACGTAGGTCCTATAATGGTCGCGGCTTACTCGTATATGGCTCTCGTGCCTATTATTCAGCCGCCCATCATCAAGCTCCTGACCACCAAAAAGGAGCGTATGATCCGTATGCCCTACACCGCGCGGGAGGTATCCAAGACCACCCGGATCCTTTTCCCCATTATCATCACTATCATCGCAGGAGTTATCTCACCGAAATCCGCATCTCTCGTGGGATTTCTAATGTTCGGCAACCTTATCCGCGAATGCGGTGTGCTTAACGCTCTTTCCGAAACCGCACAGAAGGTGCTGGCTAATCTTATCACTATATTCCTCGGTATCTCCATTGCCTTCCAGATGACAGCGGATAAATTTCTCAGCGTTGAAACTCTGCTCATCCTCGGACTTGGCTTGTTTGCATTCGTATTCGATACTGCTGGCGGAGTGCTGTTTGCAAAGCTTCTCAACCTTTTTACCAAGAAAAAAATCAATCCCATGATCGGTGCGGCCGGTATTTCCGCATTCCCCATGTCGGGACGTATCGTTCACAAGATGGGACTTGAGGAAGATCCGCAGAACTTCCTCCTGATGCACTCAATTGGCGTTAACGTATCGGGACAGATCGCATCCGTAATTGCGGGTGGTCTTATCCTGAAATTCTTCGGTGCGTAAGAGAAAGGAGATACGACTATGAAAAAGCTGATAATTTTCCTCGTAATGTTGGCTCTTATGCTCGCGCCCATTTCCTGCTTTGCACAAGCTGCGGCAAGCACCTCGGCTGAATCCGTAACCACCGAGGTAACTACCGAAGCTGAAACCGAAGCTGCAACGGAAGCAGAGTCTTTTATGTTTGAGCCATATAATTTCGTCGACAACCTCAAATATATGCTCAGCGGAATGGTCGGTATACTTGTCGTCATCGGACTTATCGTTACCGTCACGGTCATACTCAACAAGGTAACCGGTCGCGGAGGAAAAAACAAATGAAAATATCCACGGAGATAGATTCCATCGCCCGCATTGTCGGCGAGGAGCGCGCGGTAGAGCTTGTCGCAAAGTCAGGCTTTGACGCATGGGATTTTTCAATGTTTAAAATGGCGTACTATAATTGGTCGGAGCGCACCGCCGTTGGCGGCGAACATCCGCTCGGTCGCCCCGACTACCTCAAATTCGCGCGAAAGCTCAAGCAGATAGGTCTTGACAACGGTATTCATTGCAATCAGTCCCACGCCCCCTTCCCCACCTTCAGTCCCTCTATGCACGAATATCTTTTCCGCGCTATCGAATGTACTGCCGAGGCGGGCGGCGACATTTGCGTTATTCATCCCGTAAACGATTTCACGCCTGAGCAAAACGCCGAAATGTACGACAGGCTACTCCCATTTGCCAAGGACCACGGAGTTCGTATTGCGACAGAAAATATGTGGAACTGGGACAGAGAAAAGAACCATTCCTGCTTTGCTGCTTGTGCAACTCCCGAAAGCTTTAATGCCCATCTGGACGCGGTAAGCGCAGGTCAGCTTTGGGCTTGCCTTGATATAGGCCACGCCGAGATGCTTGGCTCGGACACATCGGCAGTGGAAATGATACATGCCCTTGGCAACAGACTTGCGGCGCTTCACATTCATGACAACGACAAGCGAAACGACTCCCATCAGATTCCCTTCTCTATGAAGGTAGATTTCGACGCGGTCATTCGCGCGCTGAAGGATATCGGCTACAAGGGATATTGCACGCTTGAGGCTAATGCTTACCTCAATAAATTCAATGCCGACAACGCGCAGGACGGCGTGCGTGACCTTGCCGTTGCCGCCGAGCGCCTTGCAGATATGTACGAAAAAATGTGAATTTAACAGAAAAGAGAAAAGCCGTACTGCTCACCGAGTGGTACGGCTTTTCTGTTACATTTTGAAAATTTTGAGTGAATTGAGAATTGCCAAAACGGAAATTCCGACGTCCGCGAAAATGGCGAACCACATTCCCGTTATTCCAAACGCGCCGAGGACAAGCGCCGCCGCCTTAACGAACAGTACCGCCGCAATATTTTCGCGCACGATACGTATCGTTCTGCGCGACAGCTCAACTGCACGGGAGATCTTTGTAACCTTGTCGTCCATTATCACCACGTCCGCCGCCTCAATGGCCGCGTCCGAGCCGATGCCGCCCATAGCGATACCCACGTCGGCGCGGGCAAGGGCGGGGGCATCGTTGATCCCGTCGCCCACAAAAGCAAGCTTATCATTTGCTGATCTACCGACCATTAATCCTTCAAGCGCAAGCATTTTTCCGTCAGGCAACAGCTCCGCGGAAAGCTCGTCGATGCCAAGAGAGGCAGCAACGGATTCGGCAGCTTCCCACCTGTCACCCGTCAGCATAACAGTATGCCTGACACCTGCTTTTTTGAGATTCAAAATACCCTTTGCAGCATCGGGCTTAATAACGTCGCTGACCTCTATACGTCCACCGAAAACGCCGTCAACTGCGACGTAAGCGGCGCTCGCACGAGCCGTTTCCGCCACCCCCGACACGCCGATATCAGCCATCAGCCTCGCGTTGCCAACGCATACCGTTTTACCGTCGCACACCGCTCTAATACCAAGTCCCGCAAGCTCCTCCGAGCGCGACACGGGTATAAGCTCGCCGTCAAAGGCGGAGCAAACAGCGCGCGCTACGGGATGTGTCGAGCCATTCTCAACCGATGCGGCAAATTGCAGTATTTCCTTTTCCGAGAAGCCGTTTTCGGTATACACGCCGTCAAGGACGAAGCGTCCCTCTGTGAGCGTTCCCGTCTTGTCAAATACCACGGTAGAGCAATCTGCAAGCGTTTCAATATACTCCGAGCCCTTGATAAGTATTCCGTCCGCCGAGGCTCTGCCGATGCCCCCGAAAAAGGTCATTGGAACGGATATCACCAAGGCGCAGGGACAGGAAATCACAAGAAACGACATGGCACGGTATACCCACTCCCGCCACACATCAGAGGATGCGGGAGCGAGGATAAGCGGCGGCAATATCGCAAGCACCGCGGCGCATATCACCACGGCGGGAGTATAATATTTCGCAAATTTCGTAATGAAATTTTCAGATTTTGATTTTGAGTCCGTCGCGCTCTCCACCAGTTGCAAAATTTTGGACACGGTGGACTCGCCGAACTCACAGCTCACGCGGATTTTGAGCAGTCCGCTCATATTCACGCATCCGCTCGTCACCTTGTCGCCCACAGCTACCTCGCGAGGCAAGGCTTCGCCCGTCAGAGCAACGGTATTCAGCAGAGACGCTCCCTCGATAATCTCGCCGTCAAGCGGAATTTTTTCGCCTGCCTTGACAAAAATTATCTCACCTACCGCCACCTTGTCGGGACTCATGCTCACCCATTCGCCCTCCCGCAAGACTGTCGCGGTATCGGGGCGTATCTCCATCAAGGCGGCCACCGAGCGGCGACTTTTGCCCACGGCGATCTGCTCAAACAGCTCGCCCACGCGGTAAAACAGCATGACGAACACGGCCTCGGGATATTCGCCAATAACAAGCGCACCCACGGTGGCTATGCACATCAAAAAATTTTCGTCGAATATCTGTCCGTTGACAATATTCCGCGCCGCGCGGAATATCACTCTCCAACCGACAACAAGATACGGCACAAGGTATGCTCCAAGCCGCCAAAACCACTTATTCAGCAGGATGCCGAAGCCGTCAAGGGAGGCGACAGCGGCAAAAAAAGCCACAGAGAGCGCTATGTCGATGATCGACCGCTTTTGCTTTTTTCCAAGTCGATATCCGCGCATTTTATTTTAAGATAACCGAGCAATCGGGATCCACCTTGCGACAGAGCTTTACTGCTTTTTTAAGTATGGAATCGAATTTACTCTCCTCCGCCTCCAGCGTCATTCGCTGTGCCATAAAGCTGATGTTGACGTAAGTAACTCCGTCAAGCGCGCGTATGGAGTCCTCCATTTTTGCCGCGCAGTGGGCGCAATCCACGCCATCCATTTCAAATATCCTTCTTACGGTTGCCATAATATTTCCTTTCTGCTAAATGCTTTTTATTTTTCAAGAATATGCTCCGTGCCGCTCTCTATCATCAAACGCACGTGGTCGTCGTCAAGAGAATATATCGCGCTCTTGCCCTCCCTGCGGCACTTGACGAGCTTTGCCGCCTTAAGCAGACGAAGCTGATGGGACACGGCTGACACGCTCATTCCCACGATCTCCGACAAGTCACACACACACATCTCCGAGTGCAGAAGCGCCGATAATATTTTTATGCGCGTTCCGTCCCCGAACATGCGAAAAAGCTCCGCCAGACGCATAAGCTCCTCTGCCGACGGAAGGCTGTTTTTGGCTTGCTCGCCAAGGGTAGGATGCAGCTTTAAATATTCGCATCCGCCGTCGCACACGGGAGTGTCCGCCATAGCTATCCTGTCTTTTTCTTGCATAGACTCCTCCTGTCATTTCAACATTTGAATAATTGTTCAAGTGTTAGTATTATAGCACTTTCCCTTCCCCGTGTCAATAGAAAATTCAAAAAAAATTGGAGCTGTCGCGTTTTGCGACAGCCCCTTCACTTAAAAACTTAAAATATTAATCCTCAAGCGAGGTCTTTACCGAAACGGTGACCTCCTTATCGTAGCACGCGAACATTTCATCTACATTCTTGGGGGCAGTCCTTCGAGTCAGCAGGCTTACGACGGGAACTATCACAAGTCCCGCAAGCATTGCGAGCATTCCCGCGTTGATAGCGGAATTGAAAAAATACTTCATAAACGCATTCTCAAAGGTAATCTTCAATACAGACGTCAGCACAAATTCCGTTATCATAATGCCAAGTCCCGTTGCAAAGCTTGCCCATACTGCGGCGGGCGTTACCTTTTTCCAGAACAGACCGTACATAAAGGGAGCGAGGAAGCATCCCGCAAGCGCTCCCCAAGAGATGCCCATCAGGTCGGATATGTAAAGCTTACCCGCAAGCTCGGTATTGACCACGAGCAGTATCGCAATAAACGCCGAAACCGCAATAGACAGCGCGATAAGCAGACGCATTATGACCATTTTTTTCTTTTCGCTCAACGTCTTTTTGGACACGGAGGAAATAAGGTCAAGCGTGATGGTGGAGCTGGATGTCATGACCAGCGAGGACAGAGTAGACATTGAAGCGGACAGAACGAGGATAAGCACCAGTCCCACCAGCATATCGCCCCCAACTCCGAGGGCTTTGTTCACAGCGGTCAGCATAGTAGGAATTATAGCGTCGAAGGACGCAGGTGCGCCGTTTGCACCCATTGTGATATCCGCGGCGTACAGACGTCCGAATCCGCCGAGAAAATAGCATCCGCCCGCAACGACGAGCGCGAAAACGGTGGAAATAACCGTTCCCTTGGTGATAGCCTTTTCGTCCTTGATGGAGTAAAATTTGCTTATCATCTGAGGGAGTCCCCACGTACCCAACGATGTAAGCACCACAACGCCGAGAAGCTGAAGCGGCTGAGGTCCGAGGAAGGAGGTATACGCCCCCTCAAATTCCGTGCCCGCGGGAGTCGTAAAGGAATCTGCCGACAGCTTGGCGATAGCCTCGGTAAGTCCGCCGTGGGAATTGATAACAGCGCCAACCACCGCAACGATACCTACAAGCATTATGATGCCCTGAATAAAGTTATTGATGGCAGAGCCCATGTATCCGCCGAGGATAACGTAAGCGCCCGTCAGCACCGCCATTATCACTACCCACCAAGCGTAATCTATACCTGCAAAGGATGCGGAAAAGAGCTGGGAAAGTCCGTTGAACAGCGAGGCGGTATAAGGAATAAGGAATATGAAAACGATAAGCGCGGCAACGATCTTGAGCGCCTTGGAATTAAAGCGCAGTCCAAAAAAGTCGGGCATGGTCTTACTGCCGATATGCTGAGTCATAACGCGGGTGCGTCTGCCAAGTATCACCCACGCCATAAGCGAGCCGATAAAGGCGTTTCCAAGTCCTATCCACGTAGACGCAAGACCGAAATTCCAACCGAATCTTCCTGCGTATCCGATAAAGATAACTGCGGAAAAATACGACGTACCAAAGGAAAACGCCGAAAGCCACGGACCCACCGCGCGTCCTCCGAGGACGAAGCCGTCAATGCTGCCCGCACGCTTGCGGCTAAGCACGCCCACAAGCACGGTAACAGCAAAGAAAAGAACAATGAAAATGATTTTGATAGCCATAAAAGCCTCCTGTAAGTCTGCCGATATACGGCTTGAATTTATGACAGTCGGGCTTTAAAATAAGAAAAGCCCTCTGTCACACTGACAGAGGACGGAAAATATTCCGCGGTACCACCTCATTTTATCGCGGTATCACTGCCGCGACCTCGTCGGGCACACACTGCATTAGTCGGCAATACCGCCAAAGCGCCGAAAAATACACATGCCCTGTCGCTATAACGGGCGCTCCCGTCGGTCCTTTTCAGACCGCGACTCTCGAAACGTATTCGGCGTCCTCTCCCCTCCGTCTTACACCAACCGACGGCTCTCTGCGCGGAAAAATGGCGCTTACTTCTTTTCGGTCATAGCCTTATGCGCAGATTATACACCCTTTCGCTCCATTTGTCAAGAGCTTTTTGAATTTTTTCTAATTAATTTGCTAAAATGCTAAAAAACCTCGCGTACAACGCCGTCATAATGCACTAAAATATTTTTTCGGTTTTGTCTAAATAGCCGCAAAATAACGAAAATTAAAAATTTTCGCAAAAAGACTTGTATATTTAGGAAAAATGCGGTAAAATATATGAGCAAAAGTGTGGGCTTTGAATGAAAGTCGGAGCTTGCACTGTTTGAACAAGTCAAAAAATTATTTTATATAATGGAGGATTTCACCATGTCAGTAAAAGTTGCTATTAACGGATTCGGCCGTATCGGTCGTCTCGCATTCCGCCAGATGTTCGGCGCAGAGGGTTACGAGATCGTAGCTATCAACGACCTCACCAAGCCCTCCATGCTCGCTCACCTTCTCAAGTACGACACCGCTCAGGGTCGCTACGACGGTCACACCGTTGCTGCTGACGACGAGGCAGGTACCATCACTGTTGACGGCAAGACCATCAAGATCTCTGCCGAGAAGGACGCTGCTAACTGCCCTTGGGCTGCTAACGACGTTGACGTAGTTCTCGAATGCACCGGCTTCTACTGCTCCACCGAGAAGTCTATGGCTCACATCAATGCAGGCGCAAAGAAGGTAGTTATCTCTGCTCCCGCAGGCAAGGACCTCAAGACCGTAGTATTCTCCGTTAACGAGAACACCCTCACCGCTGATGACAAGATCATCTCCGCTGCATCCTGCACCACCAACTGCCTCGCTCCCATGGCTAAGGCTCTGAACGATTACGCTCCCATCCAGAGCGGTATCATGACCACCGTTCACGCTTACACCGGTGACCAGATGATCCTTGACGGTCCTCACAGAAAGGGTGACCTCCGCCGTGCACGTGCAGGCGCACAGAATATCGTTCCCAACTCCACCGGCGCTGCAAAGGCTATCGGCCTTGTTATCCCCGAGCTGAACGGCAAGCTTATCGGCTCCGCACAGCGCGTTCCTACCTGCACCGGTTCTACCACCATTCTCGTAGCAGTTGTTAAGGGCAAGGACGTTACCGTTGAGGGCATCAACGCAGCTATGAAGGCAGCCTCCTCCGATTCCTTCGGCTACAACGAGGATCAGATCGTTTCCTCCGACGTTATCGGTATCACCTACGGTTCTCTGTTCGACGCAACTCAGACCATGGTTGCAAAGATCGATGACGATACCTACCAGGTACAGGTCGTTTCTTGGTACGACAACGAGAACAGCTACACCAGCCAGATGGTTCGTACTATCAAGTACTTCGCAAGCATCTAATAGGCTGTATAATCGGTACACAAGCCGAGGTCAATCGACCTCGGCTTTTTGTTTTATGGCAATATGTTTTTATGTTACTTCTGTATCGGCAGAAGTAACCAAGATCGACCAAAGTTTGGGAGGAGTCGTCGTTAAAATTCAAGTTTTCAGCACGCTCAAGCTTGAATTTCAACGCCTCAATTCCTCCCTCCCTTTGGAAACCAACCCACCTTGAGGCTTTCGTTTGTGATAAGAGAAAAATCGCGGAAACGCTTTCGCCTCTCTTGCCGAGAAATCGCAAGTGGGAAATCAAACACGCCCGATGTGGGCGATAGCTGTTTAGGGTGACAAAAAGCTATGAGCCTCCAAAGACAACCACCATTGTTTTCACTCAAGGCGTTCAGCATTTATCCAAGTTTCTGTCGCTCCGACGGAAACTTGGAACTGTTGGTGTTTGCGACTTTGATGCGCGATCACGCCTTGACCGCACACTTGCAGCAAGGCGGCGCGTACAGGAAGGTGAGTTTCTTAAGAGAGGAAATCGTGGGTTTCCTCTCTTAAGTCAATCTTTGGCTACTTTCTGTTGAAGCAGAAAGCAGCACTATATATCAACAATCAGTTTAAAATCAAACATATTGTCGATATTATTTGCAAAAATGAGGGGCAAAAATGCCCCTCATAGTTAATTATAATTAATTTCCACATCGTGTTCTTTCGCCAATGCTTTAAGCTCCGATTCATAATCTCGCATCAGCCTTCTTGATTCATCTAATTTTTCGTTGGCTTGTGTCAATACAGTATAATCTTGATTTTCCAACGCAGACAGCATCAACGTCAGCGCCTGATTTTGCTTATTGATGGCATCAAGATATAATTCGTGAGCCGCTTTGACCTCATCGGTTCCGATTTCAACAGCTTCGGCTTTTTCTATAAGCTCTTTAGATTTTGGAATCACCTCATCGCAAAGAATTTGGTACATAGTATAGTCGTTTACCGAATTTTTTGCCTTGTTATACAGGTCAACCACATCCGAATCCAAGGCAGACACATCAGTCATATCGTTGTTGATATAGTCCAAGAGGTCACTTTGGACCGCATCTTCTCCGCCAAACAGCACGATCGCCAATATGACAGCAGCCACCGCTATCACCCATACCCACCATTTTTTATAAAACGGCATCGAAGCAGGAGCTTGCCCCGCTTCCCTATCAATTACTTGCTCGTCCATTTTTATTCTCCTTTTTGCCTTTTCATCACCCATTAGCCCTGCGTGATTTTTAATTATTCGTTATTGCATATATTATATGACAAAACGTCATATAATTCAATTCGCAGATTTACCAAAAATCAAAAAAATAATTTGTTTAATATGACATATTGTCATATGACGCATTGCTATAATATGCTACAATAGCTTATAATGACGGATGAGAGGAGCGCGTGAATGGACAACAATTTAAAAAAGCTGCGCATTGAGCGTAAAAAGACTCAACTACAGGTGCAAATGGACACCGGTATAGAGCAGGCTTTACTGTCAAAATACGAGAACGGATTGCGCACGCCCCCCACTGAAACACTGATAGCTCTTGCCGACTATTTCAACGTCAGCATGGACTATATCATGAAGCGCACCGAAAATCCCGAAATAAGAAAATAACCGTCCGAATTTCGCGGGCGGTTATTTGCGTTTTCGGGAGCTATTATATTAATGAAAGCATTTATATGGTAAAATTCACAACTCCCCCTGCCCAAATACTCAAAAAACCGTCAAAATTTGTGCGTATTTTGTAAAAATTTCTCTTGACAAGGGCGCGGGGGTGTGGTATAATGTTATCACCTCTGAGAGTAGGCTTTTTTTGTGCGTCCGCATATGCGCCAACAGTCGGAAGTGCCGCCGACTCCTGAGGGAGGTACACTGCAGTTGCCTTTCTGCAACAAGGCAGCTGAAATAAATTTTACATGGGAGGTGCCGATATCATGGCTAAGAATGAAACAAGAGTCAAGGTTACTCTGGTTTGCACCGAATGCAAGCAGAGAAACTATGACACAACCAAGAACAAGAAAAACAACCCTGACAGACTTGAAATGAAAAAGCACTGCAGATTCTGCCGCAAGCACACTCTGCACAAAGAGTCTAAGTAATTGGAGGGTTAGAAAAATGACTGCTATTAATACGAGCAGAAAGCTGCGCGCCGTTCTGGCAGCCGCTCTCTCGCTTTTGATTATCGTCTGCATGATGAGCGTTCCCGCTTTTGCTGCAGAGGATACGACTGCAGCCGAAACTACTACAGTTGCTGAAACAACCAGCGAAGCAGCTACCACAGAAGCAACCACCACAAAGGCTGAGACCGAAAGTACAGCCTCGGCGGTTGATGCCGAAGCTAAAACCCGCGGCATCATAAACCTCGCGGTTGGCGGCGTGATTCTCGTAGTTCTCGTAGTGCTGTGCATCGTATTCAGACACAAGATCCCCGGATTCGCAAGATCCATGAAAAGCGAGACCGGCAAGATCGTTTGGTGTCCCAAGGACCAGCTCAAGAAAAAGGCTGTTGTCGTTATTATCACAATTCTCGCACTTATCCTCATCATTGCGCTTCTTGACTTCGCGTTCTCCGAGGGACTCCAGCTGCTCCGTCAGGCTACTGCCGGACTGCGCAAGTAAGCTTCCTTAAAAAATTCGAGGGAATAAGAATTATGAGTGATTTTGATGAGATGAACGTTGGCCCCCGATGGTATGTGGCGCACACCTACTCGGGTTATGAAGCTAAGGTCAAGGCAAGCCTTGAAAAGATCATTGAGAACCGCGGACTTGAGAATCTGATATTCGATATCAGGATTCCCTGCGAAACGGTTATCGAAAAGAAGGGTGACGAGGAAAAGCAGGTTGAACTGAAAATTTTCCCCACCTATGTTTTCATCAAGATGGCAATGACAGACGAAAGCTGGCACGCAGTGCGTAACATCACCGGCGTGACGGGCTTCGTAGGTCCCGGATCCCGCCCCACCCCTCTGAGTGATGCTGAGGTCGAAGCCCTCAATATCGAGGAGGTCAAGGTAAGACTTTCCTTCGCTGTCGGCGACAATGTGCAGATTGTTACCGGCTTGTTTGAAGGCTACAGCGGTGTAGTTCAGTCCATCTCGGATGACATGCGTAACGTTACGGTCCTCGTCAAGCGCGGTCGCCGCGACGTTCCCGTCGAGCTTGAATCCTCTATGATCAAGCCCGAAAATCAGTAAGTCCGTTTAAAGGAAAAACGGCAAGCGCGCCCCGTCCGCTTTGTCACGGTCGGAGCCGCAAGAAAGTGGGAGGGAGAAAATTTCTATTATAATTCTCCCGTATAAGTACCACATATGGAGGTGTAATTCATTATGGCAAAGAAGATTTTAGGTTATATCAAGCTGCAGCTCCCTGCAGGTAAGGCTACTCCTCAGCCTCCCGTAGGTCCTGCTCTCGGTCAGTACGGTGTTGCAATCCCCGTATTCACCAAAGAATTCAACGAAAGAACAAAGAACGATATTGGTCTTATCATCCCCGTAGTTATTACGGTTTACGCTGACCGTTCCTTCACATTCATCACCAAGACTCCCCCCGCAGCAGTTCTTATCAAGAAGGCAGCAGGCATTGAGTCCGGCTCCGACAAGCCCAACAAGACTAAGGTCGCAAAGCTGACCAAGGAACAGGTAAGAAAGATCGCTGAAACCAAGATGCCCGACCTCAACGCAGGTTCTATCGAGGCTGCCATGAGCATGGTAGCAGGAACCGCACGCAGCATGGGCGTTACGGTTGAGGACTGATAAGGAGGTAAACGGAAATGGCTAAAATGGGTAAGAAATATTCCGATAACGTAAAGCGTATCGAAAAGAACAGACTGTATGATCCCGCAGAGGCTCTGGCACTCGTTTGTGCGACCTCTACCGCAAAGTTCGATGAAACTATCGAGCTTCACATCCGCCTTGGTGTTGACTCCCGTCACGCTGACCAGCAGGTCAGAGGCGCAGTAGTCCTCCCCAACGGTACGGGTAAGGTTGCTAAGGTTCTTGTTTTCGCTAAGGGCGACAACATTGATAAGGCACAGGCAGCAGGTGCTGACTACGTTGGCGGCGTTGAGCTGGCTGACAAGATCGTTAAGGAGAACTGGTTCGACTTTGACGTTGTTATCGCTTCTCCCGACATGATGGGTACTATCGGTAAGCTCGGTAAGGTCCTCGGTCCTAAGGGACTGATGCCCTCTCCCAAGGCAGGCACCGTTACTACTGACGTAGCTCGCGCAGTAAGCGAGGCTAAGGCAGGTAAGATCGAGTACCGTCTTGACAAGACCAACATCATTCACTGCCCCATCGGTAAGGCTTCCTTCGGTGCAGAAAAGCTTCAGGCTAACTTTGACACGCTGGTTGGCGCTGTTATCAAGGCTAAGCCCGCAGCTACTAAGGGTCAGTACATCAAGAGCTGTGTACTTGCTTCCACCATGGGCCCCGGCATCAAGATCAACCAGGCTAAGCTTTCCTAATAGGAATTCAAATGATAAAAGCACCTCGGGATATTTCCTCGAGGTGCTTTTATATGTTAACTTTTTTCCGGATTTCTTGACACGCGCGCATATTTGCGGTATAATTAAGGTATAATACGAGCAGTAAGCTACGTAATAAAGGAGGATATCATGACCGACAAAATCATTGCAGTAATCGCCGAATACAAGGGCATCTCGCCCGACGGGATCTCCCCTGACACCTCCTTTATGGAGCTTGGGTTGGATTCACTTGACATAGCAGAGCTTATCATGCAGATTGAGGATGAGCTGGGAGTGACCGTGGAAGTCTCCCCCGCTCTCAACACCATTGAAAGGCTTGCGGCACATATTGAATTAAAAATGTAAAATTAAAGCGCGCGAACAGTATCGCGCGCTTTAATTTTTAATAACAAGCACCGCCATGACGGCGGTTATAAAAATATTCATCGATCACAGAATCGGGCGGGTTGTTGCAAAAATGCAACAGCCCCTTTTACCTTTTAAATTCAAAGTCCCATTCTACGCTTTGCCGCGCGGAAAACATTTTTATCGTTTTCGTGAGTAAGAGAGCGCTCAGCCACATCAACAGGCACCCACTCTACGTCGGCAATCTCGCCGTGGCGGGGATGTGTTTCTATCTGCTCGGTCACAGCAAGGAAATAAAGAACTTCCTTGCGCACGCCCGGCACGGGACTGTAATGTACTCTTTCGCAAAAATCAGAATCAATGCTAATTCTGACAGCAGTTTCTTCCTCTACCTCGCGGATAGCTGTTTCGTGCTCGGTTTCTCCCGCTTCAACATGTCCCTTGGGAAAAGAACGGTGTCCGCCGCGCTTGTGTCGTATCATAAGTATATATGTTTGTCCGTCAATTTTATCCTTGCGGAAAACCAAAGCGCCGCAAGACTTTTCATAAGACAATGCCATGGAGCTCGCCACCTTTCGACAAGCATATGCCAAAGAAGCAGATGCTTATTGGATTTTACAAACGTCCCGCCGCAGTGGGACGAAGCGCACGCCTCGCCCCACGGACGGATATTATTATCTCGGAATTTCTTCCATTATGAATGCTTCAAGAATATCTCCGACCTTGATGTCGTTAAATCTTTCGAGTCCGACACCGCACTCGTAGCCGTCAGCCACCTCGCGCACGTCGTCCTTGAAACGCTTGAGAGAGCTTATCTTATCCTCAAAGATTACCACGCCGTCACGCACGATACGTATCTGGGACGCGCGGGTGATCTTACCGTCAGTGATATAAGAGCCTGCGATAGTTCCGACATTGGGAACGTGAATGGTCTGTCTGACCTCTGCATGTCCAAGCAGATTTTCACGGAACTTGGGAGCAAGCATACCCTTCATAGCCGCCTCGATCTCCTCGATGCACTCGTAGATAACTCGATAGGTGCGGATCTCAACACCCTGTCTGTCTGCGCTGTCAAGCGCCTTTTTGTCGGGACGGACGTTAAATCCGACTATAATCGCGTTGGAAGCCGCTGCAAAGGTAACATCGCCCTCGGTAATTCCGCCGACAGCCGCGTGAATAACGCTTACCTTTACCTCACCGTTATTCAGCTTCATAAGCGAGCCTTTAACCGCTTCAACCGTACCGTCAACGTCTGCCTTGACAATGATATTCAGGCTCTTGATGCCCTCGCTCATCTGGTCGAACAGGTCGTTGAGGTTAGCTCTTGCGTTAGCCTTGAAGAACTCCTCCTTAGCCTTACTTCTGCGACGCTCTGCAAGCTCTCTTGCCATTCTTTCGTCGGCAACAGCCTCAAACTCGTCACCCGCCTCGGGAACATCTGCAAGACCTGTGATCTCCACGGGAACGGAAGGTCCTGCGACCTTAACTATCTTACCATTGTGGTCTGTCATGGCTCTTACACGTCCGACCGAGGTGCCTGCGATAACGATATCTCCGCCCTTGAGCGTACCGTTCTGTACCAACAGCGTTGCAACAGGACCGCGTCCCTTATCCAGCTTCGCCTCGATAACGATACCCTTTGCGCGGCGGTTGGGGTTAGCCTTGTATTCCTTCAGCTCGGCGATCATAAGCACGTTTTCAAGCAGCTCGTCGATACCCATACCCGTTAAAGCGGACACGGGAACGCACATAACGTCACCGCCCCATTCCTCGCAAACAAGGTCGTATTTGGTAAGCTCCTGCTTTACGTTATCGGGATTTGCGCTGGGCTTATCCATCTTATTTATAGCTACGATAATTTCAACCCCCGCCGCCTTGGCGTGGTTGATAGCCTCTACCGTCTGAGGCATGATTCCATCGTCTGCTGCGACAACAAGAATAGCAATATCTGTCGCTTGCGCACCTCTTGCACGCATGGCAGTGAACGCCTCGTGTCCGGGGGTGTCAAGGAAGGTAATATCCTGTCCGTTAACGCTTACTCTGTAAGCACCGATATGCTGTGTGATACCGCCCGCCTCGCCTGCGGTAACGCTGGTGTGACGGATAGCGTCAAGCAGTGACGTTTTACCGTGGTCAACGTGTCCCATAACGCACACGACGGGGGCGCGGGTAAGCAGCTCATCTGCGCTGTCCTCATGATCGTCAAACAGCTTTTCCTCAATGGTGACAACAACTTCCTTGGTAACGGAAATACCAAGCTCGTCGGCAACGATAGCAGCGGTATCGTAGTCTACGGACTGGTTTACGGTAACCATCATTCCCAGCATCATCAGACGCTTGACGACCTCAGCGGAGGTAACCTTGAGGCGGGATGCAAGATCGCTGACAATGATCTCGTCGGGAAGCTGTACGTTAAGCGGCGCTTTCTTAACAGGCGCCTGCTTTTTGGCGTTATTCTTGTTAAATCCGGATTTTTTCATCTGCATACCGCCGCGGTTGGATGCCTGCTGTTGACTCTTTTTGACCAACTTTTGGTTTCCGCCGCGCGCGTCCTGCATGTTCTCGGACACAAAATTATTGAGCTTATCGTCGTACTTGGAAAGGTCTACGGTGCCGCCTCTGGTATCTACAACACGGGTAGCTCCGCGGGGCTTCTGCTGTTCCTGACCGCCCTTGGGAGTCTGACCTCTGACGATAGGCTGTACCTGGAATTTTTCTCTGGGCGCGCTCTGAACGTAATCACCCTTATCGCGCGCTGCTCCGCCGTCGCGGCGCTGATTATTTCCGCCCTGACGGTTGTCCTGACGTGCAGGCTGACGGAAATCGCTCTTTCCGCCCTGTCTGTCGCTTCGGTCATTTCTGTCAAATCTGTCGTTTCGGTCGAAGCGACTGTCACGGGGAGCGGTTTGCTGTGCCTGCGCAGCTTTCGCCTTTGCTTCTGCAGCAGCCTTTGCTTCAGCAGCAGCCTTTGCTTCTGCGGCAGCCTTTGCCTCTGCAGCAGCCTTTGCCTCTGCAGCAGCCTTTGCTTCTGCAGCAGCCTTTGCTTCTGCGGCAGCCTTTGCCTCTGCGGCAGCTTTTGCTTCAGCAGCAGCCTTTGCTTCTGCGGCAGCCTTTGCTTCTGCTGCCTTTGCATCCGCGGCGGCTTTTTCCTCGGCGGCACGCTCCTCTGCTATTTTAGAAGGAATGTAGGTTATTCCGTCCATATAATCCGATATGTCGTCAACTTGATTACTATCGGTGAGAGATTGCATAAGGATATTGAATTCCCTATCAGTCAGCGACTTCTGGGGCTTTACGTCCTCTACGCCCTTGGAAGCCAACAGCTCGGACAGGTCCTTGGTTTTAAGTCCCATATCCTTCGCCAACTGGTTTATTTTGAATTGTGGATTGAATGCTGCCATATTACCTCCTAAAATGTAACTGTTAAGATATCAAAGTGTATCAATGATTTTCGTCGCTCGGCAAATGTTCCGCCACCGCTTTCATCAGCTGCGGGTCGAGAATTCCCACCGCCGCAGTTGCGCCCGTTTTCCCCACAGCATGGGAAAGCTCCTCGGCGCTGAAATCAAGTCTGTAATGCGGAACGCCGTAAAAGGTACATTTTGACGTCAGCCTCGCGTGAGTATTGCCCGACGTATCCGACGCTTCGATCACCGCATACACCCTTTGCTCCGTCCCCGCCCGCTCCGAATCGCTCCGCAACCGCTCGCATACCATAGGCGTACCGATAACAAGCTTGCGCGCTCTCGCGCAAAGCCCCAGCGTGGACAACAGCTTTTTGGTCTGCTCACTCACAGGACGTCACCGCCCTCTGCAAGCTCGCGTTCCATATTCGTATATACCTCGTCGGATATCTCACATTCGAGATTTTTTGCAAGTCTGCCGCTCTTTCGCACCTTTTTCAGACATTTCACGTCCTTGCATATATATGCTCCGCGGCCGGATTTCTTACCCGTAAAGTCAAGGGAGACCTGACCCTCGGGGTCGCGTACCACCCTCAGAAGCTCCCGCTTCGGCTTATGCTCGTTGCATCCGAGGCACTGACGTACGGGAATCCTTTTTTGCGGTGCGGCATTTGAATTTTGCTTTTGTGCCATATCCGATCTTCCTTTCGAACAGCAAACGGGATCAGTACTCCGAGCCCTCTGCCTTTATGTCGATCTTGTAACCCGTAAGACGAGCGGCAAGGCGGACGTTCTGTCCCTCTCTGCCGATTGCAAGAGAGAGCTGCTCGGGGGCTACGATAACCTTACAGCTACGCTCTCCCGTCATCTCTACCGAAATAACGCTTGCAGGCGCCAAAGCCGCCGCGATATACTCCTCGGGAGTTTCGCTGTAAGTAACGATGTCTATTTTTTCACCGTTGATCTCGCTGATAACAGCGTCAAGTCGCATATTGCGCGTACCGATGCACGCACCGACTGCATCTACGTCGGGATCGCGGGAATATACTGCGATCTTGCTTCGCGAGCCTGCCTCACGGGATACGCCCTTGATTATAACGATACCGTCCTGGATCTCGGGAACCTCCAGCTCAAAAAGACGCCATACGAGCTTGGGATGAATACGGGAGAGAGATACGATAGGACCTCTCGCCTCCTTGTTGATCTCTGTTACAAAAACCTTTACCTTCTGTCCAACGGTCAATATCTCACCGGGGATCTGCTCGGGCTTTGTAAGCAGGTTAGTTCCCTGATCAAGCTCAAGAATAACTCCGCCGTCATCGCGGTCAGTCTTGCTGACGGTAGCGGTCATAAGCTCCTCCTTCTTGTTGGAGTAAGCCTCCTGCATAGCTATTCTCTCGCCCTCGCGGATAGCCTGAATGATAACGGACTTTCCCGCAGCCGCGCTGATACGGCGGAAGGCATCCGTTTTTACTTCCTTGTCAACAAATCCGCCAAGCACGTGTCTGCGGCTGATGTTCTTTGCGTCGGGAAGGGATATCTGGCAGGTAGGATCGACTACCTCCTCAACCACCTCACGGCGCTGATAGATCTTCATCTTTCTTTTAGCGAAGTCATAGTCGGCGCGCATAAGAGCGTTTGCGCCGTACTCCTTTTTGAATGCGGCAAGGAGTGCCGCCTCGATCTTCTCGATCATGTAGGACTGAGGGATGCCCTTTTCCTTTTCAAGCAACTCAAGGGCTGTGAAAAACTCAGAATTCATGCCTAAACTTCCTTTCGGGTATTTTTATATTGTGCAAAATTTTTTTACTGATTTACGCGGTATCAGAAATCGAATACCGTTCTTGCCTTGGCAACGCTGTCCGCCGGAATGACCTTCACAGCACCCGCCGCTTCAATGGTAATACTGCCGTCCTCGGCGTATTCGCGCAGGATGCCGACCTGCACCTTACTGCCGTCAAGCGGCGCGTAGAGCTTCAGCTCCACCTTTTCGCCGATACAGTGCAGAAAATGCTCGGGGCGGGAAAGATTGCGCTCAATTCCGGGCGAGGACACCTCCAGCATGTACGCCACCTCAATGGGATCAGCCTCGTCCAGCGGAGCATCCACCGCGCGGGTGAATTTTTCGCAGTCGTCGATGGTTATCCCCGCTTCGCTGTCAATGGTTATGCGCAAGATATAATCCGCACCCTCCTTGACGTATTCAACGTCCCACAGGGTATATCCCATACTCTCGGCGATAGGTGAGATGATTTCGGTTACAGTCGCCGCGATCCTGCCGCCGCGTCCCGCACCGAGGGTACGAACAGCACGCAGCTTGCGTCCGCCGTTTTCAGCTACGTTATTTTCAGCCACGGAATTTCTCCTTTCGTGATCTTTACAAAAAGCAGGAGTGGATTTTGTCAACCCACTCCGCCACTTTGCCATTATCTACTGTTAACAGTATACCACACCGAAATCAAAATTTCAAGGGCTTTTTTAAATTTTTTCAACTTCTTCCATATAAATTTTGTAAGAATTTGTGTTCGCGTTTTTGTATATTTTGCCCAAATATTTGATAATCTTTCGAGTTCTTCAAAAAAGATTTGCAAACAATTTCAAAAAACATCACATATGTTGTTTACAAAATTAAAAATATGTGGTATAATACTATGATGATGCTGTTTTGAAGGAAAGGAATTTTTTTCCGATATGTTTGAAAGTAACGAATTGCTGACCGACCGCCGACTGCCGCTCACGCTTGCCGAGATTGATCCCTCGGATAATGACGGCGGCTTGAACGGTGACGGCAGCCAAGATACACAAGCTCTGCCCGAATTCGGAGCGCCGCACTTCACCCCGCCACCAAAGATGGAATTTGTTGACCACGCGCCCATAGAGCGCAAGGGCATACAAGGCTCTGCCGCGGCACTGCTTTACGTTTTGCTGATAGCGGCGCTCGTGTCCATTCCCTTTGCTCTGTTCGGCTTTGTAGGGTTGATAAACGAGCAAATATTCAACGTCCTTGGTATCGCGCTGTGCGTAGGATTTATATACTATCTGTCCCGCGCGGCAAAGCAGGCTCGCGGTATCGTACCGCTGTTGATATTCTTTGCCATTCTGTTTTTTTTTATGATGGCGTCCGCGGCACTTTCACTTCTCCTTCTTTCATCACTGTTCTTTATCAGCCAAGGAAGCTTTTTGCTAACGGTATCAAAGAAAAAACATATTCCCCTGCTTTTGATAATTCCTGCCGTGGCTTACGGCGTGACGCTCGGACTCGGCACGGCGCTTGGGTTTTCCCGTCCGCTGTTTTGTGCGATCTGCCTTCTGCCTATCCCCGCGACCGTTTTACTGTCCGCCACCACTCACTCATGTGCAAGGCGTAACGGCATCACCCGTGTAGGCTCGATATGCGCGACCTCGTTTGGATTGATGATCACTCTGCTCGCTATTCTTGCGATGCTCCTGTATACGCGAATGGGCGAGATATCCCTGGCGGCAATAGGGCAGGCAATGAGCGCCTTTCGCGATATGATGTTTGATGCCTTGACGGCGCTGGAGGCGGATATGGGCAACGGAGTTGAGCAAATCATTCCCGATGACCTCGCCCTCGAAACCGTCAACGCAACGGTAAACATCCTCCCCGGAACGGCGATAGCATTCGTAAACGTATTTGCCTTCTTTGCACAGGTGGTACTGATCGGTACGCTACGCACGTGGGGCGTGATACAAAAGCCCGTCCGAAAGATGTTTGAGTTTTCGATGAGCTTTATGTCAGCCGCAGTATTCGCTGTCGCACTGATAGTATTCCTTATCGACAGCGGCTACACGCAGTCCTCGCTTGCGGGAACGGTAGCAAGCAATCTGACTATCATATTCCAGCCCGGTCTTGCGCTTTGCGGAATAGATTCACTGACAAAGCACATGGTGGCAAAGCAGCAGGGATGCGGACTCCTGCTTTTGGCAGGCGCAGTGCTTATCATGTCCGTGGTTATGAATTTCCTTATGACCGCGCTTGCCGCTATCGGCGCCTTTTTCATCATAAAAAAGCTTATAACCGACATTCGGGTAAGGAACGAGAACAAGAATAAGGACAACTGACAAAGACAACCCCCGTCATTTCAATTTTGAAAGGAGCGGTCTTGATATGAAAAATAATAATCTACCCCAAAGCTCAAAAAATAATTCCGTGCGTCACGACAGCAGAATCCCCTTTGCTATATGCACGGCCGAGGGGCTTCTGTTCCTCGTGCTGTTCACGCTTTTGACCGTATTCAGACCAAAGAGCAGCTGGATATACGGTATCGTGCTGTCGGCAGCGTATCTCATTACCGCGGGCATAACTTTCTTGGTATACACCCTGCGCTTTGCCATTTCAAGCAGAGCGGAAAGCACTGCAGAGCATCTTAATACCGACATATACCGCATGTTCCGCGCCGTTATCGATATTCCATACGCCGTACTGACGAGTGACGGTGACGTAAAGGTCATCAACAACGCGCTTCAAGATATTCTCGGCGTGCGCTCCTCGGTGTGCAACATTCCTCTGCACGATATCTGCCCCACGGTGGATATGGCACAGGTGATAAGCGGAGCGAAAAACCGCGCGCCCTCCGAGGCTGACGTGGCTGTGGCTCTGCCCTCCTCCGCTCAAAGCGAGGGAAACATTACGGTGCGACTTATCGACGGCAAGCGTTATTTCCTTGAAAGCTATATGTTCCGTCAGCGCACTGATACCTATTATTTCGTGGTTTTCAGGGACGTAAACGATTACCTCGACTATCTCGACAAGACCAACCGAGAGCATATTGTTGTGGCATACATTGAGCTTGACAACCTCCAGGAGCTGACACAGTTCGTCCGCGCAAATTACCGCAATACCGCAAACCTTATCGAGCATAAGCTCACAGAGTGGGTGTCGGGAATGAACGGTATGCTGCGTGAATACGACAGAGATAAATATATCGCCATGTTCTCGGAGGGGGCGCTTGACGAGTGCATTAAAAACAGCTTCTCCATTCTTAACGAGATCATGCACATTGAGGTAGGCGACAACAGCTTCCCGATTTCGGTATCAATGGGTATCGCCGACGTGGACGGTCCTATGCAGGAGCGCGAAAGACTTGCGGGCTCGGCACTTGAGCTTGCACTTCAGCGAGGCGGAAATCAGGTCGCCCTCACGCGCAGAGGTCACAGCGGAATGCAATTCTTCGGCGGCGCACATAAAACGCTGGAGAGCAACACCTCCATTACCTCTCGCGTCAGCGCCAGCCTTATTGAGCGACAGCTCAAGTCCTGCGACAACGTGCTTATTATGGGACACGCCAACCCCGACTTTGACTCTATCGGAGCATGCGTTGGTGCATATCGCCTGTCAAAAAGCATTCTTGCGGCAGAGGGACGCGGCGACGTTTCCGTAAATATCGTCGTCAACAAGGAATGTGACACCTTCCGCACCTGCGCCGCTCACCTGGCGGCTGTGCCCGAATACGACACGGTATTTATCGACCGCGCAACGGCACAGACCAAGATAACCTCTCACACGGTGCTGATAATATGTGACGTAAACAATCCCGTCATATTCGAAGCACCTCAGCTGATAGGCTGTATCCCCGCGGACGACGGAGTGGCGTCTATTGCCGTTATCGACCACCACAGACTTGTAAAGGAGCTTCCCTTTACTCCGTTCCTCCATTACATCAAGGCGGCAAAATCCTCCGCATCCGAGATAATGGCGGAGATACTTGAACAGAGCAACTACGCCGACACCCTTCTAAAGGAGGAGGCAAATCTGTTGCTTGCCGGTATTATGCTTGATACCCATAACTTCACACGAAGCGCGGGCGCACAGACCTTTGAGGTGACGTATTACCTCTACGGACGCAACGCCCACACCGATATCGTGCGCGAGTTCTTTAACGAGCGCATAGACGAGCTGCTCGTGGCGAGTGATTTCGATTCTCATACCCAGATATACGAAAATATCTTTGCTGTCACATGGCTCTCCGACGATCACGATCCCACTCCCGAGGACCGTATCGCAGCCTCCAAGGCGGCGGATAAGCTGCTCGGAGTTCGCGGCATTGAGGCGTCCTTCGCCCTTGCCGTTATCAACAACAATGTAATAATCTCGGGACGCTCAAAGGGCAGAATAAACGTACAGCTCATTCTTGAAAAGCTGGAGGGCGGCGGACACTTCGATATGGCGGGCGCACAGGTGAACAATTCCACCGTTGAGGAGGCTTACGAGCTTCTGTGCGGCGCTATCGACGAGTACAAGCTTCAATTCCCCGAGCAATTTATGTAATTCATCACAGGAAAGGAACTCAAAATCATGAAAGTAGTATTGCTTGCTGACGTAAAAGGTCAGGGAAAGAAAAACGATATAATCAACGTATCCGACGGATACGCACGAAACTTCCTTTTTCCCAAAAAGCTGGCGGTTGAGGCTGATTCCAAGATCCTCAACGAGATCCGCGGCAAGGAGGAATCCAAGGCTCACAAGATAGAGGTGGAGACCGCCGAGGCGCGTGCACTTGCCGCAAGACTTGACACCTTGCTTATCAAGATCACCGCATCCTCGGGCGCCGACGACCGTCTTTACGGCTCGATCACCGCGAAGGATATTGCCGAGCGACTGCAAAGCGACTATTCCATCACCGTGGATAAGCGCAAGATACAGCTTGGCGACCCCATCCGCGCATACGGACAATACGACATTGACGTAAAGCTGTATTCCGACATAGTCGGCAAGCTCCACGTTCTTGTCTGCAAATAACGGAGTGATATATGGATAACAGCCAATTCACAGAGCAGAACGCGACGCTTCGCAAGCTGCCCTTCTCACTGATAGCGGAGCAATCACTGCTCGGCTCAATACTCGTAGATCCAAATTCCTTCAATCACATAGCCGATATCGTTGCGGCTACCGATTTCTATATTGAGGAGCATCAGCGCATATTCGCGGCTATGCATCAGCTCTTTCTGACTAACAGTCAGGTGGACTACGTCACGCTTATCGATATGCTGGTAACGCAGGGCGTGTACACCAAATCGGGCGGCGAGGAATATATCCGTACTATTGCAGAGGTCGTGCCTAACGCGCTCAACGTCAAGGACTACGCCCGTATCGTAAAGGATAAGAGCATACTGCGACAGCTTATCGCCGTCTGCGACGAGGTAAGCGATACCGCTTACGCGGAGCAGGACAGCGTAGCGCATATCCTCGACTCTGCGGAAAACAAGATATTCGCTATCGCGCAGGGTAAGGACACCAAAAATTTCAGACATATCCGCGAGGTTATCGGCGACGTTTACAGCCACCTCCACGAGCTTAATACCAACAAGGAAGCAACACAGGGCACATCCACCGGCTTTTCGGGACTTGACCGCGTGCTTGCGGGCATGGGCAAATCCGACCTTATCCTCGTCGGCGCACGTCCCGGCATGGGTAAGACGTCCTTCTGTCTTAACATAGCATCAAACGTGGCGGCACAAACGGGCAAAAAGGTATGCATATTCTCGCTTGAAATGTCGGCTGATCAGCTTGTAAGCCGTATGATATCCAGCGAGGCAATGGTCGACAGCTATACCCTTCGCACAGGTGAGCTGTCACCCACCGACTGGGAAAACGTCGCGAGCGCAACATCCAGACTTGCAAAATGCGATATTCTCATTGACGACACCTCGGGTATTACTGTCACGGGAATGAAGGCAAAGCTTCGCCGCGTTGACAATCTCGGTCTTGTGGTCATAGACTATTTGCAGTTGATGCAGGGCGACCATCGAAACGACAACAGAGTTCAGGAGGTCGCAGAGATCTCCCGCGCTATGAAGATAATGGCAAAGGAGCTTATGGTGCCCGTTATCTGCTGCGCACAGCTTTCCCGAGGCCCTGAGTCCCGTACCGATAAAAAGCCAATGCTTTCCGACCTCCGTGACTCGGGTGCTATCGAGCAGGATGCTGACGTTGTTATGTTCCTTTACCGCGATGAATATTATAAGGTCAACGACGGTGCGATTCCAAATGCCGAGGCTGAAAGCAGTGTGGCAGAGGTCATCGTTGCAAAGAACCGTCACGGCTCAACCAGCACCGTTAAGATGGGCTGGATCGGCAGATACACCAAGTTCCGCACCATTGCCGACGACCGCACCCTGCCGGGCTAAGCTTGATACATAAGTATTTTTTGAATTTTTAAGAGGAGGCGCAACTTTGAAAAAGGATATTTTCGACGGCTTTGCGCCGCCCCATACACTCTCCCAGCTCTCACCCGACACGCCCATACTCGTAGGCTTTTCGGGCGGAGCGGATTCGAGATTTTTACTGCACCTTTTGTCCGAATATTCAAAAAAGCACGGTACGCCTATCTGCGCCGCCCATTTAAATCACGGCATACGCGGCGAGGAGGCGGATAGGGACGAAAGCTTTTGCAGACAGGTCGCCGCAGAGTACGGTATTCCCTTCTTTTGCGAGCGCGCAGACATCCCCTCCATATCAAAGCAGACGGGAGAGAGCCTTGAGCTGATGGCGCGAGTGTGCAGATACGAGTTTTTCAAACGAATTATGCAAGAGAACAGCATCCCCCTGCTTGCTACCGCTCATAACGCCGACGACGTGCTGGAAACAGTGCTTTTCCGTTTGATGCGCGGCACGGGAACGAGAGGACTTTCTGCCATTCCGCCCCTGCGTAAGCTTGGCGGCGGGCACTTGGCGGTGCGCCCCATTCTTGCATACACAAAGCGCGAGATCATAGGGCTTTGCGACGCTCTCGGCTTAGAATACGTCACCGACAGCACCAATTTCGAGGACGACTGCACGCGCAACAGGATCCGTCACGCGGTTATTCCCGAGCTTGAAAAAATTTCGGGGGGCGGTATCCCACAGCGAGCTGCGGTAAGATATTCTTCCTTTGCCCGCGAGGACGAGGACGCGCTTATGTGCCTTGCCGAGGCGGCTTTGAATACGTCCGATCCGCTGAGAATAAGCGTTGATAAATTAAATTCCCTGCATAGAGCCGTAGCCAAACGGGTTATATTTAAGCTATATGCAAATTTGTTTTCGGACAGCGGCGGGGATATCCCCGAGGATAAAACGCTGTCAAATCTTCACGTCGAGGCGGTGCTTGAGCTTGCCTCAAAGGGAGTAAAACATTCAAGGCTGGATCTTCCCGACGGTAACACGGCGGTGATCGAGAACGGCTGTCTTGTGTTTTCAAAGCAGAATGATACTAAAACCGACAACACGTTTTTCGTGCAAGAGGTGAACGCGGGACACACGCGGATAAATCACCGATTTTCGGTGGCAATCGAGCATATCGACAAACCCTCCACGCACAAAAAAGGTATGGCGCTGTACGACGGGCAAGTCTTTGCAAGCGTTGCCTTCCCTGCTGACGGCATATCCCCGCCCTTGACGGTAAGACCGCGAGAGAGCGGCGACGTTATCCGCTCACATTCAATGACCAAAAAGCTGAAAAAGCTATTGTGTGACAAGAATATTTCCCTCGAGCTGCGTGACGCGCTCCCGCTCTTTATACTCCCCGACGGTGCAGTTCTATGGTGTCCGTCAGTGGCGATAGCCGACGGCTTCAAGGCAGACACAGGCGCTCCCGCCGTGCGACTCACCGTTATTATTCACGACGTTTAAAAAGCTAACATACAGAAAGGAATACCAATATGTCGACCCCCACATACTCCGCCGCAGATTGCAAAGAAATC
This sequence comes from Oscillospiraceae bacterium, assembly GCA_015065065.1. Lineage (GTDB taxonomy): Bacteria > Bacillota > Clostridia > Oscillospirales > CAG-272 > CAMEON01. The sequence goes on from SVQX01000016.1 coordinate 37,699, forward strand.
CTTTTCTCGGAGCAGCAGATAGATGAAATAATCACCCGTCTTGCAAGAGAGATTGAGGACACCTACAGGGACAGCAAAAACCGCCTTGTAATGGTGATAACGCTTAAAGGCGCACTTCCCTTCGCCTCCGCCCTAATGAAAAAAATAAATCTCCCCATTCAGTACGAGTGCATCAAGGTATCCTCCTACGGATCAGGAACAAGATCCACTGGTGACGTCAAGCTCCATCTTGATATAAACATCAATGATCCCGAAAACGCCGATCTCCTCATTATCGAGGACATTATCGATTCGGGTAACACGTTGAGCTTTTTGACAGCTTACCTTAAAAGCCGCCGTCCCGCAAGCGTGCGCGTCTGCACCCTGCTCGACAAGCCCGCCCGCCGCGAGGTGGATTTCACACCCGACTTCAACGGCGCACAGATCCCCGACAAATTTGTCGTCGGCTTTGGACTGGATTTCGACGAAAATTACCGCGCCCTCCCCTTTATAGGAGTGCTTAAAGAGGAAATTTATTCATAATACCGTCATAAAGCGGTTTATGGTGTTCACATAAAATACATACGCGCATGTTATACTTACATCCGTGATTATAATCCAAACTCAGAACGGAGGAATCAAATGAAAAACAGCTTCAAGGTGATTCTTGGCTACGGCCTGGCGCTGGTGGCTATTATCGCAGTAATAGCTATGCTCTACAAGGGCACAGGGCAGTCCGAGGATCCCCTTTATAACGATATCGTTGAATACTTCAGACACGAGCAGGTAGAGGAATTTGTGCTCGGTAACGACGACGTGCTTGAAATGGTGCTGAAGGATGGCAAGAAAGTATCATATAAGCTTGCAAGCGTTGATATTTTCCACCGCGATCTCGGCGGACTTATCGTTCAGCAGATGGACGACGGCATCATCACCAAAGGTGAATACGAGCCTGTCAAGACATACCCTTGGTGGGCGTATTACCTGCCTTGGATATTGCTCATCATAGTTATTATCGTCATTTACTATTTTGCGGTAAAGCGCATGGTAAATAACGGCGGCCCCGGCGGTAAGATCAACAATTTTGGCAAGGCGCGAGTAAAAGTACCCATGCCGGACGACAAGAATAGAGTTACCTTTGCCGATGTGGCGGGTGCTGACGAGGAAAAGGAAGAGCTTGTCGAGATAGTTGAATACCTCAAGGACCCCGAAAAATATTCCAAGCTCGGCGCAAAGATACCCCACGGTGTGCTTCTTATGGGCCCTCCCGGTACGGGTAAGACCCTGCTCGCAAAGGCAGTGGCAGGAGAGGCGGGTGTTCCCTTCTTCTCCATCTCCGGCTCTGATTTCGTTGAAATGTACGTCGGCGTTGGCGCGTCCCGTGTCCGCGACCTGTTTGAAACGGCACGCAAGGCGCACGCGGCTATTATATTTATTGATGAGATCGACGCGGTCGGACGTCACAGAGGCGCAGGTCTTGGCGGCGGCCACGACGAGCGTGAGCAGACGCTCAACCAACTGCTGGTTGAGATGGACGGCTTTGGCTCGCACGACGGAATTATCGTTATCGCAGCGACCAACCGCCCCGATATCCTTGATCCCGCACTGCTCCGTCCCGGCCGATTTGACAGACAGATCACCGTAAATATTCCCGATATCAAGGGACGCGAGGATATCCTCAAGGTCCACGCAAAGAATAAGCCCTTTGAGCCGAGCGTGGATTTTGCAGAGGTCGCAAAGACCACCGCAGGCTTCACGGGCGCTGACCTTGCAAACCTCTTAAACGAGGCGGCTCTGCTCGCCGCAAGACGCGGAAAGAGCCTTATCGGAATGACGGAAATTGAGGACGCATTCATTAAGATAATCGCAGGTCCCAAGAAAAAATCACGCGTTATGAAGGAGCGCGAGAAGCGCAACACCGCTTACCACGAGGCAGGTCACGCTATGGTGGCTCACCTGCTCGGGCTTGACCCCGTACAGCAGATCTCCATCATTCCCTCGGGTAACGCTCTGGGATATACCCTCAATCCTCCCGCAGAGGATAAGTACAGCGTTTACAAGCAGGAGCTCAAGGATAAGATATCCATGCTGCTGGCGGGCAGAGCCGCAGAGGAGATAATCTTCGGCGACGTTTCGGGCGGTGCGTCCAACGACATTCAGCGCGCTACCGCAACCGCAAAGCAGATGGTCATGAAGCTGGGTATGTCCGAGATCCTCGGTCCTCGCCGCTTCGGCAACGATCAGGAGGAGGTATTCCTCGGACGTGATTTCTCGTCCAACGCGGACTACTCACAGGAGGTCGCGGCGCGAATTGACAGCGAGATACACGATATAATTACGGCTTCCTATAACAAGGCTAAGGAATTGCTGAACGCCAATATCGGCAAGCTGCACTTTATCGCAGAGTTCCTGCTCAAGCACGAAATTATGGACGGCGACCAATTCAGACACGCTATGGACGACGCGGGCGCCACCATGGAATCTCTTGAGGAGATCGCCAACGAAAAGAAACGCAAGAGCGAGGAAGCAAACGCTCAGCGCGCCGCAGAAGCGGAAAAGGAGGCGGCTGAGACAGAAGCTAAGGCGAAACATTACAGCGAGAGCAAGGAAAAATCCGATTCCCACGATAGCTATGACCGCGGAGAGGACCACAACCGCTACAACCGCGACGGAAAAGACCAGCGCGACGACACCGACGACGGCGACGAGGTTCAGCACTGATTAAGAATATCAGGCGGAGAACATAAGTTCTCCGCCCGCCTTTTGTTTAACGTATATTTGGAATATCCTCACTTAATGCAGTTATAGTTGTTACAGTAGATGTATATTCACTTTCCGGTGACTCCTTGTCGGCAATACTAACCTCTGCCGTGGTGATGATATACGGTATCCCGTCTTTAACCATCAAACGGTACTCGGTTATATCAGCATTTTTGAACAAATAATCATCCTTCAATCCGAGCTGTATATAAGACATAACGTGCTCTCCAACCTCGTCGATGCACTCTGCAAAAGCATTTAAATCATCTTCCTCATATTCAGGCCAGTATATATCTATTCTAAAGTTATCATCACGAATAAGTGCATGCATATATTCGGGAAGCGTTATTCCACCGCGAGAACGAGAAAACATGAAAGAGTGATAATTTATTGTCTCGTTTTCAGCAGCTTCAGTTTTATATCCTTCGACAGTGTGACTTCTCATGCCTTTATCAGAACGGGTATATACATGGGTGTAACTCTTATAATCGTATTGTGCGAGGTCGATAGTATTGTCAGTAAGCTGCATCAGCGTTGACCGTATGAATTCAATGCTATCCTCCTCTGTGGAAATTTCTTGGGCAAGGGGCAATCCAATACATTTTATTATGTCGCCGGTTTGCGCATTAAAAGCCACGCGGCTTGTTTCAGTGCCGTCTATAAGATAGCAGTGCGTTAAAACGCCGCTGTACTGATCTACGTATGACATTTCATAGCACAACGTATATTCTGTCCCCAAAATTTCCATTTTCATGCTTGGAGTAGCAGATTCATCGATATATTCGTTAACATAAATCTCTTTATTTGCAGGCAATATTTGGTCGCCGTCAATAGAGTTGACAAGAATACCTTCGGTATTTCCATATACCTCGGTGATAAATTTAGAGCTTAATTGGATCATATCGGCATCTTCATGGATTTTGTCGGTATTTCCCTCAGTATTACTCTCGGTAGTTGCCGTATTGTCAAGCTCTGCTTTTTCCGTTGGCGTGGTGTCGCTTGCTTCGGTAGTGATTTTTCCGTTGTCCGCCACGTTGCAGGCGACCATTGATACGACTGTTAAAATACATAAAACAACATAAAGTGTTTTTTTCATATCTATACCTCCATATCTCAATATTAATCAAGGAAATGTTTTCTCGCCGGCGACCACATAGTTTGCAAGAGTAACGAGTGTTCCTCCGTCGATAGTTCCGCTATAGTTTGGCTGAGTGATCGCATACTCGTTGGTTGCAATACATATATCTTCAATCGTGTAATTAGGATCGTCGTAATACATTGAATAATATTCAAAAAACTTTTTACACCATCTGTTACATGCACCCGCAAATACCGGATCTTCAAATCCAATTACCGTTCGCGCGCCTGCTTCTACGGTAGCGGCAACCAAATTTTCAGCGTTTTCGCCACCCTTGGCGGTTTCACAAGCGCCATAAATAATCAGCTCTGAGTATTGAAGAATATCGTCGGAACAGGACATCAAATAGCTGCGATTTAAAGAAACATCCGACGTAGATATTGATGTTTGACTGCCATGCGTTCTGACGAGCGTAATTTTTGAATATGTTAGCCGCTCCATCAACTCATCTCTGGTGACTCCCTCGGAAATAGTATCGTGATTATGATAGCCATCATCATATCCTATATCGTCCATATATCCGAGAATATCGGGAAAATAATCTGATCGGTTATAGTTTTCGGGAAGAGCTATTAAGGATATATCTTTAGTTATATGTAACGTCCACTCATCCCTATAAGTTGTATTATCAGTATACGCAGCCATTATGAGATTCGTACCGTTTACTGTCGAGGCTGTGGGGACTGCCATTACGGCGTCCGTGCCTTGATATACCTTGCACTGGAAGGTAAGATTTCCGGACGAGGTTCTGTCAATTCTCCAAAGGGTATAGTTGTTTTGCACGGCGTATTGCTTGACGTAAGACAGAGCGTCGGGGTCAATGCCGATATATTTGTTGCTGTATACGGATTTCAAGCGGATATATCCGTCGGAATTCGCTACGTGCTCCACTATCCACTTTTCTTGGGGATTTGTACGGAAGTCCCATTCGTGTATAGCCGCGCCGTCGTTTAGTGACGGGCCCTCCACGTCAACGTACCTTCCCGAGCCGACGTTCTGTATATAATACGTTCCTTCCTCGGGCACGATGTAGA
>SVQX01000017.1 GCA_015065065.1 Oscillospiraceae bacterium
CTCAGTGGTCTCAGTCTCGGGAGCCTCGTATGCTACGAGAGTAACAGTAGCACCCCATGCAACAACGCCGGACCATCCGGAGAGATTGTAGCTACCGCCGGAAGCGCCGGTAAGCACTCCGTTAACATAGTCAACACAGCCTTCGCCAACAGCGCTTGCGCCGTAGGGCAGGAGGTTACCCTGTGCATTGGGAGTAATTACCCAAAGGAGGTCGCCGGTAAGAACTACGTCAGCGGGAACCTCAATGGTCTTGGTTTCATTGTTGCCGCAAGTAAAGTCGATCTCGCAGAGAGGAGTACCTGCAACGGTGGTTGCATAGTCGGTATCCCAAGCGTAGAATGCAAGTACACCGGAACCGTCATTTGCAGTTCCGAACTGGTGAGTGAATGCAGTAACTCTCTTGTCAGAAGCTACGGTGAACTTCTGTCCAAAGCTGGTAATGGTCCAGGTGCCGCCGAATGCAACGTTGCCGGGGAGAGTGCCGCCGTAAAGAGGAAGCTCTTCAGTCTCAACAACGGGCTCGGTCTCTACAGCGGTCTCAACCTTGAGCAGCTGGCTTACGAAGGAGCTGGATGCGTAGGAGATCTTGGATGCGCTTACAGTGTCAAAGCTGTTGTAAGATCCAAGATAATACTCGGTACCGTTAACCACGGTGGTAAGAGTGTTGTAGGTGGTGTTCCAAGTGAATACGCAAGCATCTGCATCAACAAAGCCTGCATTTACGTATGTACCGCTTGCAGCAATGGTGATATACTTCTTTGCGTCTTCAACCATGAAGTACATCTTATAGCCGTCCTCTGCCTCCTCGAGATATACATCAACGCCTGCGTCGATGTCAGTGGAGGTAGCGAGGTAGTATGCGGTATTCGCGGTCTCGCCTGTAAGATAGTTGGTGGTGCCGTTGTTGCCCTGTTCAACTACGAACTTATACGCTACGCCGGTCTCGGGCTCGGTAGCGTATGCGGGAGTAGTTGTGTCAACAGCAGCGTCGCTTGCAAATACGGTAAATGCGGATGTCATTACCATAACGATAGCAAGCAAGAGAGCTAATGTCTTTTTCATAACTTTTCTCCTTTTAGGATTTTTTTAATTATGGTACGTTTTTTGTACCACGTACCAACATTATACACTTTGAGCGGGAGTTTGTCAATAGAATTTCAAAACATTTTAGCGATTTTTTTGCACGAATTTGGGTGCAATTATTAAAATTAAACAAAAGAAAATGAGGTTTTTTGTGTCTTTGCACAAACGGGGGGGATTGGATGGGAAATCGGGGGTGGAGAATTGAAAATTGAAAATTGAGAATTGAAAATCGCACCACTCTTCGCGTGTGCCAAAATTGAAAATTTTCGCGTTGGCGTGTTGATTTTTTTGATATCAAAAAACACCTCATCCACCGCTTTAGCGGTGGATGAGGTGTTTTCAGTCTGTCGAAAAGCCTCCCGTCGGGAGGCTTTTCGACTTTTATTCTTCAAGCAGAATATTTCGTATGGACTCTATCTCCTCGGGGGTTACGCCTATTTCCAGGAGGAAGGCTTCCACGTTTTCATTAAAGGTATTTCCGCCGTAGGCTTTCAGCCCTTCAATGAAATTCTCGATATACCAATAGAGCCGTGCGGGCGGCGTATTGTCGTTATGCCCTGCCGTGGAATTAAGGGAGAGCATATACTCGCGCTTGACTGTGTCCTCGTCAACGCCAAGAAGTCCCAGAATGAGCGCGGTCACCGTTCCCGTGCGGTCACGTCCGATATAGCAATGGTATATCATGGGGTAATTGCTCTCGTCGGCAAACGCCGCGATAGCCACGCGCATGGCTTCGTATGCGCTTTCCTCCAGAGTCCAATGATAGTGCTGAACGGGAGTTCCGATATAATTCACGTCTGCGCCGAGGGGGGAGCTTCCGTTATCTCCGCGCAGGTCAAGGTCGGTCACAACACCAAGCTGTTCAAGCACGGTCGCCTTTCCCTCGTTGGTGATAGGATCAAGCCATGCGGAGCGGTAGACGAGCCCCTGCTTGACTGTTTTGCCGTCGATAGTCGTATAGCCGCCGATATCGCGGATGTTGGACATTCCGTCAACGTCAACGCATCTGGGGTACGCGCCCGATGTCATAAAGCCTGCGCCAGCAGACTCCTCGCCATCAGACGTAACCTTCCAATAATACCTCGTTCCCGCTTTGAGGTTTTTTACCTCAACGGACAGCTCTTCGGTGGTCGTTACGAGATACGGGTCGGAAAGATCTGCGTTTTCGGACAGGACGATGGTATATATCTTGCCCTCCGCCGCATTTTTGTCACTCCATTCCAGCTTTACTGCGGGAGGGGTGCAAAGCTCTGCGTTCTCGTAGTAATACGCGGACGAGCCGAGCATATCAAGGTCGGTATTCATGTGCTTAATGATAGCGTCTGACGCGATATTCACTTCCCTTTCGCCGTCCGCGGGGCTTACGTGCTGTATAGAGCTTTCGCTTGACGCGCAGGTGACGAAAATGTCTGTTATCATATACGCCGCGCCAAGATACGCGAAATAAGATTTGGAGCTGTCCACTCGGTCGGACTCTATGGGCGCCGTGTAGCACAGGTACAGATTCACCCACGCACAGCTCACTCCGTTGAAGGTGACAACGGGGGTTATCATAACGCCGCTGTCGCCAATAATAGCTTTTGCCTGCGCTTTTATTTGGGCGGCTCTGTCGGCGGCGCTTGCGGAGCAGTCCGCATCAAGCGAAAACTCCGCAGCTTCAAGCTTTTTCTTCGCCTCGGACAGGCTTGTGATTGCAGTCCTTGACAGCGGACTGTATTCAAACGGGATATCCACGTGGATAACGTAATTGCCAAGCGTTGTCCGTCCGCGCACGGCGAGGCGGTATTCCTCACCCTCGACAAGCGCGTCACCGTAGTCAAGCACGGCGTTTATATATAAATGAGAGAAACCTTCATCGCTCATGGTCAGTGCTTGGGGTGCGTACCATGCGGCGTCGGTATATTGCGCGTCACGTGACATCACGGCGTAATCAACAGCGACGATACCGTCGGCGCTCCTCAGCACGTTATCCGTCAGCGTAAGTATTCCGCCGAGGTCAAAGCTATCCTTCCACTGATCGAAGGAATTTCGCTCGGCGCCGTAAGGTCCGTCCGAAATTTCAAGATAGCAATTCTCAACGCGGGGGATCTTGGCTTCAAGGCTTTCAAAGACATACTTTTTGCCGTTTACGGTTACTGTAGCCTGATAGGTCAAGGTTCCGTCCTTCACCGTACTGTTTCCCTTGTAGCGCGTGACACGAAGCGAGATATCCGCCGCCATATCTATGGCACTGAATCTGTCAGCGATAATTTGCGCAATACTCTGAACGGCTCCACCCTTATAAAAGCAATTCGCATCAACAAAGTCCACGGTGGCAAGCTGTTTGATTGCGGTGGAGCTGTCGGCAATATCGCATTTAAGGGTTATATTATTGATGTAAAGCTCGCTTGAATCCTTATCGCGGAAATACACCTTGAAGGCGCGGACGTAGCCGTCGCTGTCCGCGATAGTCGACATATCAGACACGCCAAGGCTTACTGTGCGCCATTCCGACGCAGCACCTGCCAGCGATGGACACACATTGACGTATTTGCCAACATCCGTAGTACCCGCCGACATCACACGAACCTCGCTGTCAGTCAGCTCGGCGGAGGACATAAACGTGATCTCAATGTCAGTCAGCGCTACTGTTGGTATGGGAGTTTTGAGAAGGAACGTAAGCCCCGAGTACTTTTTATCGTTCACACAGAAGCGGAAGGCGCGCTTGCCGCCAATGTCTGTCATGCCGCACGTGTCACATTCAAGGCTCTCGTGACCTGCGTGCCATGCGTAAAGCTCGGAGACACCGTTTTCAAAATCAATAACCGTACCCCCGCTCGTTTTTTCTCCCGTGGAGCTTGCGTTGGCATAAGATTGCGTGTTTTTGATTATCGCCGTATTCTCGGCAGAAAGGTCAACGTACCCCTCGGTCGTTACCTCCTCTGTCGTCTGCTCCTCGGTAACGGACTCGCTCTCGGTCGCGGGGGCTGTCGTCGCCGCGTCCGTGGATTCGGCAGTCGTTTCGGTCGCCGGAGACGTCGTTTCCTCCGCCGTCGCGGGCTGAGTGTCCGCCGCAGTGGTATCGGTGGTCTGACTGTCACCGCTGTTATCGGTGCAAGCCGCGCCCATTATCATAATGGCGGCAAGCAGAAGTGCAAGCAATCTTTTTTTCATTCGTTCCCCTTTTCTCCGCCGTGAGGCGGTGTTTTCTTTGATGCTCCTTCGTTCAGTATAGCACAAAAATACTCGCCTGTCAATCGTTTTGTCTTGACAGGCGGGGGAAACGGTAGTATAATTATTATATATGTAAACTTTGTAAGGATGTATATGATATGAAAAAAACAGGATTTATCGCAATAGTTGGCAGACCTAACGTGGGAAAATCCACCCTGCTCAACGCAATTCTCGGCGAGAAGGTGGCTATCGTTTCATCAAAGCCGCAGACCACCCGTAACCGTATCACGGGTATACTCACCAAGGGTGAGGAACAGTACGTTTTCCTTGATACACCGGGAATTTTCGAGGCGAGAAATACGCTCGGCGATTATATGGTAAAGACGGCAAACTCCTCCATGCAGGACGCTGATGCGGTCATTTTAGTCACCGACACGGGGCGCGAGCCGACCTCAGTAGAGCTTGACGTTATCAAGTATCTCAAGCGCTCGGGCGTGCCGTCAATTCTTGCGCTCAATAAAACCGACCTTTACAACGCCACCGAGGTAGCCGACGCTATCATCAGATACAATGCCCTTCACGATTTTTCTGCGACCGTACCGATCTGTGCGCGCAGCGGCAAGGGCGTTGAGGCAGTGCTCAAGGAATGCCGCCCATTTATGCGCGAGTCGGAGTGGTTCTTCCCCGAGGATATCGCAACCGATCAGCCCGAGCGGCAGATGGCGGCGGAAATAATCCGCGAAAAGCTGTTGCGCACGTTGAATAAAGAAGTCCCCCACGGTATTGCCGTAGTTATCGAGCAATTCAAGGACGAGGGCAGTCTTGTCAGCATTCACGCCACCATTTATTGCGAAAAATCCTCTCACAAGGGCATACTCGTTGGCAAGGGCGGTGCGGAGCTGAAGCGCATCGGCTCTTATGCCCGTCAGGACCTTGAGGGCTTGCTCGGCACGAAGGTATACCTTAATCTTTGGGTAAAGGTCAAGGAAAATTGGCGCGAAAGCACCGCCAGCGTTGCAAATTTCGGTTACAGAGATTGATTTTTTGATTTGAAGGTGAGGTGAGAGTATGCTCATTACAGCAGACGGCCTGGTTATCCGCTCTTTCCCCGCGGGGGACAACGGAATAATGCTTCATATCCTCACCCCAGAAAGAGGCAGAATATCGGTTATGGCAAAAGGCGTTCACAGCAAAGGAAGAACGGCGGGAACGCTTGCATCCGTCACCCAGCTTTTCACCTACGCCAATTACGAGCTTTACCGCAAGGGCGATATGTATTGGCTTCGCGGAGGCTCTATCATCAATGCCTTTTACAATCTGTCGATGGATATTGGAAAAATGTCGCTTGCCACCTACCTTTGCTCGGTAGCCGACGAGCTGTCCGACGAGGGTGAGGAGGCGGAACAGCTTCTCCGCATGCTGCTCAATTCCCTCTATTCGCTGGACCGAGGACAGAAATCGCGCAGAATTATCAAGGGAGTTTTCGAGCTTCGCGCCGCCGCCATGTCGGGATATGCGCCCAATCTTATGGGGTGCGATATATGCGGCGAGGGCTATCCCGAGAGCAGTTATCTTGACGTTATGAACGGCAGGCTCATCTGCGCCGACTGTCAGACCAAGCTTAACAGAGCGCAAAATCCATTTGTGCATCAAGACATTCCGACGAATTCGGAGGACGGCGCAAGAAACATAATCACGCCCGTTTCTTCCTCCGTTCTTGCCGCCATGCGGTACGCACTGACCGCCCCCGACGAAAAGATCTTTTCCTTCAACCTCAAAAGCACCGAGGAAGAGATACTTTTTGCCCGCGCGGCGGAAACCTATATTTTAAATCAGCTTGAAAGAAGCTTCGACGCGCTGGATTTTTATCACAGCGTTGAGATGCAGGGATAAAACATGAAAAAAGCATCACTTGAAGAAATGCTGAAAAGCCTTGACGGACAAGGACTTATTCCTATGCACATGCCGGGGCACAAGCGAAGCCGGGAGCTTTGTGACGGTCTGCCATATTCTATGGACGTCACCGAGATACGCGGATTTGACGACCTTCACGGCATGGAGGAGGACGGGTGTATTCGCAGCATCTGCCGTCTTGCGGAGGATGCATACGGCATCCCACCTCGCGCCGACGGCTCGCTGTCCGCATACCCATTGGTTGGCGGCTCTACCGTTGGAATTCTTGCCGCTATACGCGCCGCGGCTATGCAGCTTCGCCAAGGCGGCGACGAGCCCGAAATACTTATGGCGCGCAACTGCCACAAGTCAGTCTGGCACGCGGCAGAGCTTGCGCGGCTTTCCGCCCGTTACGTTATGCCAACGGCAGACGAAAACGGCATTTTCGGCAACGCTTCACCGATTGAAATTGACAGGCTTCTGTCCGAGCATCCCGCCTGCAAAATAGTAGTTATCACCTCCCCCACCTACGAGGGAGTAATATCCGACATTGGCAATATAGGCGAGGTAGTACATCGCCACGGCGCCCTTCTTTTAGTAGACGCGGCGCACGGAGCGCATCTTCCCTTTTTGCCTGATGCAAAAAGTATTTTTGACGGAGCAGACGTGGTAGTCGCCAGCCTGCACAAGACACTCCCCGCACTGACGGGGTGCGCGCTTTTGCTGCTACCGTCACAGAGACTTGACTCCTCCCTCGTGGCGCGCGAGCTTAACGTATTTGAAACGAGCAGTCCGTCCTACGTGCTGCTCTGCTCGGTAGAGAGGTCGATTTCCATTGCTGTGCAAGAAAAAATACGCTTCGAGGCATACGTCAAAAAATTAAACAGCGCGAGAGATCGCCTATCGAAGCTAAAGCATCTTGCCCTTTATTCACCTCATGCCTTCGCCTACGACTTGGGTAAGCTGGTTTTGGTTATCCCGCCGCGACTCACCCTTGACGGCAAAGCCTTGACGGGCGGCGCTCTTGCGGATTTGCTCCGCCTTCGCGGAATTGAAATTGAGATGTCCGCGCCGCGCTATGTCGTTGCTATGACCTCGGCGTGGGATATGGTAGCTACCAAGGACGGCTATGGCTCTCCCAACATTGACACCTTTATAGACGCTATCATCGAGATAGACGCCCTGCTCGATTTTACGAATATCCCCATAGGCAAAGACTTTTCCGCGCATTCGCTTCCCACTGTTCGCATGGCGGCGCACGACGCGCTTGAACGTCCCGCCACCTCCGTCCCCCTTGACGCCGTCAGCGGTAAAACCTCCGCCTGCTACGTTTGGGCGTATCCGCCCGGCATCCCCCTTATCGCCCCCGGAGAGGTGTTCGACAACTACGTCATCACCTCTATCAAAAACCATACCGACTCAAGCATTTCCCTACGCATCCAACCCGATTGTAAAGGCGGCTTTTGGGTGATATGAGAATTATATTGGGGCTTTGCCCCAAACCCCACAAGCCCTTTCTTGAAAGAAATGGCTTACCCAAAGAACTTTGCCACAAATTTATTTTGGCTTAAATTTGCTTCGTATGGTGACAGCCAAAACCGTCTCTATACCCCCCGTGGGTCCCTTACCAACTCGATTTTGAATAAAAAAGTGAAGCTTTCCGCCAAAGCGGAAAGCCTCATTCACTACCAGCTATCAATTTTCAATTCCTTCCGCAACCGCTTCGGCAAAGTCGCCCTCCTCTGCCTCTTTAAGTGCAGTCTGGTAGGACTCGATAACTGCCTCCTCCAGCGTTGAGCGGAACTGTGAATTGATGGGATGTACGATATCGCGATAGGTATCGTCGGGATTCTTACGGCTGGGCATTACGATAAAGAACTTGTCCCGCGCGTTGATAACCTTTATGTCGTGTACGGCAAGCTGATTGTCAAACGTCACCGAAATGATCGCCTTCATAGGCCCCTCTTCAAAAAGCTTTCTTACCTTGATATCCGTGATCTGCATTATTTTTACCTCCGTTGTAAGTTTTACAGACATTCTGCCTTTTATGCTTCAAGTATAATACCTGTTTGTGAAGCCTAATCAATGAAATTGGTATTTTTTTGTGAACTTGTCCAACAGCTTGCGACATATTTCGTGAAATATTAACAAATATTAACTGAAATTCTTATTTTATTGCCGCTTTCGACGCACGCCTAATATTTAAAAATTACGGCTTTTGCCCGCTTTTCGGGCATATAATACAAGAATGTAAACATACTACTGAAAGGATCTTTGCAATGTCTACCCCTAACACACATTTCGGTCCCGAGCGAATAAATGAATTTTTAAAATGCGGGCGCGGAGTTTATTTCATCGGAATCGGCGGCGTAATGATGTCATCCCTTGCCCTGCTTACTCACCGCATGGGCTTCGAGGTTCGCGGCTCAGACAGGACTCGCACCTCTGTTACGGAGGAGCTGGAGCGGGAGGGCATTTCAGTTTTCTACGGTCACGACGAGAGCAATATCAACGCCTTTGACGGTTGCTCCACCGTCATATACACCGTTGCAATATCATCCGACAACCCCGAATACAAGCGGGCGGGTGAGCTTGGGATTCCCTGCGTATCCCGCGCGGATTATCTTGGCTACATAATGACTTTTTATCAGAATCGCGTCGGAATCGCGGGCATGCACGGCAAAAGCACGGTGACCTCTATGTGCGCCGAGATATTCATGACCGCCGACACCGATCCCACGGTCATGTCCGGCGCGGAATACGCCCCCATGGGCGGTGCTTACCGACTTGGCGAGCGGGACAAAAAGCATTTTATTTTCGAGGCGTGCGAATATATGGACTCCTTTCTTGATTTTTACCCCACCGTTGCCATTCTGCTAAATGCCGAGATGGAGCATGTGGATTATTTCAAGAACATGGAGCAGATACAAGCGTCCTTTGAAAAATTTGCCGCTATAACGGGAGAGGACGGCTGTGTTATTGCCAACGCCGACGACGAATACACCTTGGCGGCGGCAAAGGAGGCGGTGGCATCGGGCAAGTGCGGACGTTTGATTCGCTTCTCTACCCTTGACAGCTCAGCGGAGCTTTACGCCGACGAAATTTCGGTAAGTCCCTGCGGCTTCCCGGAATTTACACTGACGGCATACGGCAAAGCGCTTGGCAGAGTGCATCTGCCCGTCACGGGCAAGCACCAGATATACAACGCGCTCGCCTCTGCGGCGGCGGCGCTCCATGCGGAGCTTGAACCGACAAAAATCATTGAGGGACTTGAAAAATTCCAAGGTGCTGCGCGACGAATGGACTATATCGGAAAATGCAACGGAGCTGACGTTTACGACGATTACGGTCATCACCCAACGGAAATTTATTCAACTCTTGAGGGCGCGGCACACCTTCCCCAAAAAACCGACGGACAGCGCGGCAGACTTATCTGCGCCTTTCAGCCGCACACCTTTAGCCGCACGGCACAGCTGTTCGAGAAGTTTACGACGGCGTTTGAGCCTGCGGACTTGATAATTTTGCTTGACATATATTCGGCGCGTGAGGTAAATACTTACGGTGTATCCTCACAAAAGCTTGCCGAGGCTATATCGCAGTCGGGCAAGTCGGCATATTACGCTCCGTCGCAGGAGTCCGCCGTAAAATTCTTAAAAGATACTCTCCGCGAGGGCGACGTTGCTGTCATTATGGGAGCGGGCGACATTTTCCACGTCAGCCGCGCCGTCACGGACAAATAAAATTTGTGGGGAAGCAGACCTGAATCAGTCTCTTCCCCTTTTTATTTTCGCGCGAGGTGTGGCTATGGTATTTTCATCTCCCATATTCCTTTTCGGCTTTCTGCCCGTTTCGCTTGGGATTTACTTTTTGATGCCGCGGCGGTGGCGAAACGCTTGGCTTTTCCTTGTCAGCCCTGCGTTTTACAGCTGGGGAGAGCCTGTTTTGTGCGTGGTGATGCTCCTATCCATGACGAGTGCGTATCTGTTTGCCTTCCCCATTTCCAAATACAAGACCGACCGCCCGCGCCTTGCCAGGCTTTGCCTTGTTGTGTCCGTCGGAATAAATCTTGCACTGCTGATATTTTTCAAATATACGGGATTTATTATTGACAATCTGCGGCTTATCCCCGCCCTATCCCATTTTCTCGACGGAATAAAGCGATTTGCTCTGCCGATAGGAATTTCCTTTTACACCTTTCAGATAATCTCTTACACCGCCGACCTTTGGCGGGGCAACGCACAGCTTCAAAAAAGCTATATCTCATTTGGCTGCTACGTTACAATGTTTCCTCAGCTCATAGCGGGGCCTATCGTAAAATACAGCGACGTGGACACGACTCTGCGCACGCGCTCTGTGACCATTGACGGCTTTGCAACGGGCATCCGCCGCTTTGCGGTAGGACTTGCGAAAAAGATAATTCTGGGTGACGGTGCAGGCGCGTTATTTGCGTATTTTTTGCAATCGCGCGAATTCTCGCCCACCGCTCTGTCTGCGTGGGGCATGATGATATCCTATACGCTGCAAATATATTTCGACTTTTCGGGTTATTCGGATATGGCGATAGGGCTCGGCCGTATGCTGGGATTTGATTTTCCCGAAAACTTCAATTACCCCTACGCCGCGCGTTCTGTGACCGATTTTTGGCGGAGGTGGCACATCACCCTCTCCTCATTTTTTCGCGAATACGTCTACATTCCGCTGGGCGGCAACAGACGGGGACGGGCGCGGACGTATCTCAATCTGACGGTGGTGTGGCTGCTCACGGGGCTGTGGCACGGCGCGGCGTGGAACTTCGTGCTTTGGGGCGCATATTATCTGATCTTCCTAATAGCCGAAAAGACTTTTTTGCTAAAAGTCCTCGACCGTGCGCCCGCCGTTGTCGGCAGAATATACACCCTTTTCACCGTCGGAGTGGGGTGGCTTTTGTTCTCGTCTACGTCGGCTACGGGTGCTGTGTCCGTCATAAAGGATTTGTTCGCCGCCCCCGCGCTCACCACTTCGCAGGTAAGCTTTGCTATGGCGAGCGCGCTCCCCTTTTTACTGCTCGCATCAGTGCTTTCTACTCCGTTACCGAAGCGGATATTCCAATGGCTCTCACGCCGCTCCTCCCTCGCTTTCAAATACGCGGAAAGTGCCGCGGTCTTGCTCCTCCTGATACTCGGAATAGCTTTCACCGCTGGCAGCTCGTACAGTCCGTTTCTTTATTTTAATTTTTGAATCATGAAAAGCAAGACACCTGAAATCATACTCATTTTTTCCTTTTGTTTCATACTGTTTTTCGGTATGATATCCTACGTTACCTCCACATCTCCCGACTTTTCGGAGGACGAAAACCGCGTCCTTGCCGCACTGCCGCACTACAAACGAGGAGACGTTTTCACCGCGTGGAGTGAGGGCAAGCTGTCACGACAGCTAAGCAGCTATTTTTCCGACCGATTGGCACTTCGACGTCAGCTCGTCGGTATGCAGGGTGCGATAGGCGCGGCACTGGGCGGAGGTGCTTCGCGCGGCGTTGCCATGGGGGGGGACGGTCAGCTTGCCACCTATCTTTTCGACGCATATTTGTCCCCCACGCGGCGAGCGAGCCGCTCTGACTTTTTCCTCGAAAGTCATATTGCTGAGCAGTGCGCCGCCGTCAAGCGGTTGGCGAATAAATTGCAGAAGCAGAATATCGACCTTTGCTTTTTGCCTGCACCGCGAGTGGTGGACGTGTGCGCCGCGTCGCTGAATTACCCCGCTCAGCCGTCAGATGAGCTTATGGGACTGATAAAATCGCGGCTTACCGACACAAAAAACCTCGCCGTGATAGATATGCTCTCCCCCTTGCGGTGGGCACATGGGCGCGGAGAGTACGTGATGTACCGCACCGACCACCATTGGACGGCGGAGGGCGCGTATATGGCGTATCTTGAAATAATGGCAACGCTCTCCCCCACCGAAAAGCCGCTCGCAAGGGAGGATTTTTCGGCGCGGAAAATTGAAAATTTCATTGGAACTACCGCCTCGCGCGCGTGTATTGGAGGCACTCCTCTCTGCCGTCCCGACGTCATGGAGATATGGGAGCGTGAGGACGACCAAAGCTTTATTGTCCGTGACGGGAATGGCTTTGAAATGCACGGCTTTATTGATGAAAAATTCTTGTCGGGTAAGGATAAATACGGAGCGCTTCTCGGCGGGACGAGAAATTATCTTGAAATATTCAAGACAGATAAAAACGGCGCGCACGTGGCGGGCAGACCGCATCTGCTGGTCGTCAAGGATTCCTTTGCAAACAGCGTGATCCCCCTGCTGGCGCGGCATTTTGACATCACCGCCGTTCACCTGTCGGGCGGCATGACGGACGTTTCAAAATACGCACGGGAGTGCGGCGCAGACGCTGTGCTGATACTCTATAATCTTGAAAATATGGTCACGGCAGATCATTTGAATAGGGTGAAATAAAAGCCCGACGGCGAAAAGCAAACTGCTCTTAGGTGCGTACCCTAAAGGACAGTTTTGCAAGAATACGGTATATCTCGAAAGAGGTATGCCGTATTTTGCATTTGTGGGCACAAATGCAGTGCTTGTCAGAAAAATTGACAAGTCATAGATGAACATAAAAAAGGCTCCCTTGTGTAAAGGGAGCTGTCAGCGAAGCTGACTGAGGGATTGTTCTACGAGGTGATAAATATACTCACAGACACCTCGAAAGTTTTTATGTATTTCCGTGTTTGGTATTCTGATAACTGTCAATCCGTATTCTTCAAGAAAAGCTGTTCTTTCTTCATCGTATCGCCTTCCTTCCTCGGTGTAATGCCCCGACCCATCAAGTTCTATAATAAGCTTTGCCTCTGCGCAGTAAAAATCCGCGATATACCTTCCGAGAACCTTTTGGCGGGAAAAGCGAATGGGATAGGTACGCAGAAAATCATACCAAAGGTGTTTCTCTTCTTTGGTCATATTCTTGCGTAGCATTTTGGCGGTTGGAACAATGTTTTTATTATGTTTTCTTTCCATTACAATCCCTCCGTCACGCTTCGCGTGCCACCTCCCTTTACACAAGGGAGGCTTGGTGCTAAGCGGTTATTTATCGTGTTGTTTTGATAATATGCAATTCAACTCATATAAAGCGGTCTTGTTGGAATCCCATTGCAATTTTTCTCTTGCTTCTTTGTATGGGAGCCAAACAAGTTCTGTATGTTCGTGAGATAAAATAAGCTCGTCGGCACATTCAAAGCCGAATGAATATTCGGGAACGACATACATATCATCAGGCCAACCATAAAGGTGCTTGCGAGGAAATATTTCAACGGGAATGTAGCACATTGACTTTAATGAAATGACATTATCTACCGATATACCGCCTTCTTCTTTTATTTCTCTTTTTGCCGCCTCTTCGGGAGTTTCTTTATCTTCACCGCCACCGGCGATAAATTGCCATTGATCATAATCCGAGCGATGTAAAACACAATACATAGGCATTCCGTTTTCATATTTGTATGGAATTGCAAGTATTTGAAAAGGTGCTCTCATAAAAATCTCCTTTACGGTAAACTACAAATGAACGTCAGATAACGCCCACATCTCTATTATAGCACAAAAACCGCAGAAAATCAATCTGCGGTTTCTGTTTTTTCTGTCGGTAGGTAATGTACTCTCAAAACTGTCCTTAAGAGTACAGCCCATTCGCCGTCGGTTTTTAGATGTTCCCCCACAAGGCCGTGTATACCGTGATTTCGAACCCTGGTTTGTTCAGGGCGGCGATCTTGCCGCGACTTTACTGCTCCCAACGTCCTCTTGCGGATCGGGACAAGTCAACCGTTATCCGTAAAAGGGAGGTCTGCAAACCGCCGCGCGACTCGATCTCCTTTGATCTGTTGTAGGTCTCAATACAAGTATATCACGCACCCCGCAGGATTTTTTTACTTCTTGTCGGGTGTGATATTGAGGTCGTAATCAGCCTCGTCGGACAGCATATCGTCAAAGAAATCCGCAACGTCGTCAAACTCGTCGTCGTCGTCAACAGTTACAAGGATATCCTCTCCGTCCTCGTCCTTCTCAGCCTTGAGAATAACGTACTCACACACGTCATCCGCAGTAGCTTCCCCGTCACAGGGAACCATTGCGTAATACATAACACCGCCGATCTCGGCAGAACCGATAACCTCAAATTCAAGCTCGTTTCCGTCCTCATCGGTCAATGTATAGAATTCGCCTTCAAGCTCTTTCTCATCCATGTCAATATTCTCCATTCCTCTCCGCCTGTGCGGAGCTATTTTTTATTACGCTTTTATTATACACTGTCAGCCGCTTCTTGTCAACCTTTTTTTATCACTTTGGAAAAGCCCTGCCTGTCCTTTTTATCGACAAATTTTGTCATTTAAAGTATATCCGAAAGCACGGCGTTTGATACAAGCCAGCCTTCCTTTGTCAAAAATACTCTGCCATTCTCGATTTTAAGATGCCCTGACACGACAAACGGACGGCAACGCTCACCGTACACGGCGTCAAACTCAACGCCGAATTTTTCATAAAAATCAAGGATGTCTATGCCCTCGCGCAGTCGCAGTCCGAGCATAACGTACTCTGACATACGCTCATCCCCGTCAGGTCGGTATGACTCGCAGACTATATCCTCGCCCCGCAAAAATGCCTTAATATCACGGCTGTTTCCAAACCGCTCGCCGTCAAAATAGGAATACGCCGCAACGCCGAGTCCAAGATATTCGCGGCACTGCCACGTATGGGTGTTGTGCCGCGAGCGACAGCCGTCCTTGGCAAAATTGCTTATCTCGTAATGCTCGTATCCGCTATTCGAAAGCCTCTTTGCCACAAGCGAATACATATCCGCAACCGCATCCGCGTCCGCAATATTCAGCATGTGACGGTTTTTGTAAAACCGCGTTCCCTCCTCCACCGACAGGCAATACGCCGATATATGGGGACAGTCAAGCTCAATATACCGCGCAAGCGTGTATTCAAGACTCTCGACGGTCTGGTCGGGAATACCTATCATAAGGTCAATATTGATATTATCTATTCCCGCCGCACGCGCTGCATTTACCGTAGCAACGGCATCGCCAAACTTATGTATCCTTCCGAGCAGGCGAAGCTCACTGTCAACGGCGCTCTGCACGCCGATACTGAGTCTGTTTACTCCAAGGGCGTGCCACGCGGCAAGGCTGTATTCGCTCGCCGTCGCGGGGTTGCACTCCACCGTTATTTCCGCGTCCGGAATAATATCAAAACACTCCCGCGCCGTATCCAGCACCGCCGCCGCTTGGTCGGCATTCAGCAGCGTAGGCGTGCCGCCGCCAAGATACACTGTATCAAATTTCCTTTGTTCACAACGGCTTTTCCACTTGCGCATACGGCGGCACAGCTCGTCCGTGTACCGCGCGATAAGCTCCGAGTCGGCGTTGGCGACCGAGCAAAAATCGCAGTAGTGGCACTTGCTTTTACAAAATGGAATGTGTATATACAGTCCCGTTTCCATAGCCTCTCCAAATTCAATTCAAGGGAATCTCCGAAACGGAGATCCCCTTTTGATATTGTTATTTTACAAGATGACGCTTGATTTTCTTGGACGTGGTCTTTTCAAACTCCGTCTTGCGAAGCTCAATGTTTCTTATCTGCTTGAATCCCGGCAGCTTGCGGTTGAGTTGATTGATGGAATTGCGAATGGAATTCTGTATCAGCTCGTCGCTGGAACCCGTGGGGAACTTGTCGCGGTTGGGATAGATAACAGCCGTCAGAATGACCTCATCGCTGTCAGCCGCCTTGCGTCCCACAACAACGCACTCCGCAATGCTCTCGACCTCCTCAAGATACTCCTCGATCTCCTCAGGGAATACGTTTTTACCGTTTTCAAGCACGATCACAGACTTCATGCGTCCCGTGATATAAACATATCCGTCCTTGTCCATATATGCGATATCACCCGTTCTGAACCATCCGTCGTCCGTGAACGCCGACTCATTTGCCTCGGGATTGTTGTAGTAGCCCAGCATTACGTTATCGCCCTTGACCTGAAGCTCGCCCTCAACGTAGCCATGCTCGTTGGGAGCACCGTCGCCGAACTCGTCCGAAATTCTGACTCGGCAGCAAGGAACTGCCGTACCGACAGAGCCGTATTTTCTTGCGTAATAAGGCGTTACGTTGGTAAGAGGGGCGCACTCGGTGATACCGAAGCCCTCTAAAATAGAGATACCAAAGTCCTCAAACGCCTCGATAAGCTCGGGGTTGAGTCTTGCGCCGCCGCAAATTATCTTTTCAAGGCGTCCGCCAAATGCATCATGCACGGATTTGAACAGCTTGCGGCGCACGTCGATACCGACAGCCATAAGGGAGCGCGACGTTTTAAGCGCGGTGCGCAGTATTCCGTCCCTATGAGATCTTTCAGCCTCCGACCATATTTTCTTGTACATAGTATTCACAAACAGCGGAACCAGCACAAGTCCGGTAGGCTTAAAGAGCGCAAAGTTTTTCATAACATGGCGCAAGGAGTCGTTAATGCATATCTCAATACCGATTACAAGTGCCGCCATCATGCAGGCAAGCTCGTAGGTATGGTGAACGGGAAGCACCGACACGATAACGTCCTCGGGGACAAACGGCACTGTTGCCATTGCGGAATTTACTACCGAGAACACGTTGGTCTGGGAGAGCATAACGCACTTACTCGTGCCCGTGGTTCCCGACGTAAACAGCATCTCAGCCAAGCCGCCTCTGTCGGCTACGACAGGATAGCGGTATCCCTCGCGTTCAATACGCTCCGCACCGAGAGCCAGCACCTCGTCAAAGGATATTACCTTGCTGTCAAATGAATTATCATAGGCTGGGGTCACGGGAATAAAATACTGCACTCCCGTTTCTGCCGAGGAAATAAGCTTTATAAAGCCCTCGTTAAGGTTCTTGGAATATACCACCGCCTTAACGTCTACCATCTTGAAAAACTTGTCGATCTCCTCTACGGCAAGCTCCTTATCCATGGGAACTATAACGCATCCTGCTGCCATAGCTCCGATATAGCTGCATACCCACTGTGGAGTGGTGTCACCGATAACGGCAACCTTCTTTCCCGAAAGTCCCATCGCGTTGAATGCCGCCGCAGTCTTGTGTATCATAGCACCGAATTCCGCGTAAGTAAGGCTGCGAAGCTCCTTGCCGACGAAATATCTGTACGCGATTTTGTCGCCGTGTGATTCGATCACCTCACACAGATCAGTAACGTCCCAGATGTGTGTAGTAGTATGCTTGATCCTCGGGCGATTTACTACCTTTACATTATGACTCATGTTGTTCTCCTTTCAACTGTTAAGACGCTGATGCCACTCCTCGCATCAACCTTTAAATATGCTTACGTGCGTTACTTACCAACGCAAAATTTTGAAAATATCTCGGATATAACGTCCTCTCTGACCTCTCTGCCGCAAAGCTCCGCCAACGCGCTCATAGCACCGCGGATCCCCTCGGCACAGATGTCGTAAGGAAGCCCCGATTTCAGAAGTCCGACAGCCTCCTCCAGCTCGCACAATGCACGCTTCAACGCCGAGCTTTGACGTGCGTTAAACACTATCGCGTCCTCACCCGTGTGCAGCTCCTCGTCAACGTACATGCGGTTTATCCGATCCGCAAGCTCCTCTATTCCCTCACCCGTAAGAGATGAGATGAATACAGGCCTTGCCTCCAACGGCAAAAGCGTTAAGACACTGCACTTTTCGTTCGTGCCGAGGTCGGATTTTGTTATCACCCACAAAACGGGGATATCCAGCTCGGTCAACTGCGCGACAAGCGCTTCGTCCTCGCTGTCTGCAGGGCGACTTCCGTCAAGAAGTGCCAGCACAAGCTCGGCATTCTTTACCGCCGCACGGGCGCGCTCAACGCCGATGCTCTCCACCACGTCGTCGGTATCTCTTATACCCGCCGTGTCGGACAGCCGCAAGGTCACCTTGCCCACCGTCACCGTATCTGAAAGCACGTCGCGCGTTGTTCCCGCGATATCCGTTACTATCGCCGCATCGCGTCCGAGCAGCTTATTGTAAAGCGCGCTCTTTCCCACGTTAGGCTTTCCGCACACGACCGTGGGAATCCCCTCGGCTATGGCGTGTCCCGTGCGGTAGGTCTCAAGCAGACGGCACACACTGTGCTGGATTTTGTCAAGAGCCGACATGATCTCCTCGCGGGACATCTCTGTCAGGTCCTCCTCGGGGAAATCAATGCCCGCCTCTATATTTGAAAGCACTGCACACATACCGTCGTACATGCTCTCGGCATCCCGTGTCAGCTTATCCGCATAGCCTCCTCTTGAAAGCTTTAATTGCTCCGCGTTGCGAGCGTCAAGCAGATTTCCAAGAGCCTCGGCTTTGGTAAGGGACATTTTTCCGTTAATGAACGCTCTCCGCGTAAACTCGCCCGCCGTTGCCTGACGCGCACCCGCAGATATCAGCGCCTCCAGCACGCGCGCCGTGACCAAAACTCCGCCGTGGCAGCTTATCTCCACGGTATCCTCCCCCGTAAAGGAGGCAGGAGCGCGGTACACGACGGCGATACCGTCGTCAATCAGCTCGCCGTCCGCAATAATATTTCCATACACGGCAAGTCGTGATCCGATTTGTGAAAGCGGCTTGCCAGACAAAGGAAAAAACGTCCTGTCCGCAATTTTCAACGCTTCCCCGCCCGACAGGCGGAGCAGCGCAACACCGCCCTTGCCAAAGGGGGTGCTGACCGCCGCTACCGTATCAAGACAGGAGGCAGTGCCGCCAAAGCTACTGTCAGTCCTCATCATTGTAATCGTCCTGAGGCATAGCCGCCGACAGGTCGATATCAAAGGGGTCCTTTACGTCGTCATCGCTGAACGTAGAGGGAATATTTTTCTTGGAGCGGCTGGACATTCCCGCGGTGGGATCAACGCTCTTTTTTGCCTTTTTGCGAGGCTGTGCGGGCATACCCGAGTCCTCAAGATATATAACGATACGGCGGTTGTTGTCTGTTCCGATAGAGTTGGTGGACACACCCTCGACGTTCTGTATCTCGGAGTGGATAATGCGACGCTCGTAAGGATTCATAGGCTCCAGCATAATGCTCTTTTTGTATTTCTGTACCTGTGCCGCCTTCTTTCTTGCAAGCACACGGAGCGCCGCCTCTCGCTTTGCTCTGTAATCCTCAATATCAATGGTGATACGGGAGAATTCGCGCTTAACGCCATCCTCCTTGCGGTTTGCCGCAAGATTTGCAAGATACTGAAGTGAGTCCAGCGTTTCGCCGTGATGTCCGATAAGCGAGCCTGCATCCTCGCCCGCAATACTGATAACAACGTCGTCGTTGTCACCCTCGCGCATGGTCACGGTGCAATCCATATTCATATCCGCAATCAGCTTTTTGATGAATTCAAAGGCGATAAGCTCGCCCGCGCTCGCGCCGTCAAACGCCGCATTGGCGGTAACGTTCTGTACGCCGTCTACCGTAGCGGGAGCTGTGCTGTCAGCCACGGCGGGTACGTCGTACTCCGCGCGAATTACCGTAGGGGTAGAGCCGAGTCCGAGAAAGCCCTTTTTTGCCTCCTGGACCACGCTCACAGTTATATCGTTAGCACTTGCCGCACCAAGCTCCTTGACCGCCTCAACGATCGCTTCGTCAAGGCTCTTTGCCGTTATTTCTATTGTCTTTTTCATTGTTTATTCCTTCTGTATCAATCGTTTTTATCAGTTTCGGTCTTGTCGTCCTTAAGGTTTACGCCATCAATAAGAGAAGGCTTTGCCTTGTCTGCGGCGGGCTCTTTGCTCTCCTTCTCATTCTTGGGAGCATCCTCTGCCGCCTGCTCGGGCACGTCTACTTTGGGAGTCTGCTTTTTCACTCCGCCGTGACCGTTGGTTTCCGGCTTCTGAACGATAAAGTCCTCGTCGTCAATGTGGTGGAGCGAGCGCACGTTGGGATTTCTCGTTCCGCTCGGCTTCTTGGGCTTTTTCTTTTCTTTGCCCATAAGCTCGCGTTCTGCCGCCTTATAGTCCTCCTCCGTAAACTTGGGAAGCGGCATGACCTTTGACATGATAAACTGCTTCAGTGTGCTGATAATGCTCTTGAATATCCAATACACACCTACTGCCGCGGGAACGATAAAGGTAATATATACGCTGAACAGAGGCATCATTACGTCCATCATACCGTTGGAGCAGCCTGCCGCCTTATCATTTGCCGCCTGAGTGGGCTGATAGGACATCTTGCGGCTGAGCTTCATGCTGAAGAAGTATACCACAAACGTCAGAACGGGGATAGCAAGCAACGCCCAAGGCTCTGCAAAGGAGGGGATAAGTCCGAAGTTTATGCCAAACAGGCTGAAATCCGGAACACCCTTTTCAAGTGCGGGCTCAAGTATTCCCCAAACGTCCGCGCCGTTGGAGAAAAACGAGAAGCCTTCAATGCCGGCAACGGAATCAAGGTTATCTCCGAGCAGAGAAAGCAGCTCGATAGTACCGTTATTGGAGCGCAGCGCCAGGCCAAGTCCGCCTGCCGCGCGGGGTGCTGTCGCAAAGGTAATGAGCGCGTTGGAAACGCCGCTCGTGCAACCGAGAATATACTGAACGGGGTCGATAACGATATAGTACAGGGGGAGAATGATTATCATGGAGAGGAGCAGAGGCAAGCAGCCCGCGGTCATGGGGTTGTAGCCCTCCTTCTGATACATCTCCTGTATCTCCGTCTGCACCTTTTGCATGGTAACGTTGTCGTTGCGTCCCGCGTACTTTTTGCGAATAGCCATTTCCTTGGGACGGAGAAGTGCCTGTCGTCGGTTATTCTTCTGCTGCTTGATGCTTACGGGGAGCATGATGATCTCAACGAGTATGGCAAAGAACAGCGAGCCGAGAATAAAGCTGCCAAAGCCGAGTGTGTCGATGATCCAGCTGAAGGCAACGCCTATCCAGTGCAGGATAGTGCCAAAGAAATCCGCCCCCGACGTATCAACGGACGTTCTGAGCGATCTTACAACCGTCTCAACGTCCTTTGCGTTGATATCGGCAAACCTTACAAGGTCGATCTCGATCTTGGCATCCGATTCGGTTGCCGCCACCAGCACGTTATAGGCAAATTCGCCTGCGCGCTCGGGCTGTTTCTCGGGGAGATCATCGTCGTCATAGCCCTTGGCGCTCATATCGTAGCCGTTATATGCCGCGACGAGTGCAGTGTGGAGGTTGGCCTTTTCATTTCCAAACTCGATCTGGATAGACTGAGTATCGACCAGCTTTTGAGCGAGCTGCTCAAGAGCGCTCTGGTCCAGCGCGTTTTCGGTTTCGTTAACGGTCATAGACCCCTTGACTATGTTGTGCTTTGCCGTATTTCCCGAGCATCCCGTCAGTGCCGCGCCCACAAACACAAGCACCGCGAGAATAAGAACCCCTCGGGAGAGAATTGCCTTCATTATTCCGCCGCCTGCGGATCTTTTTGCGAATCTCATTTAAAAAATTCCTTTCGATTTCATAGCGCACCGAATACTTTACCGTCGGTACTGCGGTCGCGGCTTCACTGAATTTTAGCCGCTGATTACGATTTGTCACAAGCCCCGCCACTCCGTGCGTCTTCTTGTCCGACGCTTCGGGGTGCGCTCAGGCATCCTCTTTTTCGTCCGTGTTAACAGGAGCGGACTCCTCCTCTGCCTCCGCCCTCAGCCGCGCCGAAAGCTCTGAGTCATATTTTTCCTTGTCATACTTGCTGTATCTTGCGGGCATGGTCTTAAATCCCTTTTTGGGAACGGGATCGAACCCGCAGGGTGAGAGCGGACTGCACCGCAATATCCTCCACACCACAAGGACAAATCCCGCGAAAAATCCGCGTTTTTCAAATGCTTCAACAGCGTAGGACGAGCAGGTGGGATAAAAGCGGCAGGTGGGATTTTTTTTCATTCCCGAGATATGCTTCTGATAGAAGCGTATCAGCCGAATCATTACCCGCTTCATGTCTTGTCCTCCGCGTACATATCCAGCTTTCCGAAAATATACGACAGATCACGCTCGATATCCGTGCTTTTCGCACCGATTACGGTAGGACGTGAGGAAATCACTATCAGCCAGCCGCGCTTCAGGGCTCTCTTTTTTTCAATATGCCGCAAAGCCTCGCGGATTATTCGCTTGGCTCTGTTGCGCGCCACTGCCCCGCCCTCACGCTTGGGGACGGAAAGACCTATTCTGTTGACGTAAGCCTTCTTCGGATTGGCAAGCATCAGCCGTTTTGCTGCGTAGTCGCGAAGCACGGATACAGCAACGTATCTGCCCGCGAACCGTTTGCCCCGCTTGAAGGTCTTGTTATACAGATGATTTTCTTTGATGGCTATTTCCTTCATTTTTCATTCACCTAACGATATTGTGTTATTTGCGACCGTGGCTCTGTCGATTTTCCGCTTCCGTCGTGTAGTTTCGTTGATATTTTGTGCGAATTCCCTATAATGAAAAACCCCGAGGACAGACAGTCAAAAAACGCAATCTGCTCCTTGCACTATCGGTCATCGGCGGTTTTTATGTTTTGCGATACGGCTACGACACACCGAGTGCGCGCACCCGCTCATATTTCGGAAATCAGTAGGTCAGTCTCTTTCTGCCCTTTGCACGTCTTCTCTTAAGAACTGCTCTTCCGTCTGCCGTTCTCATTCTCTTTCTGAAGCCATGCTCCTTTTTTCTCTGACGCTTTTTGGGTTGATAAGTTCTGAGCATTCCTTAGCACCTCCTTGCTTATTTTGTCCGGAAGCGTTTTGCCTGACAGCCACATTTACGCTTTTACACAATGACATCCTATATTATAACCGACGACCGCCCCTTTTGTCAAGAGTTTTTTTGAATTTTTTTCATTTTTCACTCATTTACAAACAAAATCGCGGTAAAACTCAAATAATTGTGCCACTTTAACAAGCATATCACTCTCTGTCCACGGTTATAACGCAGAAATGGTTTTCTTTCTCCTTTTG
This sequence comes from Oscillospiraceae bacterium, assembly GCA_015065065.1. Lineage (GTDB taxonomy): Bacteria > Bacillota > Clostridia > Oscillospirales > CAG-272 > CAMEON01. The sequence continues at coordinate 23,060 of SVQX01000017.1, forward strand.
CACTGCATCGGATATATGTGACCTTATCTCGCCGTCGGACAGCTTTACCTCAAAGCCCGCGGAAACGTCAAAGATAAGATTGGTGTGAGTATTTCCGGGCACCATTCGGAAATCGTGTATTTTAAGCGTCGGCTCTAACTCTGCGGCAATATCCTCTACCCGTCGGCGCCACTCCGTCACCTGCGGATCGTTCGTGACTATCGGGTCCATGTGAATGGTCGCGTCAATTCCGAATTCGTCGCGCAAGCGCTTTTCTATCATATCCACCGTGTCGTGCGTCTTAAAAATATCAATCGCTCCGTCCACCTCAACGTGCAACGACGCGATATTTCGTCCCGCACCGTAGCTATGCACCACGAGATCGTGAATTCCGAGAGCCTCGGGGTACTCGGATACCACCTCCTCAATCGTCCTCACCGTTTCCTCCGACGGTGCGCCGCCGAGAATGGAATTCTTTGTTTCGTTGAGTATCTTCGCGCCTGCGACAAGTATCAGCACAGCAACGATAACGCCCATATATCCGTCAAGGTCAAAGCTTGTGAATTTGTATATCACCGTAGCCACAAGCACGGCGAAGGTGGCAATAGCGTCCGACAGGCTGTCCGCAGAGGTCGCGCGCATAACGGCAGAGTCTATCTTTTTAGCCACCCGACGGTTGAACATCGCAAGCCACAGCTTGATTACCACGGACGCACCAAGCACGCCCACGGATATCCAGCTGAACACAGTTGCGGTGGGGTGTATTATCTTATTTACCGACTCGGACAAAAGCTGACTGCCAACCACCAGCACGAGGAAGGAAACTATCATTGAAGCCACGTATTCGATCCTCGCGTGACCGAAGGGATGCTCTCTGTCCGCGGGCTTTGCGGCTATCTTGAAGCTGATGAGCGAGATAAGCTGAGAGCCTGCATCCGACAGATTATTCACCGCGTCCGCCTGAATAGATATCACCCCGAAAATATATCCTACCGCATATTTTCCTGTGGCAAGCAGGATATTCATTATTATTCCCACCACGCTGACGAGCGTGCCGTAGGCACGGCGCACGGTAGGATCGTTTGTTTTATCTCTGTTCTTAACGAACAGCCTGCACAGTATATCAGTCATAAAAAGCCTTTCACCGTTTTGTTTTTCAGCCCCAATACTTTTTATCGAGGCTGCGAAGCTGGATGGCCTCGGCGATATGCTCCGCCTCAATCACCTCGCTGTCTGCAAGGTCGGCAATAGTACGCGCCACACGCATAAGTCTGTCGTATCCGCGCGCCGACATTCCAAGTGACTCGTAAGCCGCCTTGAGCAGTGCCTTGGCATCCTCGGTCGCCACGCAATATTTGCGTATTGCCGCCGCGTCGAGCTGGGCGTTACAGAATATTCTGCCTCTTTCCCCTGCCATACGCTGTCTTGCAAAGCCTCTTGCCTTGATGACGCGCCGGCGCACGTCCGCCGAGCGCTCGCTCTGCTCGCCGTTATCTCCAGACAGCTCCTCGTAGCTGATAGATGGAAGCTCTATCTGTATATCTATTCTGTCAAGCATAGGTCCACTTATCCGCGAGATGTATCTGCGCACGTCGGCGTCACTGCAGGTGCATTTATGGGTAGGATCGCCGTAGTATCCGCAACGGCAGGGATTCATTGCCGCCACAAGCATAAACGAGCATGGGAAGGTCACTCTGCCGTTTGCGCGAGTGATAGTCACCCGTCCGTCCTCCAAGGGCTGACGCAGAGCGTCGGTCACCTGCTTTGGAAACTCGGGCAGCTCGTCAAGGAACAAAACGCCGTTATTTGCAAGGGAAACCTCGCCAGGCATCGGGTTTATTCCTCCGCCCACAAGGCTGACCGCCGACATGGTGTGATGCGGCGAGCGGAAGGGTCGGTGCGACAAAAGTGACACACCCTCGGGCAAAAGTCCCGACACCGAGTGTACCTTCGTGCTTTCTATCGCCTCCTCAAACGTAAGCGGAGGCAGAATGGTTGAAAGCCGTTTGGCAAGCATGGATTTTCCCGTGCCGGGAGGTCCTATGAGCAGTATGTTGTGTCCGCCCGCTGCGGCTATTTCCATAGCGCGCTTGGCAAGCCTTTGTCCCTTCACGTCCGAAAAGTCTATATCGTGATTTTGGGAGGATTCGGCAAACGAGGCGTCATCCGACTCTACGGGAGTCATAAGCGCCGTGCCGTTGAGATGGTCAATAAGCTGACGCATGGTGCGCACGCCATATACCGTTATTCCTTTTACAGCTGCTGCCTCTCGCGCGTTTTCCGCAGGCGCAAAAAACTCCTTGAGCCCCGCATCACGCGCCGCCACGCACATACACAGAATACCGCGCACGCCTCGCACCTCTCCCGATAGCGAAAGCTCGCCGACAAAGCACTTATCCGAAAGATCCGCGCCGCCGTATATCGCACCGACGCATTTAAGTATTCCCGTAAGGATAGCAACATCAAAGCCGGAGCCCTCCTTGCGTCTGTCGGCAGGCGCGAGGTTGACAAGCAGTGCCGCCTCGGGAAAACGGATTCCCGTATTGGCACACGCCGTGCGTACTCTTTCCTTTGCCTCCTTTACCGCAAGATCGGGAAGCCCCACAAGCTCAAACTGCGGGATGGCGGGGTATCCGTTCACCTCCACGCTGACCATAAAGCCGTCTATTCCGAAAAGTCCCGCGCTGTATACCTTTGAGAGCATATATTTTACTCCTTGATTTTCATTTGAGTATCCATCCGCCTATAATGATACCACATTTTTGTCATTTTTTCAAGGGCATCTCCCGATTCTTATATAAAAAATGTAAATATTACGCAAACATTTTGCAACTGACTGCCAAAATCTCTTGACAATCGGATGTAAATGTTATATAATATACGGTGTGTTACTGAATGCGCGTTACGCGCTTGTATTATTTCGGAGGTAAATTTGATGAAAAAGTTTTTAGCTGTTACGCTTGCCGCTCTCATGGCTCTGTCCATGGCTGCCTGCACGGGCACACAGGATGGCGGCGATAATATCGGCGAGTACACTCCCGAGCAGAACGAATACATAACAGACAAGGGTACCTTCACCTTTGCCGAGGGCGCGGCAGATACCGCCGTGCTTGTGTCCTACGTCGGCAAGGCCACCCATAACGATAAGGTTACCGTTCCCGCAGAGTTTAACGGCAGACCCGTTGCTGCTATCGGCGAAAAGGCGTTCTACCAGCTCGCTTCCGTCGTTTCGGTTCAGCTCCCCGCTACCGTAACCGTTATTGACGATTATGCCTTTTCCGGCTGCGTAAATCTTTCCGAGATCACCTGGAAGGACGGGGAATCGGGCAAGACCTCCAAGGGTAACGCTCTCCCCGAGGGACTTGAAACTATTGGCGAGTGCGCGTTCTACGGCTGTGCTGCTATCACCAAGCTTGACCTTGGAAAGTCGCTCGAGGTTATTGATAATTTCGCGTTTGCCGATTGTGCGGGACTTACCGAAGCTAAGCTGCCCTCCACTACTCAGACTATTGGCAACGGTGCCTTCTGGAGGTGCTACGCGCTGACCGAGTTTGACAGCAATCAGGTAAAGAAGATCGGCACTCTCGCCCTTTATGACTGCACCGCCATTGAAAATATCACTCTGAGCAACGCTATCGAGGAAATCGGCGAATTCGCTTTTGCTACCGAATCCTCTACTCTCAAGGACAAGATCGACACCGACTCCTTCAAGGACAACGATTACGTGAAAGAGTACTATGAAAATATTGCCGACGCGGTAACTACCGACAACGGCACGACTACGGCTGACGAGCCCGAAACCACCGAGCCCGAAACCACTGCCGCGTAAATCGCAAACCAAATAACCGCCGAACCCTTCGGCTGATGGCTTCCACGGCGCGAAAAGTCAAGCCGTGGAAGCCGTTTTGTATAAAACAGATGGAGATAAAAATGAAAAAAGCTCTGCTAATATTGCTTGCCGTGACATTGGCGGCGCTCACCGCCTGCTCGCCGGAGGGCGGGGGTGCTAACACCACGGACACCGAGGAGATAACGACGCAAGAGGACACCACCGAGGCAACTCCCGAATACACGGTAGAGGAAGCGCAAAAAATAACCGCAGACCACAGGCAGGCGGCGATAGATGCCTTTGCCGAATCCCCCGTTTGCCCCGCCGAGGACCTTTCGTTTGAAGAAATGGACGGCGGCGTACGTATCACAGGATACGTGGGAGATGATGTAATAGTCGTTATTCCCGACAGCATAGGCGGCAAAACGGTCTTGGAAATTGCCGAGGAGGCATTCAAGGATATAACCGCACTTCGCGCCGTATGTGTTCCCGAATCGGTACGCAAAATATGCCGCGACGCATTTGAAGGATGCGACGGACTTACCACCTTGAAGCTTCCCTACTCCGCCTCCATATACGACGTTTGCGACGAGGGCAGTGACAAGACCTCCGGCTTTGTGGGATATATTTTTGGTGCAACGGAATATAAGCTCAACGCCGCCGCAGTTCCATTTAAGCTTCAAACCGTTATCTTTACGGGCGAAGGCAAGGTAGTCCCCGAGGGCGCGTTCTACGACTGTAACGATATAGTCGCGCTCACCCTCCCCGACGGTATTGAGAATATCGGTGACTTCGCTTTTTCTAACTGTTCTTCCCTTGAATACGTAAATATCGGCGATGCAGTCGCCGAGATCGGCGAATTTGCATTCAACGAATGTGCATCACTGCTTGAATTAACTTTTCCCGCCACCGTCAAGAGCATAGGGCTCGGCGCGATCCAGGGCTGTGGGGCGCTGACCTCACTCACCCTCCCCTTCGTGGGCGGCTCGGCAGACGACAACACTTACCTCGGCTATATTTTCGGGGCTGAATCATACACTCTCGCGGGAGGATTTTTCCCACTCTCGCTTCAAAGCATAACCCTGCTTGGAGGATGCAAGTCGATTGGCGACAACGCATTTAACGGTTGCCTTACGGTCCGCGAGATAATTATCCCCGACGGCGTTGAAAGCATAGGGCTCCGTGCCTTCCGCAGCTGTAAGGGGCTGACCCATATCAGCCTTCCCGACTCGCTTGTGTCCATTGGCGACAGCGCGTTTATGAGCTGTGAATCACTTGCCACCGTCAGCCTTGGAAAATCGCTTGAGCATATGGGCATACAGGCGTTTATGGGCTGTGTCGCACTTGAGTCTGTCACCCTGCCCGACAGTCTTGAGAAAATTCCTGCATCCGCATTCGACTCCTGCTTCTCTTTAAAATCCGTCAGCTTTGGAGCTAACGTCAAGGAAATAGGCAAAAACGCCTTTCGTGGATGCACGTCCATTATCGAATTTCCCGCCGTTTCGGACGGCGTAGCTGTCATGGACGGCAATACCGCCATAATCAAGTAAACTGCCGCAAAGATGCGGAAAATATAATTTCAACCGAAAGGAAACTGTTATGTCAAGCTACAAGATAGACACAAAATGCGTTCAGTCGGGCTACACCCCCAAGAACGGCGAGCCTCGCGTTCTGCCCATATATCAAAGCACCACCTACAAGTACGACAGTGCGGAGCATTTGGGCGACCTCTTTGACCTCAAGGCGCCGGGACACATGTACTCCCGAATCTCCAACCCCACCCTTGAAGCGGTGGAGAATAAAATAGCGGACATGGAGGGCGGCGTTGGCGCAATGCTTGTGTCCTCCGGTCAGGCGGCAAGCCTTATAGCTATACTCAACATCACCCGCGCAGGCCAGAATATCGTGGCTATGTCCTCCATATACGGCGGCACGGTCAACCTTTTTGCCGTAACTCTTGAAAAAATGGGCATTGAAACTCGCTTCGTCACCCCCGAAATGACCGACGCAGAGGTGGAAGCCGCGTTTGATGAAAATACTCGCCTGTTCTTCGGCGAAACTCTGGCAAATCCCGCCCTTGTAGTATTCGATTTTGAAAGATATGCCACTATCGCGCACAGGATGGGCGTTCCGCTCGTGGTTGACAATACCTTCGCAACCCCCGTGCTGTGCCGTCCCTTTGAATTCGGCGCGGATATCGTGACGCACTCCACCACAAAGTATATGGACGGTCATGCCACCGTCGTCGGCGGCTGTATCGTGGACAGCGGTAAATTCGATTGGAGCGTGGGCGGCAAGTACCCCGAGCTGACTACTCCCGATGAGTCCTACCACGGCGTTATCTATACTCAGCAGTTTGGTGCGGCAGCGTACATTACCAAGGCAAGAACTCAGCTCCTCCGCGATATGGGCTCTACCATGTCCCCCATGGCAGCGTTCATTCTCAATCTCGGGCTCGAATCCCTCTCCTGCCGTATGGACAGACATTGCTCAAACGCCCTTGCGGTTGCCGAATTTTTGTCCAAGCACGACAAGGTCGAATGGGTGGACTACCCCGCTCTTCCCGACAACGCGCAGTACGGGCTTTGCAAAAAGTATCTGCCGCGCGGAGCGTGCGGAGTTATCTCCGTGGGCATCAAGGGAGGCAGAGCAGCGGCCACCAAGTTCCTCAACAACCTGAAGCTGCTCAATATCGTGGTACACGTGGCTGACGCGCGCTCCTGCGCCCTCCATCCCGCCAGCACCACCCACCGCCAGCTCACCGACGACCAGCTCGTCGCCTGCGGTGTTCGTCCCGAGCAGGTGCGACTTTCTATCGGAATCGAGGACATCGAGGACATTATCGCTGACCTTGAGCAGGCTCTCAACGCATAAAATAATAACAAAATAAAGAAAGGAGAAGGATATGCCTATCAAGATCCCCAACCTTCTGCCCGCAACAAATACGTTGCTGGAGGAAAATATTTTCGTTATGACGGAGACACGCGCAATGACACAGGATATCCGTCCCCTGAAAATACTCATGCTCAATCTCATGCCGCAAAAGGTAGTCACCGAAACGCAAATAGCGCGACTTATCGGTAACACTCCCCTTCAGGTGGAGCTGGAGCTGCTCCAGACCGCCACGCACAAGGCGAGCCACACCTCCGAGGAGCATATGCTTTCCTTTTACAAGACCTTCGACGAGGTAAAGGGCAATAAATACGACGGCATGATAATCACGGGCGCACCCGTAGAGCAGCTTGACTTTGAGGCTGTGGACTATTGGGCAGAGCTATGCGAGATAATGGAGTGGAGCAAGACAAACGTTCAAAGCACCCTGCATATCTGCTGGGGCGCGCAGGCGGGACTCTACTACCACTACGGAATACCCAAATATCCGCTTGACAAAAAGCTGTTCGGCGTTTTTCAGCACAAGCTGGACTACAAGCGCTCCATGCTTTTCCGCGGATATGACGACGTTTTCCACGTCCCCCACTCCCGCCATACCACCTGCCGACGGAAGGATATCGCGGCGGTGAGCGCACTGAAAATTCTTGCAAGCTCGGACGAGGCGGGCGTGTGCTGTGCCATGACCGAAAAGGGGCGGCAGATATTCGTAATGGGACATTCGGAGTACGATGCCGACACCCTCAAAAAGGAATATCTCCGCGACAAGAACGCGGGACTTCCCATTGAGCTTCCCAAAAACTATTTTCCGAATGACGACGACAGCCGCGAGCCGATAGTAAATTGGCGCTCCTGCGCAAATCTCTTTTACTCCAACTGGCTCAACTACTACGTCTACCAGTCAACGCCTTATAATATTAAGGATATCACTAATTGATAAAGCTAAAAGCACAAGCCACCGCCGTCGCGGTGGCTTGTGCTTTGCTTTAAATAGCCAATATTTTATCGCAGTATGATATCTCAGCTTTTTTAAGTGAAATATCGGCTTGCGGTTGGTTTTGTGATTATTTACAAGAATACTGCACATAAATGTATCCTTGCGCTACTTGATCGCCGTTTTCCGTTTTATAGGAGATGCGGTAAGCACCGTCGGCGATCTCTGCTTCGTCGCCCTCGAGCGCCGTGTATGTGTCACCGGACATGACCTCTATGATGTCCGAGGGTATACCGTATTCAAACGCCTGCATGGATACGAGAGCCTTGAATTCCTCATAGCCGACACGGTCCTCCGTCGTCAGATCTACTACAAAGTCCCCGGCCCGCGTATAGCTAAGCGTGAGCGTATTTTGTTCGCTCTTTGCCGCCGACACGGTCATGCTTTGAATACTCATTGGCATATTGGCGATTTCGCTGACCGTCACGGGTGTATAAGCCGAGGCTCTGATTCCATCCGAGGTAGCAATATAAGCCACCGGCGTATAGCTACCTGACGAAAGCGCGGGAAGCGTGAAATTAAGCCGCGAGGCTGTCACGGTGAACTTATCCTCATCCGCATATTTGGTTGACAAGGTATTTTCCATATCCAGATGGACAAGCCCGCCGTTTGCATTGGCAAGCGCCAACATAACACGATAAGGCTCATCCTCGACATAAAGTGTCGTGTCCTCGACAGTCAGAGAAATACTGTCAACCGATACCTCGCCTGCGTCAAGCGTGACACCCTCAAAGCTACTCTCGGTAATGGGCGCGAATTTAATGTTCATCTCAATGAGCTTAGTATCGGAAATATCCAATACCTCTGCATCCTTTACAGCGGTATACAAAGCCTCCATCTCACTGATACGAGCCTTTTCCTTATGGATCGCCTCGCCGATACCTGCCTCATCTATGACCGAAAAGCCGTTCCATGTGTAATATTGGATAATGCTATCCAGCTCAATATAGGCTCTGTGAATGCCGGCAAACACGCTGTCAATATCGCGTCTGCATTTCAAGCCGACCTCATTTAGAAAGCTCCTCAGATGCTCAAGTATCTCGACATCGGTCTCACCCGAGATGTCCAAATAGATCTCGCCTGTATAACCAAATCCTCCGCCGAAGCCAACGTGAATGGCTGAGATATTTACCTTGCCGTCCACAAAGCTCTCTCCGTAATTCAATACCCTTCCGTTTGTCAGATGTACTTTGGCGTTTTCAAATTGCGCAAGGTTTGCATACTCGCCTTCCGTATATTCCACAGCATCAGAGGGGGCTTCCACGCTTTTAATGCCGTCAAATCCACTGAACTTAACGCTCACACCGTTATCGGAAAAGTTAATAATGTCTGTCGCCCTATCCGCGCTCATCACCTTCAAAATCGGGAGGCTTCCATCCTTGGGATCATAAAATGCATCGTAACATATATCATCCTTCATTATAAAATAGGACACGTTATAATGCGTGGGTAAAGCACCGACGATATAGGTCTCCCAATACCCCTTGCTGTTATCCGCCACAAAATAATCCTCGGCATGCTCACCGTGATCATTGATGGAGGATCGCTCGTATCTCTTTCCCGGAATATAAGTGCATCTTTCCTCATATTTGTCATTTGCGCTGTATAGCTCGTAAACATCGTCCCCGTCCGCATTTTTATAACGCTTGCATACGGTTATGCTATTGTCGGCAGGTCGTCTTTCGCAAAGTGTCTCAGAGTTCTCGCTAACGCTCAGGTAGTATTGAGAGTCTCCGACCTCCACCCATTTGTCAACAACTCTTACGTTCTTCTTGATGTTATCTATAAGCTCCGCACCAACCTGTGCAGAAAAAACAATGCCGTCCGTGATGTTTTTGAAAAAGTCGTAAGAATTGTTGTTTTCCTCAAAGCCGCTCCAAGTAAAAGTATCTCCGCCGATCTCCACCTTTCCGCTGTAGTCACCCTCAAGCACGGTGGACAGGCTTTGAAATGATGAGAGCTTTGTTACGGCAGGAGCGTTGTTGCCAACGTATGGAACATTCAAATTGGCAATGGCAGTCTTAGCCAAATTGTTCATCACCTCAACGCCGTTTTCAAATATATCGCCCTCGGTTTTGAGAAGCTGGGCATCGAGACGCTCATTGGCAAGCAGAAGCCTTGCAGCGTCACTGCCGCTCATACCGTCAGGCAACGCTCCGCCTCCGCATCCTGCAAGCAAAGATGCAAGCACAACGAAGACAAGTGCTAATGATATAATTTTTCTCATATAAAGTCCTCCTTTGCAAGTTAACTGCAGCTCATATACATATTATAACAAAAGGCTTGTCGTTTGTAAAGCGAAAAAGCAATTTTTCCTTGTGCATATTTTTGACACAGGCAATTCGAAGCACTCCGCCGTACCTTTTGTTCGTTTTGCAGTAACACAGAACGGGGCAAAAGCACACCGATTCACCACCGCTCCCCTTCTCGCCCTTGCTTTTATTCTTTCGTGAAATAATCCATTCGTTGATACAATGAACTACCGAAAGTGAAAACGGTGCATGTATTACACTGAAGCAAGACAAAAATATAGAGTGTTTTTTAAGTATATTTTCTTAAAAGCTCTTGACAAAGCCGTTAAAACTGTATATAATATAGATATACAGTTTTAACAGAGGTGATGACGTGAATATTTTAATCGACAATAAAAACGGCGAACCGATTTATAATCAAATATATTCTCAAATTAAAAATCAAATCATAAGCGGTGAGCTTAAAGAGGACGAGATGCTCCCGTCTATTCGAGGACTCGCAAAGGATCTGCGCATCAGCTTTATCACGACCAAGCGTGCTTATGAGGAGCTTGAAAAGGAAGGCTTCATTTACACTCTGCCCGCAAAGGGATGTTACGTTGCGCCAAAGAACATAGAGCTTTTACGTGAGGAAAATCTCAAAAAGATAGAAGCGCATATTGAAGAGATAGCAAAGCTCGCCGCATCATGTAATCTGAGTCGCGAGGATGTTATTGAAATGATTACGTTTGGACTGGAGGAACAGGAATGAACGCACTTGAATTAAAAAATGTAAGCAAATCCTTTTCCGGATTTCGCTTGGATAACGTAAGTATTACTCTGCCAAGCGGTTGCATTATGGGGCTGATCGGCGAAAACGGAGCGGGCAAAAGCACTACCATAAAGCTTATCTTAGATATGCTTCATAAGGACAGCGGAACAATCACAATACTCGGACGTGACAATGAAAAGGATATTTCACTTACCAAAGAAGATGTCGGTGTTGTGATGGATGAGGTGGGTATTCCCGAATGCTTGACGGCAAAGCAGGTCGGCAAGATTATGAAGCACACCTTTCGTAATTGGGATGATGCGGAATATGCCCGACTCCTGCAAAAGCTGTCCTTGCCCGACAACAAGCAGTTTAAGGATTTTTCGCGCGGTATGAAAATGAAGCTCGGAATTGCCGTCGCTATGTCTCACGGCGCGAAGCTGTTACTGCTTGACGAGCCGACAAGCGGACTTGATCCCGTCGTGCGCGACGAGGTGGTTGAGATGTTCTACGACTTTACAAGGGACGAAAGCCACTCCATTCTCATATCCTCTCACATTGTCAGCGATCTTGAAAGGCTTTGCGACTACGTGGCGTTTTTGCACAAGGGCAAGCTTTTGCTGTGCGAGGAAAAGGACGAGCTTTTGAGTGAGTATGGCATCATTCACTGTACCGTAGAACAACTTTCGGAGCTTGGAAAAGTAAAATACAAAAAAGAGACGCCCTACGGCGCTGAGGTTATCGTGTCACGGCGGGATGCGCCCGACGGCTTTCAATTAAGTCCTATCAGCATCGAGGAGCTGTTTGTATTTATGGTAAAGGAGGCGAGATAAATGAAGGGACTTATTTTGAAGGATCTATATATGATGAAAAAGTATTGCAAAGCCTATCTGCTAATTACCGTAGTGTTTATCGCGGTATCCTTTGCAAGCAGCGAAAATTTGTTTTTCGTATTTTATCCGTGTTTGCTCTGCGGTATGATTCCCGTCAATCTACTTGCCTACGATGAGCGAAGCGGATGGTTTCAATATAGCGAAACAATGCCGTACACAAAAGGACAGATAGTTAGCGGCAAATATTTGATAGGACTCGGAACGCAGATGGCTGTTCTGCTTATCCTCGGTATTTCGCAGACAATACGAATGAGCATTAGCGGTACTTTCATACTCGGAGAATACCTTGCTCTTATGATGCTCCTCCTGATTATGGCGCTTGTTGCATCCTCCATCACTCTCCCGTTTATGTTTAAGCTCGGCGTTGAAAAAGGAAGAATGGCATACTATATTATGATAGGCGTTGTATGCGCAGGTAGTATTATATCCTCAAATTTGTTATCTAGCGGATTTCAAGCTGAAATAAAGCTGAATGGGATCTTGCCCATCATATGCATTGTTGGAATTGGAATATACGCACTGTCTTGGTATCTATCCATTGTGTTTTACAGGAACCGAGAAATATAGCAAATATACTCGATAATTGAACGAATGGCGATATTTTAACGGTAGAAAAGGTCTTTGTATATCACGGATTTTCAGTCAGTATTTAACGATAATTTTTTCACCTTGGTAAAAAAGAACTTGCTTTTATTCTTTTGTGGAAGACGGGCAAAAAAGATATTTCGGAGAGTTTTCGTATGGACTTAAACTCACGCACAAAATCACGCCGACGGCGTGTATATCATAAAAACGTAGTTTTGTATATCACCAAGGCGAAAGCCTTGTATATCATCATTGCGAAAGCATAATACAGCCTGCGGCTGATGATATACACCTTCGGTGATGAGATACACGCTAAAGCGTGATGATATGCCATTGCTTTCGCAATGGATAAAAAAATTCGACAAGTCGAAACTTGTCGAATTTTTTGTTAATTGGCGATAAAAAAGATATTTTCAAGAGTTTTCGTATGGGCTCGAACCTCTGTGCGTTATAATTCTTTGAACCGCGCTTCCGACATTACGTTTATATAATTCTCATCATACTTATGAATCGAACGAAAATTGCCTTCATCAAGACCGGTGATTCTGTTCGGCTTACCAAGAATAACGATGATTCTAACGCATTCTTTTGTTGGAGCAATACTTATAATCGGCTCTTGTATTCCATATCTTCTGCCGGCTATACGAGGCAAAATCGGAAACTGCTCCCATTCAACCGTATTGTTTTTACAATGAATAATAGAATATCTGTTTGCACGTTTGCGAGTAAAATATATCTCGTATTTTTTGTTATCATCTTCAAATTTTACAAGCCCTATTTTGTCCATAAACCAATTTTTTGGACATTCCTTTTTTAATTCCTTAAAACGCGCATAAATTTTACCCATTATTTTTCTCCTTGGCGGTGTTGAGAGAAGCGATTAAAATTCTTTTAATTTCCGTACACTTTTCAAGCAAGGTTTTATCGTGATAATAGCCACTTTCTAAAACAAGCTCAAGCCAATATTCCGTTTCTGAACACTCTTTCAAAGCAATTTGAAGCTTGGCAATAAAGTCAGCTTTTCCGTGAGCATAAAATGCCTCTCTGATGTTTGCACCAATACTTGTTCCCGAACGCAGAAACTGATTGATCAAAGCACTTTCACACTTTGCCACCCTCAACTCTTTACAAGCTTGTATCACATTAAGCGCAAATGCTTTGGATTTTAAAATTAGCGGACTTTCAGTCATAACCTTACCACCTTTCACCATGATATTTTAATTACATCATAAAACCTAATGCTTTTCAACTTTAAAATAAATAATGCTTTTTGCCACGGCAAAAAGCAACATCAAACACCTTTTCACTATTCACTATTACTTATTACTTGCCAAAAATCGACAAGAGGTTTGAGTGAAAAGTGAAAAGTGAAGAGTGAAAAAGTAAAATCGACAAGCTTCTGTCGAAACTTGTCGATTCTTGTGTAATAACTCAATCGTTAATACAATGAACTGCCGAAAGCGGAAATGGTGCATTTTATCCTTGTTTTCCCATCGGATCGTCGACGACTGATTCCGCTTCCTCTTCTGTAAGCCAGTGGACGGTTAAGGTGAAATACTCAAATCCGCTGCCGTCAGCGATCAGTCCCGGCAACTCATAGTGCATAGTAATAGTTTCGCCGGGGTGGAGTGCTTTTGTTTTTTCATCCAACCTAATAACAATCTCGTCAGAGGAAACAGAAAGCACGTCCAACGGATCAAATCCTCCGCAGCTTTCAAAAATTCTTCCGGGCTCTGCCTGCAGATACTTTTCAAAATTAGCTTTACGTGGAGGATTCCATAATTTATAGTCGTCGTTAATGTAGTGAACGCGAATAATCGGCTTTACATTCATATCTTTAAACCTTTTTCACATCGCTGTATGCATCAAAGAATTCTTCCCAAGTCATATCGGGCTGATATTTGCCGTTTGCAAAGATGCCCCAGCAATCATTAGGATAATCGTTCTCATTCAATAGCTCTTTAAAGACGTATTTAAGTTTAAAGTCAAAGGGAAACCACTTACCGTCTACCAGCTTATAAGTACAGCCTATACCGTGAATTTTGCCATCCTTGAAGGTGCCCTTAAGCATCTTATTCTTGCCCTCGAACAAGCAACCTATACCGGAGGGAACACCGTTCACTGCCTCTCCGATATATCTTTTGCCTTCATAAACAATTTCTTCACCGTATTCATCGATATCTCGTCCGTCTGCATATCCAAAGTATTCTTCGGATTCCCCGTCAGCCGAGTACTCGTATCTATATCCAAAGACAAGCTCTCCGTCCTTAAATACACCGCTCTTTCTGATGTATTGACTATCGCCGTTGACGTCGGAGTCGTAACACGTAGTCCCCAATCCGTTCAGCTTTCCACCTACGAACTGTCCTTCGGTAAGGGTGTATCTGAAGTCTCCTTCGCGGAAGAAATCCATCTCACGAAGCATGCTGAAGCCGTCCTCGTCAACGCAATCTACGGGCATTGTTTGACCGTTTTCAAAGGTATATTCTTCAAGGGGAATCTGCTTTTTTTCCAAGCCCAGCTCTTCCGCTTCCTTCTCGGTTACGTAACTGCCATGATTATAGTATCCGGTTTTGGCAAAGCGATCGTTAGTGTCGGGCAGAGCCGTGCAATATCCGTGCTTAACCCCGTCAACGTACGTACCGAGCATAACAACGGCGTCCGTTTCCAACGACGTACCGCCGATGCCGTCCCTGTCGTCTTCATCGCGCTCAATATATTCGTATTTTTTATAGTAAAAGGAAAGCCCTTCAAACTTATCACCGTTGAAATAGCCGTATTGGTACGATACGTGAGCGGTGAATTTACCCGCTTCGAGCTTCTTGATTTTAAAGGTTTTTTTGCCTTGTCTTACATAGTTACTAAAATAAATTGACATAATTTTCTCCTAAGCTTATTAATATAACACCATTTTTGAGATAAATGCGTAGAGAATTTAAGATCCCCAAACAACGTAATCTGCGCCGGAGAACTTGTTTTCCTCGCTGTCACCGAAGAATACAAATGCGTATCCGTCGCAGGTTGCAAGGAAGGGTACGTCAAACTCAAGGGGGTCGTACTGAAGAAGCAGACCGCCCCTGTCATCGCTGTCGTCAACGTCGTTGCTCGGATAGCCGAGGAGCTTTGTTCCGCTATATCCGGCATCAACCTTTTCAAAGGTAATAACGTAGGTATCGGTTAAACCCTTGATGTTACACTCCTCGTTGTAATCGTCAAGAATATACTTAGGCTCTTCAAGGGTATGATTAACCATCATATAAAGGTCATCGGAGGGATACATCTCAGCATCAAGGAAGAAATAAAGATATCCCTTGTGAGGAAGTCTGCACTCGGGATCAAGATCCCTAAGATCCTCACATCTAATTTGTGCAAAGAAAACACCGTCATCGGGATATGGATCATCTGCCGTGGGGAGACAGGGACTGCCGAAGAACTTGCTACAGCCCTCGTCGATCTTTTCACCGGGCTCTACCTTTCTAACCTTCATTGCTACCGCGTAATCAGCGTTTTTGGGAAGGTCGATAAGCTCAAAGTCGAAAATCATATTATCGCCCTTGATCTCGCACTCTGCGTGCGCTTTTCCGTCAACAAGGTCATAATATTTATCATAAAAATATGCAATCTTGCCGGTGGAGGTATATTCGATCCACTTCATATTGAATCCGACATCTCCCGCAAGCCATACGTTCGTGTTGAAAGGGGGAACATCGGGCAGACTTGCAGAACCGCCCTTCTTGTAAGGCACGATAGCGGTTGCCTCAGCTACGACATTTCCGTTCTTTTCTACTCGTTTACCTGTTACTCTTAAAAACTTTTTATCTTCCATTTCGCGCTTCTCCTTAATTCTTTATGTAATCTTTTTTTAGATCCAGCATAGTTTCGGTGTAATTGCTTATCGCTTCATCCTCCCAAGAGATGATGAAAAAATATTGGTTATCGCTACTGTCGCCGTAATAGCCCGTCCAGCAATCAAACTCCACACGTTCTCCTTTCTTGAGGGGATATTTCTTGCCGTCTGCCTTGACGGTGATTTCATCCTTGGAAATTTCGATGATTTCCACCCCAATATCCTCTTCTTTATCGAGGACACCGAGCTTGATTTCGGCAAGGTCATCTCTTAAATAGCTGATAAGCTGATTTCCGGCTTCATCTTTTCCTACTTCCCAATATACGCTTACTCTGATTTTTTCCATATTCACCTCAGTCAAACATCATACCGGGATTCATGGCCTTAGGGCATCTCCACGGAGTATTTATTTCAGCAAAATATTTTTCCATCAGGTTCCAGCGCTGATAAACCGAATTAAGATCTCGGGTCTTATCGATTTCCGCCTCAACCTTCCACATAACCGCTTGGTATTTTTCAGCGAAGTTTTCGGTAAATTCAATAGGATCTACCTTGAACGTGGGAGCGTTTATACCTTGCAATACAATCGGAGCGTATTTTCCGTATTCCGCCTGAATTTCTTCCACGTTGGGTTTTATCTGCATTGGTTCGGGGAAGCTCTGATTCGCTCTGTAATACTTTTGCATAGCATATGCCGAGCCTTCAACGTCACCATTTTCCTTGGCGGTGAGAGCTGCTTTTTTATAGCAAGCCATTGCTTTATCTCTTTGACAAGATGTTAAGTAATAATCGCCTGCCTCAAGATAAAATTCCATACGGCCCTTCATTGGCATATTCGCCGAGTTCTCAATACACACGACAAGATCATCAGCCAAATGAGGATATGCAAAAGCGTATCTGCCCTTTGCCTTTATTTTGATTAACAGATAGTAGAAAATTGCGTATTCATCTACGGATGAAAGCAGGCATTTTTCTTTAGTTTTTTCACCGAAGAACAACGTAAGCTCTGCCGGAATTCTATCGTGCGAGGTGTTGTCCTCGGCAAGCGTGTAAAGATACGGATAGATTACGGCAAATTCTTTGCTATCAAGCCTGCCGTTTTTAATAATTGCAGAGAGAAGCTTTTTGTTTTCCGCTTCAAAGAGGTCTATGTCCCCAATCAGCTTTTCTATGGTAGCCTTATGAGGTGTTGATTTTTTGATTTCATCAAGAAAAACCGTGTTTTTCTCCGCTTGCATTTTTTCAATAAGCGCATCATTAGTCATACGGCGCAAAGCCACTCTCAAATCTCTTTGGGCTGCAAAATAGGTTTTTTGGTAGCCAAGCAAAAACTTGACCTTTTTTATTGCAGCATCAATTTCGGGCTTCATATCTCGATATGCGCCAATATGAGGATACTCCGTGCTGATTTTTTCGTTCATTCCGCTACACCTCCTTACTCCTTCACGGTAAACGCAAAGGCAAATCCGTAAGCGTTGGCATCATCCTTAAACCATTCCTCGCTCACGGTGGAAACGGTCATCGTTTTTTCATTTTTACGATACGCAACCTTTATCGTTACGCTGTCGCTATTCTTTTCAAGCACGGTTATTTTCACTTCGGTGTTTACGCTCTCGAGCTGTGAACCGACCTCAAACGAATTAAAATCCCATTCGCCGTCTATGGTGTTAGAGAGCATCATACCACCGGAAAAACCGTGCACAGTATATCTATACGTTAATTTCATATCAGTTAAATTTTATCCTCGGATTCAACTCCTGGGGCGACTTCCAATCAATGCCGTAATCCTTCTTCAAAATTTCCTTTTTGAGAGGGGTGTACAGATGTGCGTTGCCTCTTGTCATTTCGCCGCCCATTCTTTCAATAATTTTTGCCTCAAGCTCGTCCTTTATTGCAAGATATTCGGGAGTATCCTCAACAGGATCGTATTTGTAATTTCTTTTGTTTTCCATAGCGTTTCCTCCTAAATTTAGTCTATTTCATCGTCCTCGATGATATTGTTTTTGTGATCGATAAGATTGCAATGATCCGCTTCAACTCCAAGATCAGAGGTGGTTTTTTGAGTTTCTTTGTAGTGATCATAATAGTCCGAGAATGCAACGTACTGCTCCTTGTCGGGTGTGGTGCCGTAGCCCTTTCGGAGACAAAGCATAAACTTTCTGATTGCCGGGAGATAATAACCGTACGCGCTTTTCTTCAAAAGATCGTATATATACCCCGTATGTTTACTGTCATCCGATAAAAGTTCGGTTATTGCCTGGCAGTAATACGCTTCGGGAGTGCCTGCGCTGGCAGAAAATCTGAACAGCAGCTCTGCTCGGCTGAGATTTTTCTCCACACCATAGCCGTGGAAGTAGCAAAGTCCAAGCAAATATCTGCTTGAAAGAAAATAGTAATCTATGGGATCGTGGTTATAGTTTTCTATTGTCTTGGTATATTTGACAAGCTCTGCTACCCTTTCATAATTCTTCTCGGTTCCGTAACCGTAATAATAGCAGAATGCGAGGTAGAACTTAATAATGTGACTATCGGGATACTTCTCGATAAGCTTGCTCGCTTCCTTGAAGATTCCCTCAAAATCGTCTTCGATCTCAAGGGCAAACAGTTTTGCAATCTCAATTCCGCCCTCAGCCGCCAAATGGAAGCACTCGTGCGCTTTATCAAAGTCATATTCTACTCCGCGCGCTGTGAAATTCGCTTTGCCGATAAGGAAATAAACAAATGCGTCCTTTTCCTCGATGCTTTCAAGTATTTCTACTATATCCCTCAAAAGCGACTCATTGGTTACATAGAAAGCAGTCTCGTCAATCGTGCCGTATTTCTTGAAAAACAGCAAGGTTGCGATGGCATAAACGTCCTTTTCCCCAAGCGCCGCATCAACAGTGTAATTCCACGCCTTGCGTTCATCACGAACGACCTTGCTGTACGGACAGTGCTCGACCGGATCGAAACCGGTGCGTGTATATATCATATCATCGGTGCTCCAACCGTACTTTTTGCAAAGCTCGTTTGCAATCCATACGATGTCCTCTTTTTCGGTACGCACGTTATATATCGACAAACCGAGGATTTGATTTTTGATTTCCTCTTTCATCACACATTCTCCTCTATAGATTTCAAAAACTTGTAATAATTATGTTTTTATAATGATAGTTGATATCAATTTCTTCCAATACCACTCATAAAGAAGTATCTTGTAGATTTTTGTTCATCCTTTTCAATACTACCAAGACCCTCTTTATAAATTCTTGCAAGAGCAAGCATTGCAGGGATGTTACCGTGCTCGGCACACATTGTGTAGTAAAGCACCGCTGCGTTTTCGTC
>SVQX01000058.1 GCA_015065065.1 Oscillospiraceae bacterium
TCCCGTGATACCGGGGCGCACGTCAAGTCTTCTCTTATGCGGCTCGTCAAGCAAGTCGTATCCCTTATAGTTGGTAGTCAGATGCGCGCGAGGACCGATAAAGCTCATATCGCCCTTAAGCACGTTCAAAAACTGCGGGAATTCATCAATACTTGTTTTTCTCATGAATTTTCCGATCTTGGTAACGCGGGGATCGTTTTCACCGTTATAGGTAGAGCCGTCGGCGTTTTTAAGGTTAGGGGAATTCACCTTCATGGAGCGCAGCTTATACATCTTGAACACCTTACCACGACGACCGAGACGTGGAGCATTGTAGAAAACGGGGCCCTTATCGGTAAAGTGGATGATGGGGGCGAATATGATGATGACAAGCAGCACAAACGGCAACGCGATCAAGGACAAAACAATGTCGAAAAATCTTTTGAAAAATCTGTATATCATTTTATGTACCCTTTCAGTATGTCGACGTATTTTTCAATGATATAGTCCACTTCCTCATCCTTCAGGCAGGTATGGAGCGGGATCGTCACCTCATTTGCAAAGAAATCATACGCATTGGGATAATCCTTGATATCAAATCCGAGGTTCTTATACGCCGTATGCATGGGGAGCGGCTTGTAGTGGACGTTGCAGTACACGCCTTCCTTTGCCATCTCGATAATTATTTGGTTTCTCTGCTCGGCGGTGATGCCGGGAATGCGAGTGATATACAGATGTCCCGACGACCGATGCTCGTCCGTATAATGCGGAAGCACCTGCACACCGAGCGGCTTGAATGCTGCGTCGTATTTTGCGATAATAGACGCACGTCTTTCAAGCATAGCGGGATAGCGCTCGAACTGCTTGAGTCCGATAGCCGCAGAGATATCCGTCATATTGCACTTATACCAAGTGCCGATAACGTCGTACTCCCACGCGCCAAGCTGAGATTTTGCCAGCGCGTCCTTGCTCTGTCCGTGCAGGCTGAGAAGCTGGAGCATCTTATAGATCTCAGCGTTATCTATTCCCTCTATTGTGCGCCAGGTCAGAGCGCCGCCCTCTGCAGTAGTAAGATTCTTTACTGCGTGGAATGAGAACGACGAAAAGTCCGCAACATTACCTATCATCTTGCCGTGATAGGACGCTCCGAAGGAATGTGCCGCATCCGCCATTACAGCGACTCTGCCGAGAGCCTCCTGTATCTTACCGTTGGGACGGAACAGCCCCTTCTTACGCTCGACTATTTCAAAGAGTCTGTCGTAATCGCAAGGGACTCCGCCAAGGTCGACGGGAATGATCGCCTTTGTCTTTTCGGTTATCGCTGCCTCAAGCGCGTCGTAATCCATCTGGTATCCGTCCTTCTGTGTATCTACCAGCACGATTCTCGCACCGATATGGTCTATGACGGATGCAGATGCAGTGTATGTATAAGCAGAGGTAATAACCTCATCTCCCGGACGCACACCCAGCACACGGAGCGCCATCTCCGCGCAGGCAGTCTGGGAATTCAGGCACACGCACCTCTCCGTTCCCAGCCATGCGGCGATATTCGCCTCCAATCTTTTGGTTCGCGGTCCCGTGGTTATCCAACCCGAGCGCAGCGCGGCGGCTACCTCCTCGACCTCAAGGTCGGAAATATCCGGAGGAGAAAAAGGAATGTTCATTTTTACGTTCATGTACGTATCTCTCCTTTGAGCAAAAATATATGTAAATGGGCATAAAATTACACTACACCATTATAACACATTCGTGCTTGGCTTGTCAAGACAAAAATATCGTTTATTTTACACATATTCAAATTTATTGTAGACAAATTTATGTACGCTTCGATGTTTTTTGACACAATATGCCCCAAAACACGCAAAACCGCCCCCTCAGTACAGAGGAGGCGATCTGAAATCATTTTCTGTAAAATGCGTTTCCGCCGATAAATTCGCGGACAAGGCTTGTGGGCGGTATTTCGTCGTCCACGTCAGCCTCGTGAATGAAGTTTAGCACCTTGACTATGGCGCGCACCTCGTCATAATACTCGTCCTCGGGCTGTACGGCAAGGAGCAGCGGGAATATATGCTTTTTCAGCACTGCAAGCTCGTACAGGGTGGAGCTGTTGAGAATAACGTCGGCGTTGGAGTGGAATGGGAAGATCCATCTCTCCTCTCCCCTTCTTACCGAGCCCCACATGGACACGGTCTCCTGCACGGAGGAATTGCGCGTTTCGAAATCGCGCACTATTCTGCGCAGCAGGCGCAGGTAGCTTGACGGTATTCTGCTGTGATAATCCAGATTTAGCGCCAAGAATGGGCTGACGTACATTCTGAATACCGCGTCGGCAGGCATACCCTCTGGCAGCAGAATTGGATTGAGCGCGTGGAGTCCTTCCACAATAATTACGGAATCCGCCTCAAGCTTGAGCCGCTTGCCTATCCATTCGCGCTTACCCGTCTTGAAATTGAAGTGCGGAAGCTCTATGTCCCATCCCTCAAGCAGCTGACGGAGCTGCTTTCCGAACAGCGCGGTATCAATGGCGTTGATATGCTCAAGGTCGGGCTTACCGTCCTCGCAAAGCGGTATTTTATCGCGGTCGATATAGTAGTCGTCAAGGCTCATAAGCACCGGCTTTTTGCCGTGGACGCGGAGCTGTGTTGCAAGTCTGTTTGCGGACGTTGTCTTACCCGACGAGCTGGGTCCCGACAGCATTACCGCCTTTGCGCCGCGCTGACAGATCATATCGGCGATCTCTGAAAATCTCTTTTCGTGCAAGGCTTCGTTGACTCTGATAAGCTCTCGTATCCTACCGTTATCGACCAGCACGTTGAGATCTGCAACAGTCTCACATTCCATAAGCTCGCCCCAGCGCTTGCCCTCGGTATACACGTTGATGTAGTGCGGCATCTCGTCGTAATTTGCCACCTTATCGGGGGCTTCCGCATTTGGGAATACGAACAAAAATCCCTCGTCTGCGGGCAGAATATCCCACGAGCGGAGATATGACGTATAGGGTGCCATCTCGCCGTAGTAATATTCCATAAAGCCGTCGAAATCGTATACGCTGATGGTTGGCTTTTCGCGATATGCAAGCAGCTTGACCTTATCCGTCCAGCCCTTTGCACCGTAATATCCCACTGCGTTAGCGGTGGATATCTTGCGACGGACGAGCTTGAAGTTTGCAGCCACTATCTCCTCCACGCGTTTTTTCAGCCGCTCGGCAGAGAAATCCTGCGCCCCCGACACGGTTATGTAAAGTCCCGCGCCAACAATGCAGTTCATTTTAGCTCTCGCCTTGGGCCAGAGCTGCTCCATAGCCGCAAAAAGTATAAACTGTGCCGTGCGCATGTACGCTTCCCTACCCGCATTGTCGCAGTATCGGATAAGACGCACGACTCCGCCCGATGCCGCCATCGCCTTGCGCAACGACTCGCTCTCGGGAGTTACGTCCTTATGTCTTACGGGCACGTAATTCAACGTAAATATTTCACCCGCTATCTTTGCCACCAGCGGGTCGGTGGAGAGCTTGCCCGTGACAAGTCCCAGCTTTTTTACTATATCCAGTAACGATTCCTCCGGCTTCGCCTCTATGGGATAGCCGTCTATTATAAGCTTCATATTTTTTCTCCGTTCTAAAAGTATTGTTCTCTTTTATGCATCAGGGCTTTTCAGTTCCTTTACCATAACGCCGTCCGCAAGCGTAAAGCCCATTTTGTCAAGGTATTTGTTGTGCTGCTCGGTGCTGAGGGCTTGATATACCCTTTTGACGCCCATGCATCCGATCCGATCGTACATATAAGCCGCAACGGAGCGGTCGCGGTATTTTGGCGTGGTGTAGTCCAGCTCCACCGTCATAGAATCGCCCTCGGTCTTGCCGATAAGCACGCCCGCCATTTCATCCCCCGCATAGATGAGGTAGGCGACGTTAGCATTCTCCATAACAAAATCATATTCGGGAAATATCTTTTCTATGTCCGCCCTGTGATTCAAAATAAAATAATTCACCGTTTCATCCTCGGGCTTTACGGTAACGTGACGGAAAACGACCTTCACCCTTGAGGAGGCGATAAGCTTGTATATATTTATAGCTGCCAAGCAAAAATTCAGTATGACCACGGGCCAGGTGTTGCAGAGTATGGCGTATATCATACTGATCACCGAGCCGACGGTGTTTACAAGTCTCAGCTTCAGCACCGAGGACATCATCATTGACGTTATGACAAACGCCGTTCCTATATACCCGAATATCTCAAGATAAATGTTCATTTTGCCTCCAAAACAAAAAATTGACTACCGCGATAAAGCTCGGTAGTCAACCATTACGGTGGTTGGTAGAAACGTCTGTCCGATTACAAACATATACCCTTCTTGCATTTTTCAACATATTGTATCATATTTTTTTCTTTTTGTCAACCCCTTTTTGTGAAAAATGCTATTTTTTTAAAAAATCCCCGTCAAAATGCGGCAAATATTTAAATATGTACTTGATATTCGGCGTTGATTGTGATATAATGGACAGGTATTTTGAATTTTAATGAAACGAGGTGGTATTTTGCTGTTCGGAAAGCACATAAACCGATACTATCTGCGATATCTTCCCGCCTTCATCATAGGGCTTGTTGCCCTTGTGGCAGTTGACTATTTGCAGCTTGTAGTTCCCGAGCTTTACCGCTCGGTCGTCAACGGTATAATATACGGCAGTGTGACCGACGCCGACGGCACGGTACACGCCTTCGATATGGTATACCTGCTTGACAAGATCTGCCTGCCTATGATAATCGTAATACTCTTTATGATCCTCGGCAGATTCGGCTGGCGCGTTTGCTTCCGCGGCTCTGCGGTCAAGATGGAAACGCACCTGCGCGGACGTATGTTTGACCACTGCAAGGACCTGTCACAGCAGTATTACAACGTCAACAAGGTGGGAAATATGATGACGCTGTTCACCAACGACCTTGAAACCGTACAGGATTGCTTCGGTTGGGGCGTTATGATGTTCTGCGATGCCATATTTCTCGGCGGACTTGCGCTTGTGAAAATGTACGCCATGGACCCTGTGCTGACGGGACTTTCCATGATACCCATGGTGTTTTTGCTTGTGATCGGCGCACTTATGGACCATCAGCTTGAAAAGCGGTGGGATGCTCGTCAGGAGGCGTTCTCCTCCATGTCTGATTTTGCGCAGGAATCCTTCTCGGGCATCGCAGTAGTCAAGGCATTCGTCAAGGAGCTGGTGCAGCTCACGTCATTCAGGAAAATAAATAAGCACAACGAAAAGGTGAACGTGGCGCACACCAAGCTGGCTACGGTTTTCAACATTCTCGTTACTCTGTTCGTGGAGTCGGTGATCTGCGTTATTCTCGGATACGGCGGATACCTTGTGTGGCAAGGAAAATTCGACGCAGGACAGCTTGTCGAGTTCATAGGATACTTCACTGCCATAATCTGGCCCATCATGGCTATATCACAGCTTGTTGAGATGCATTCCCGCGGGAAGGCGTCCCTCAAGCGTATAGGTGAGCTGCTCGACGCGCAGCCCGACGTTTGCGACCGTGAGGACGTGAAGGAGCCCGAGGCTCTGCGTGGAAATATCGAGTTCCGCTCCCTCACCTTCCGCCACCCGGGTGCTACTTACGACGCCCTTGACAACGTATCATTTAAGATAAACGCGGGAGAGCAGGTTGGTATTATCGGAA
Source organism: Oscillospiraceae bacterium (assembly GCA_015065065.1). Taxonomy (GTDB): domain Bacteria; phylum Bacillota; class Clostridia; order Oscillospirales; family CAG-272; genus CAMEON01. The sequence goes on from SVQX01000058.1 coordinate 5,661, forward strand.
AAACGGGCGCAGGAAAAACCACACTTGTCGATCTTATCCTGCGAACCTACAACGTCCCCGACGGCACGCTTTTCATTGACGGCTACGACGTAAACAGTATTCCGATACGCAACGTGCGTCGGTTTGCCGCTTACGTTCCGCAGGATAACTTCCTGTTCAGCGACACTATCGCGCACAATATCGCGTTTGCACTTGGCGAGGCTGACGGTGACGTAGTAGAGGCTGCCGCACGCATGGCGGATATCCACGACAACATCAGCGAGTTTGCCGATGGCTATCAGACCGTTCTCGGCGAGCGCGGAGTTACCGTTTCGGGCGGACAAAAGCAACGAATCTCTATTGCCCGCGCACTGCTCAAGGATGCGGAGCTGCTTATCCTTGACGACTCTGTTTCCGCTGTTGACGTAAAGACCGAAAAGGTGATACTCGAAAACCTCCGCCGAGTGCGCGAGGGCAAGACGACTATTCTTATCGCGCATAGAATTTCCACTATTCAGGCAATGGACAAGATAGTGTTTATAGACGACGGAAAAATAGTCGCCGTAGGCTCGCACGACGAGCTGTACGTCACCTGCCGCGAATACCGAAGCATGGTAGACCTTCAGCGGCTGGACGACGAGCGGTCCGCCGCCGAGGCACACGGAGAGGAGGTGGCTGCAAATGCATGAGTTCTTCCCTCTTATCGCCGTTGGCGCGGTGCTTGGAGTTATATCTGTAATATTCATTATTGCATATCTCACCATCCGCCGGCAAAAGGAAGCTATCGGCTTTGACCGAAATATGAAGGACAGCGAGATCACCCGCCGACTTCTGGTATACGCAAGACCACACCTGAAGAGCTTTATTTTCGTGCTGATAATCATGCTTTTCTCGGTGTCCTACGACATTATCGCCCCCATCATCATGGGCTACATGGTGGAGATAATCAAGGCAGATTTTGCCATGTCGGAGCTGCTTAAATTGGTTGCGATCTATGCGGGCATCCTCATAGTTTCGCTCGTATGCACCTACATTCAGGCAATCGTGCTTCAAAAAACGGGACAGAAAATAATTTCCCGCATCCGCGAGGACCTTTTCGTCCACATTGAAAGCCTCTCGCACAATCAGCTCAACTCCATTCCCGTGGGCAAGCTGGTCACGCGCGTCACCAAC
>SVQX01000018.1 GCA_015065065.1 Oscillospiraceae bacterium
GGTTGGCGAGCCTCAGGAGATCTACGACAACCCCATCAATCTTTTCGTTGCAAAGTTCTTGGGTACTCCTCCCATCAACGTATTCCGCGGCTGTGTTCAGGATGGCAAGCTCTATATTGGCGAGGAGGCTGTGCTTGACGTTAACGGCGTTGAGAACAAGCCCGTTTACGTCGGTATCCGTCCCGAGGGCTTCACTCTCGACGAGAACGGACCTCTTACCTGTAACCTTGCGGGCGTTGAGGTAATGGGACGCGACGTGAGCATCATTTCCACCAACGAAAACTCCGCTAACCCCTCCATCCGCTCTATCATCAACTCCGACAACAAAATCGACGCTACCGCCGAGACTGTTAAGTATTCTCTGAAGCCTCATAAGGTCTTCATCTTCGACGCTGACACAGAAGAAAGAATATACTTTTAAGGAGGCAGAGCTATGGTAAATACTAAACATCCATGGAAGGCATGGCTGTACCTCTCCCCCGCTATCGTGCTGCTGCTCATATTCACCCTGTGGCCCATTATCAACACCGTTGTTATGGCTTTTCAGGAGGGATACAGCATCCAGCAGGCAAGTAGGGGTAAGGAATTCGAGTTCGGTCTTGACAACTTCGCGTACGTTATTGAGTACCGAGGATTTTTGACCTGCTTGAAGAACACCATACTTCTTTGCGTACTGACAGTGCCGATCTCCACCATGCTCGCACTGCTTATCGCGGTATGCCTTAATTCCATAAAGCCCCTGCAGAAGTTACTGCAGACCATCTTCTTCCTTCCCTACGTTACCAACTCCATTGCTATCGGAATGGTATTCGCTGCAATGTTCAACGTAGTAGGAACGGTATCCGCAAAAGAGCCTATCATTCAGACGTGGGGTATTATCAACAACGTCATAACCTTCTTTGGCGGCGAGCCTGTCAACTGGATAAACGCGGGCTCGGAATATTGGGCCAACATTTTCGTTCTGACGGTATATATCGTATGGAACGCACTCCCCTTCAAGATCCTCGTATTGCTTGGCGGTCTTCAGAGCGTTAACAAGCAGTACTATGACGCGGCAAAGATCGACAGCACGCCTAAGTGGCGCGTATTCACTAAGATCACAGTTCCGCTTCTCTCCCCCATGATAGCTTACGTAGTTATTACCGGATTTATCGGCGGATTCAAGGAATATTCCAGTATCGTCGGTATATTCGGAGAAAAGATGGGCCCTCCCGGTGCTCTGGGTAAGCCTCTTAACACTATGGTAGGTTATATCTACGACTCCATCAGCAGACAGCAGGGACGTGCGTCTGCGGCGGCTCTTATCTTGTTTGGCATAATTTTCGTGGTCACTATGATCAACCTTTACGTCAGCAAGAAAAAGACACACTATTAAGGAGGTGCTTGTATGTCTGATATAGCTAAAAGTCAAGTTATGCACGCCAAGGACATAAAGCAGCTCAGCGCCCACCAGAAGGTAGCAAAGATACTCGCCAAGATCGCAGTCTACACATTCCTCGGCATCATGGCTCTTATCGTGCTTTTCCCCTTCTATTGGATGCTGATCTCCTCCGTTAAGTCCCTGGACGAGTATATTCTCGCAGTCCCCACGTTTTTCCCGCAGGAATTCCACTTTGAAAACTATATTGAGGCGTTCACCACCGCAAATCTCGGTACGCTGTTCCTCAATACTGTTTACGTCGGCGTGGTATCCACCGCGCTCTCCCTCGTTATCACCGTGCTTTCGGCATTCGCCTTCGCGCGTCTTGAATTCAAGGGAAAGAACGCACTGTTCGCCGCTCTGCTTGCAACCATGATGATTCCCGGTGAGCTTTTCACCATCACCAACTATATCACGGTAAGTAAGCTTGGCTGGCTCAACACCTATGAGGTTCTAATCATCCCCTTCCTCGTCAGCGTATTCTACATTTACCTGCTCAAGCAGAACTTCATGCAGATACCCAACGAGCTGTACCTTGCCGCAAAGGTTGACGGTACTTCGGATATCAAATATCTCTGGAAGGTAATGATCCCCCTCGCTCTCCCCACCCTCATCTCCATTACTATTCTTAAGATGATGGGCTCTTGGAACTCTTACATGTGGCCTAACCTCGTTGCGGACGACGCAGCGCACCATCTCGTTACCAACGGTCTGCGCGGCGCATTCGTGGTTGAGGAGGGCGGCATGGTCAACTTCCCCGTACAGATGGCGGCGGTTGCAATAGTTTCATTCCCGCTCTTTATGGTATTCCTGTTCCTGCGCAAGTACATCATGAAGGGTGTATCGCGCAGCGGTATCAAGGGATAATTTCAAACGGTTAGACGGCGATAAGCCTTTAACAACAATAAAAAATTTCTACGGAAGGACGGAAATCCACATGAAAAAGATTCTTGCAGCAATTCTTCTCGCTGCACTTTGCCTGAGTCTGTTTGCCATCACCGGATGCGACGTTAACATTAACGTAAACGACGGCAACACAACCACCGGCGGCGGCGACAAGAACGAAGGATCCACCACCAAGGAGCAAATCGAGGTTGAGGTAAATCCTATGCCCGAAAGCCTTATTTACAACGGTGGTGAGGTAGAGATCACCTTCTACCACACCATGGGCGCAAACCTCCGCGGCGTTCTGGACAAATACGTTGCAAAGTTCAACGAAATGTACCCCAACATCACTATCACTCACTCTCAGGTAGGTAGCTACGATGACGTAAGAGATAAGATCAGCACCGAGCTGACCGCAGGCAACCAGCCCAATATCGCTTACTGCTACCCCGACCACGTTGCTCTCTACAACCTTGCAGACGCAGTTGTAACGCTTGACGACTTTATCGCAAGCACCGCAACCGTTACCAAGGATGACGGCACTACCGAGACCTACGGTCTTACCCAGGAGCAGATCGACGACTTTATCGACGCTTACTACGACGAGGGTAGACAGTTTGGCGACGGCAAGATGTATACCATGCCTCTTTCCAAATCCACCGAGGTTCTTTACTACAATGCTACCTTCTTCGAGGAGCATGACCTCAAGGTTCCCACCAACTGGGATGAGATGGAGGAGGTCTGCAAGAAGATCCTTAAGATCGACCCCAACTGTATTCCTCTCGGCTACGACTCCGAGTCCAACTGGTTCATCACCATGTGTGAGCAGCTTAACTCTCCTTACACCACCGCAAAGGGCGACGATCCCGAGGATCACTTCCTCTTTGACAACGATACCAACCGTGAGTTCGTAAAGAGATTTGCTGAATGGCACTATGAGGGCTACGTTACCACCGAGCAGCTGTTCGGCGCATACACCTCCGGTCTGTTCGCAGCTACCGAGGGTCAGAGATCCTATATGTGCATTGGTTCTTCCGCAGGTGCATCCTACCAGCGTCCCGCTAAGGACGACGAGGGTAAGTATCCCTTCGAGGTAGGCATTACCACCGTTCCTCAGATCAGCGAGGATAACAGAAAGGTTATCTCCCAGGGTCCTTCCGTCTGCATATTTGAGGCTGACGATCAGGAGGTTGCGGCTTCTTGGCTGTTCGTTAAGTACCTTACCACCTGTGTTGAGTTCCAGGCGGAGTTCGGTATGATCTCCGGTTACGTTCCAGTACTTGAGTCCGTTGCTGAATTCGCTCCCTACAAGGCATATATCGACAGCGCAAACGGCGGCTCCGGTATCACCGCTCTTTCCGCAAAGGTATGTCTTGACCAGAAGGACGCTTACTACGTTTCTCCCGCGTTCAACGGCTCCTCTGAGGCTCGTGACCAGGTTGGCGTACTCATGCAGTACTGCATGACTCAGTACAAGAACGTTGCAGGCGACGACGATGCTATCGACGCTATGATCGAGGAAGCGTTCATGGCAGCTGTCGAGGAATGCATCTATATGTCCTAAGCTGATATAAAACTTATGAAGATCTACAGATTATTATCTCTCATACTTGCAGTTATCCTGCTCGTAGGCTGCTTTGCAGCCTGCGACGCAGGTGACGGCGACGGAAGCACCGCCGAAAGCACTGCCGACGGTAGCGGAACTACCACTGCGACTGAAACGACTACGGACGAGGTAATGACCAAGGGCGAGGAAGCTCTTGCCCCCTTCGTTGACTACGTCGATCAGCTCAAGCTGGATATGTCCTCCCCGACCAAGAAGGCAGAGGTTACTGTAAAGCAGCATATCGACGGTGACACCACTCACTTCTACATCGACAAGACCGAAATGGAAAGAGGAATCATCAAGGCAAGATATCTTGCTATAAATACTCCCGAATCCACAGGTCAGATCGAGGAATGGGGCAAGGCGGCTTCTAACTTCACAAAGGAGAAGCTCTCCAATGCCACCTCCATTATCGTAGAGTGCGAGGGCGCTAAGTGGGAGCCCGATTCCACGGGTGACAGATATCTTGTTTGGGTCTGGTACAAGCCCAGCGAGGATGCGGACTACCGCAATCTCAACCTTGAGATTCTCCAGAACGGTCTTGCTATCGCAAACAAGTCCACAAACAGCCTTTACGGTGATATTTGCATGCAGGCTATCGCTCAGGCAACGGCTTACAAGCTGTACGTGTTCTCGGGTGAGAAAGACCCAGACTTCTACTACGGCGGCGCTATTGAGCTGAACATCAAGGAGCTTCGCTCCAATCCCACCGCTTACTCCAACAAGAGAGTAGCGTTTGAGGGAATCATTACCCGTAACGACGGCGAATCCGTATACGTTGAGGAGTTCGACGAGATAACCGATATGTATCACGGTATTTCGGTATATTACGGCTTCAAGAACCTCGGCCCCGGTGCTGATGTTCTTCTTCCCGGTAACAGAGTCAGAATCGTTGGCTCTATGCAGTATTACGAGGCTGGCGGCACGTGGCAGGTCACTGACCTTAACTACGATATGCTTGATCCCACCAACCCCTCCAACATTCAGAAGCTCGGTGACGGATACTCCCCCGCATACACCGAGGTATCTATCGAAACCTTCTTCGATTCCAAGATCTCCGTAACGCTGGTTACAGAGGGCGAGGACGGCGAGGAGGTTGAAACCATCAAGGAGCTTCCCTACGCAGAGCTTGCACTCAATACAACGGTCACAATGAAAAATCTGAAGGTAGTCAGCACCTACACCACCCAGAACGGCGGCGACAACGACGGTGCTATCTCCATTACCTGTCAGGTGGACGGACGTAATATCGTTGTACGCACCGCAGTGCTGAAGGATGCAGACGGCAAGCTCGTAACCTCGGAAGCATTTGAAGGCAAAACGCTGGACGTCAAGGGTATCATTACCTATTTCGACGGCTCATACCAGATCAAGCTGCTTTCCATGAAGGACGTCATTATTAAATAAAACATAAAGGAGTTACTCATGAAAAAGATCTTATCTCTTTTGCTTATCGCTGTAATGTGTCTCTCCGTTCTCGCTTCCTGTAACCTCGGCAACGGCGGCGACACCACCGACGGCGGAACAGGCACCACCACCGAGAGCGGAACGGGCGACGTTACCGGCACATCCGACGGTGAGACCACCGACGGAGAGGCAAGCACCGGCGACGAGCCCACGTACAACGTTGAGGGCGCTAAGGCATTCCTCAAGAACATGTACAAGGATTACCTCACCGCTAACCAGACCCCCACAAGCTTCACTCTCGTTCCCCAGGTTACCAGCGCTGGCGTTGTTTACCCCGTAACCTGGAGCGTTGATAACAAGGCTATCACGCTGTCCGAGGGCAAGGATAAGGACGGTAACGATGTAGTTAACGTTAAGATCCCCGACGAGCCCGCTGAGGCTATCGAGTATAAGCTCACCGCTACTATCACAGCTCCCGACAACACCTCCGCTACACTCACCTTCAAGCTTGTAGTTCCCGCATTTGAGATTCTCTCCTATGCTAACTACATCAAGGCTGAGGCTAACACCGCTGTCGTTATTCAGGGTGTTGTAGTTGCTGTTCATTCCCAACAGGAGGGCAACAAGTACAACATGCTCTACGTTCAGGATCTCAAGGGCGAGGGCGGCTACTATGTTTATTCCATGAAGCACGATCCCGTTAAGGAAGGCGGCATCAAGATGGGTATGACCGTTGAGGTTGCCGGTACTAAGGACATCTACCAGGGAACCCACGAGATAAAGGACGCTACTGCAAAGATCGTTGACGAAACCGTCAAGACCATTACTCCTCTTGACATCACCGAGCTTTACAAGAACGCCGAGACCCTCAAGGACGCGGCTCTTACCTCCAAGCTGGGTATGCTCGTAACCATCAAGGGCGTTGAGATCACTACTCAGGATCTCGCAGAGAAGTCTCAGTACTACAAGTTCACGCTGGGTGGCAATGAGTCCTACATCAGACTGTACGAGACTGACTGCCCCGTAAGCGTTTCTGACGATGATATGAAGGCAATCGCTGCAGGTCACGCGGCAAAGCGCGGTTGGCTCGCTAACGTTACCGGCGTTGTCGTTCAGTACAGCGGCGCCATCTACCTCAACCCTGTTTCCGTTAACGCATTCGAGTATCTTGAGCTTATCGACAGAACCGACGCTGAGAAGCTGGATGTCGAGGTTGGCAACATCAAAATCGACTCCGCTGTAACCTTTGACAAGGAGATCACCCTTCCCCTTAAGGGCTCTATCTACTCCGACGTTGCTATTACCTGGGCATCCAACAATGAGTGCGCAGTAGTTGATGGCGGCAAGCTCACCATTACCCTTCCCAAGGAGGCTGTTGACGTTACTCTTACCGCAACCCTTACTCTTGGCAAGGAAACCAAGACCGTAACCTACAAGATCTCCGTTGCGGCAGCTCCCACCGTTGTTCCTCAGATCGTAACCACTCCCGAGACCGGCAAGGCTTACAAGTACATGGCTCAGCAGGATAACCTCGGTCAGCTTCTGTTCCTCAACGGCGTAATGAATGGCTACTACTTCGATTCCTCCTCTAACTATGCAGAGGGTATCGATCTCTACCTTGAAGAGGCAGATGGCGGCTACAGAGTATACTTCAACCAGAGCGCTGATGTTAAGAAGTACGTATCTATCGTGTACGCAGAAGGCGACGACGGTAAGATGCACACCAACACCGTTTACGTTGATTCCGACGCTTGCGTATTCAAGTGGAACGAAAAGTACAGCACTCTTACCACCACAATCGAAGAAACCGAATACTACCTCGGTATGTATAACACCTTCGCTACCTTCAGTGCTTCCAAGCTGTCCTACGCTGACACATCCTTCGTAGGTCACCTGGTAGTTATGGTTGACACCTCCTCCGTTTCCGACGCTGACAAGGTTGCAGCAGAGCTTGGCAACGTTAAGCTCCCCGCTGACTCCTTTGCTAAGGACAGCGAGGTTACCCTTCCCTCCGCCGGAGTTGTTTACAGCGACGTTAAGATCACTTGGGCATCTGACAACGCGCAGGCTGTTGTTGACGGCAGCAAGCTCACCGTTACTCTCGGCGAGACTGCTACCACTGCAAAGCTCACCGCTACCATCAAGTGCGGCGATGCAACCGAGACCAAGGACTTCACCATCAGCATCTCGGCTATCCCCACCTCCGAGCCTGAACTCGTTACCAGCCCTCAGGTTGGCGTAGCTTACAAGCTCCAGGTTGAGCAGGGCAATACCGAAAAGACCCTTTACCTCACCGGCGAAGTAGCGAATAAGGATTATTACTTTGCTGCTACCGAGGATATGACTGCAGGTATAGACATTTATCTTGAGGCTGCTACGGGCGGATACAAGGTATACTTCACCAAGGGCGGTACTAAGACCTACATCAACATCAAGCAGAACGGCACCTACTATAATGCAGGATTCGTTGCTACTGCTGACGAGGCTTGCGTATTCGTTTTCAATACCGAGTATAACACTCTCGTTGCTACCGTTGAAGACGGCACCGAGTGCTACCTTGGTATGTACAATACCTACGAAACCTTCAGCGCTTCCAAGCTGTCTTACGCAGCAACCTCCTTCCCCAGCCATCTCATTACCCTTGGCTGATAGGATAATTTAAAAAAACCCGCGGGGATGCTTCGGCATCCCCGCTTTTTATATGTAACATGGGGCTCTGCCCCAACCCCCGCAATCCCTTTCTTGAAAGAAAGGGATTGACCCGAAAGAACTTTAATACAACTTTTTTTGGCTAAATTGGTTTCATATTATGACAGCCATAGCCATCGCTGTAATTTGTTCGATATTACGGATTGTCGGGGACGCCTGTTCGCATCCATTAAGAACAAAAATTTCCGCAAGGCGAAATCCACAACAATTTTCCATTTTCCATTTTCAATTTTCCATTGATTTAACACAACTTCACAAAAATTTACAAATACCTATTGCAATTATTTGGATTTTGAGGTATGATATATTATGTATGATTATTTTTTGGAAGGAGATGCGGTATGTACGGATATATTCGCGCTCACCGTCCTGAGCTTAGGCTCCGTGAGGACGAATACTACCGCGCCGTCTACTGCGGTCTTTGCAGTACCATGGGTAAATGCACGGGTCAATGCTCTCGCATGACGCTCAGCTACGACTTTACCTTCCTAGCCCTCGTGCGCATGGCTCTGTCGGGAGAGCGTCCAAGGCTTGAAAAGCGCCGCTGTGCCGTTCATCCGCTAAAAAAGCGGAGCATGGCTCACCCCTCCCCCGAGCTTGAATACTGCGCCGTCGCCGCCGCCATTCTCGGCTACTACAAGCTGCTGGACGACAAAAACGACGAAAAAGGGACAAAGCGTTTGCGAGCGCGATTGCTCAAGCCCGCCTTTTCCTCCTTCAGGAAAAAGGCGTTGCGACGCGGGGCGCACCTCGGCGACCTCAATGCCCTTGAAAACAAGGTAATACGCAGTCTTGACGAGCTTGCAGAAATCGAAAAGCAAAAGCTCCCCTCCGTGGATATCCCCGCTGACACTTTCGGTAGGCTCATGTCGGATATCCTTTCCTTCGGTCTTACAGGCACTGCACACAAATTAGCCACCGACATAGGCAGCCATTTAGGTCGCTGGATCTATATTGTGGATGCGGTGGATGACTTTGACGAGGACGTCAAAAAAGATCGATATAACCCATTCTCGTGCCTCTACGGTGCAGGTGAATTCACGCCCGAGCGTCGCGAGGCAGTAAAGGTGGCGCTACTCAACGAGCTATGTGAGGCGGAGGGCGCATTTGATCTTTTGGACATAACCGATTCACCCGACTTGACGGGGATTATAGACAACATCCGATATATCGGACTTCCCTCGGTGGCGGACGGCGTGCTGTTCCCTGCCGAAAAATGCAAAACTTAAAAACATCATTGAACGAAAGGTATTTTCAGAACATGAGAGATCCTTATTCCGTGCTTGGGGTACAGCCCACCGCGAGCGACGCCGAGATAAAAAAGGCATACCACGCGCTTGCCCGCAAGTACCATCCCGACAAATACCGCGACAGCGACCTTGCCGAGCTTGCAAACGAAAAAATGCAGGAGATCAACGCCGCTTACGAGGAAATACAGCGCATGCGCGCGGGCGGCGGCTCGTCCAATACGGGTGGATTTGCAAGCAACTCCTCATCCAACCCCACCTTTGCGCAAATCAGACAGCATATCAATTCGGGCAGAGTTGACGCCGCCGAGCAGATGCTCTTTAACATGGGCGACGGCGACAGAGGAGCTGAGTGGAACTTCCTTATGGGCTGCGTTGCCATTCGCCGCGGTCACTACACTGACGCGCAGAATTTCATTGACACGGCTTGCTCTATGGACCCTAACAACGCAGAATACCGCAACGCCCAGCAGCAGCTTCGCAACCGCGCAAACGGATACGGTCAGGGCGGACAGGTTGCGGGAGGATGCTCCTGCTGTGATCTTTGTGCGGGGCTTATGTGTGCAGACTGCTGCTGCGATATGTGCGGAAGCGGCTGCTGACGGAGGCGCTGTAACATGGCTCGCGGAGGAATTTCATCAAAAACGAAGCGGCTTGCAACTGCCGCTCTGCTTTCCGCTCTCGGAGTGGTATTACTTGAGCTTGGAGCGCTTATCGAGGTTTTTGACATGAGCGCCGCCATTGCCGCGTCTATCATCATTCTCCCCGTGCTTCTTGAATGGGGCGGAAAATATCCCCTGCTCATATTTGCCGTCACGGGTACGCTTGCGTTAATTATTATTCCTTCCAATTTTGCAGCGTGGATGTACATCGGATTTCTCGGCTACTATCCCATTATCAAGCTCAAATACGAAAAGCTGAAGCGTCCGATTGCCGCCGTGTTGAAATTTTTGACCATGAACGCGGCTATCGCGGTTTACGCGCTGGTGCTTTGGTTTGTAACGCTTGGAGGAAACGGCTCGCTTACCGACCTGTTCACGCAGGGCTTTGGCGGCGGCGAGGACAGCATCTCGGTGGCTCTCGGCTGGATACTGCTTGTTCTTGTGGAGATAATTTTTATAGTCTACGACTTTTTGCTGACACGGATAATTATCATTTACAATTATCGCTGGCGGCAGAAATTTCAGAAATTTTTAAGATAAAAGCACGGCGAAGTGCCATTTCGGACGCTTCGCCGTATTTTTTTATCAAAACAAGACACACTAAATAAAAATCCTTGTTTGGAGGACTGTTTTATGAAGCTGTGCGAAAATTATCAGGAAAACATCAAGCTGCTCGACGGCATATTTCGTGTCGGTGAGAGCTTCGATCTTATAAAAAAGGAAATGCAGCTAAAGGGCGGCAGAATAGCGCTGTATTACATTGACGGGTTTGTTAAGGATGCGGTCATGTCCAAGCTGATGACGCCCTTTTTGACGCTAACGAGTATAGTCCCGCCACCGGAGCGCGGGGAGAAGGACATTCCCGCCTACCGATTTGCGGACGCTTGCGTGCCTTACGTGGAAACCGACGTCACAGACGACGTTGACTTTATGGTGCAAATGGTCATGTCGGGCGCAACCCTGCTTATCGGAGAGGGACACGGCGAATACGGAATTATAATCGATGCCCGCACCTACCCTGCGCGCCAGACGGGTGAGCCGGAGGGCGATAAGGTCATGCGCGGTGCGAGGGACGGATTTGTGGAAACGCTGATATTCAACACTGCCCTCATTCGCCGACGGATACGCAATCCCGCGCTGACCGTCAGCTATATGTCGGTCGGTCGAAGCTCCAAAACGGATATTGCCGTATGCTATATGAGCGACCGCGCGGATGAAAAATACGTCAACAACATCAAGGAAAAATTAAAAAACATCAACACCGAAGCCTTAACCCTCGGACACGCCTCGCTTGCGGAATGTCTTATCAAGACGCATTGGTACAATCCATTTCCAAAGATCCGCTACACCGAGCGTCCCGACTCGGCGGCGGCACAGCTGCTTGAAGGGAGTGTGCTGATAATCTGCGACAATTCCCCCGACGTTATGATACTGCCCACCTCAATTTTTGACTTCATGCAGGAAACCAACGATTTTTATTTTCCGCCGCTGACGGGAACTTATATCCGTATCGTGCGGCACGTGGTTTTTTTGTTGACACTTTTTCTCACGCCCACTTGGTATCTTTTAATTCAACATCCCGAATTTCTCCCCGAATGGATGAATTTTGTCATACCGCAGGAAACGGGGCGGCTACCCATAATCGTTCAGCTATTCCTTGTGGAATTCATAATTGACGGCTTGCGCATGGCGTCGCTGAACACTCCTAATATGCTCTCCAACTCCCTATCGGTGGTCGGCGGTCTTATTCTCGGAGATTTCGCCGTAAGCATCGGCTGGCTTATCCCCGAGGTCATACTTTATATGGCTTTCGTGGCTATCGCAAATTTCACTCAGCGAAGCTACGAGCTGGGCTACGCCTTCAAGTTCATGCGTATGCTCCTCCTGCTCGCTACCGCCATATTTGACGTTTGGGGATTTTTTATCGGGATCGCACTCATCTGCATCCTCGTCGCCACCAACGCCACTATCGACGGAAAACGCCACTATCTCTACCCCCTCATTCCCCTCAACCTCAAAGCCCTCAAAACTCTGTTCTTCAGAGTGAAAAAGAGGGATTGATTGTACACCCCAAACTTTAATGTAAATAAAACCGCGCCGATAATTTTCTCGGCGCGGTTTTATTTACTCTTTTCTTTTAACAATAAACGCAATTCCCTTTATCGCGAGGTTGAAAAACAGTATCATCAACGATACAAGCGCCGTTCCCTCGATAAACGACTGCGTTTCAAGCTGAGGTATCATCAGCGACAGCGTGGTCGTTCTGAAATTAACAAGGAAGGACACTGCGGAAATGGTAATCATAGCATTGACAAAATAATAGCTGTACATCTCTATGACCGTCGGAACTGTGGCGGGCAGATAAACTGCCGTCAGCATACGCATTTTGCTGATTCCAAGCGACTCTGCCACGTCCTCAAGATTGGGATTGAACTTCGTCAGCGAATTGTACGCCAACAGATACGGCGACGAGAAGAAATGCACGATATTGACTATAACCAAAATAAATATCGTTCCGTAAAGCGGCATACCGTTGAAGGAGATGGCAAACGAAAGTCCCAGCACGACTCCGGGGATAGCAAGCGGCAGCATACTGATAAAGTGCAACAGCTTCTCCGACACACGCCGCGGTGATCTTGCGGTTGCGTAAGCCGCAAAATAGGACAGCGCAGTACCGACGAGGGATGTAAGCAATGCCACCGCCAATGAATTCAAAATATACATTCCTACTCCGCCCGACAGCAGCTTTTTCACATTATCAAGCGAAAAGGACATATCAATAGGATACTGCTTGACAAAGCTGAGGCAGATGAAAGCAAATATAGGCAGGCACAAAAGGAATAGTGAGATGCCAAACGCGACGTATACAAGCGCGTCGCGCCCCTTATTTTCCTCAATGAAAAACGGTTTTGTTACGGTGCTTGCCACACCCACTGCCGAGCTTTTGCGAAGGTCAAGCAAAAATGCCACAACCGCAGGCAGAAGCAGGATAACTCCCACAACCGCGCCGCCCGAGAAGTTCATCATTCCGATAACCTCGCGGTACATATAAACGGGCAAGGTCATGGTCGTTCCGCCCGTCATCAGCGGTACTCCGTAGTCGGTGAACACCATTGTGAACACCGCCAGCACAGCCGACACCAGTGTCTGTCGCATATTGGGGAGAGTTATGGTAAGGAATTGCCGTCCCTTTGAAAGTCCAAGCACTCCCGCCGCCTCGTAAACCGTATAATCCTCGTATCTGAAGGAGTCGTAAAACATCAGAAATGCCACGGGGAAGGAATATAGCACCGAGCCCATGATAATTCCCGGATAGCCGTAAAGTCCGATATTCAGTCCCAGTAGGTTTGTTATCATTCCGTTATCGCCGAACAGAAGCACAAGCCCCATGCCGTGAGAAATACTTGGAATAAGCATTGGAAGGGTGAAAAGAACTACCCATACAGATTTAAATCTTATGCGCGAGCGGTTGATGGCGAAGGCGAGAAGGAATGCAAGCAGCACCGATATTGCAGTAGCAATAAGCGTTGTCACAACTGAATTTTTCAGCATCGGCAAAAATTGCGCCGAGGAAAAAATGTCCGCTATATGCTCCCCTCTTATGGTAGCAAAAAGTCGCAGAATTGGGTATGCCACCGTTACGAGCATATACACAAGCAGGACATATTTTGTAATTTTGAAGGTATTATTTCGCATATCAGCTCCGTCCCGTATATCCGAGAAGCGCGGAATACTTATTGTCAAGCTGCTCAACCACGAACTCGCGCACATACTGACTTGCGGGATTTTTGTATATGTTCAAGGGAGTATCGAGCTGCTCGATATTGCCCTCGCTCATTACCATTATTCTGTCGCTGAGGAAGAACGCCTCCTCCTGGTCGTGGGTGATAAACAGCATGGTGGAATTGAATTTTTTCTGGAGCGACTTCAGCTCCGCCTTCATTATCTCGCGGTTAGCAACGTCCAAAGCGGAGATAGGCTCGTCAAGTAAAATAACGTCGGGATTGGTGGCAAGCGTGCGGGCAATAGCCACGCGCTGCTGCTGTCCGCCTGAAAGCTGATTGGGACGCTTATGCATCTGATCGGTAAGTCCTACCTGCTCCAGCGTACGGAGCGCGATATTTTTCGCCTCCGCTTTGGTATCCTTGCGGAGCGTCAGAGCGTATTCCACGTTCTGAAGCACCGTCATATTGGGAAACAGCGCGTAGTTCTGGAACACGATACCCATTCCTCGGTCGAAGCTGTTAAGTCCCGAAATATCCTTTCCCGACTTAATTATCTCGCCGCTATCGGCTTTTTCAAGACCGATAAGGATTCGGAGTAATGTAGTTTTCCCGCATCCCGACGGACCGAGAATAGACAAAAATTCGCCCTCTCGCACGTCAAAGGATATGTTATTCAGCACCGTTTTACCGTCGTAGCTCTTGCACAAATTTTTCACGGTAAGCTTTGAATTTAATACTTCCACAGATCAAGCAACCTCTCTTTCTCCTTATCGTCCTGAATTCCCGTCATATCGGCGTAAGCGATACCTTCGGGATATCCTTCTATCAGATTTTTCTGTCCCTCGTATATCTCCTCGGGAGAATAGTTTTCTTTATCGTAAACCAAAAATTCGTTTATAATGAAATCGTAGACGGCAAGCACGTCCTCATTGGTTTCCCTGCCCTTTACGATAGTCGTGCCCGTCAGCGAGTAGGGTGAGCCCTGCTCGGGGAATATTATCTCAAACGGCTGACCGTCGTTTATCTCGTTGACTGCCTGAAAGGTCAGCGCAAGTCCGACAGCGATCTCGCCCTGCTTTAACAGCTTGATAGGTCCCGAGCCCGAATCGGTAAACTGCTTAAGATTGGGATAAAGCTTATCCACGAACTCAAGCGCGCCCTCATCGCCCATGCTGTTCACCCAGCTTTTGTAGAAAAAGTATCCCGTGCCGCTGGACTTGGGGTCGGGCATAGCAACCAGCCCCTTGTATTCGGGCTTCAAGAGATCCTCATAGGATGTGGGGGCTTCCAGCCCATACTTATCGAGTATCTCGGTGTTGACTATTATAGCGCCCGCCTGCTTTTCCCATGTTACCCACTTGTTACGGTTGTCAGCAGGCTCAAGTCCGTCGGTATACGGTATCCGAGTCAAGCCCGATATATCGGCAAGGCTTTCGGATAGCTTATTGAGATATCCCGTTTCAAGCCCCACCAGAATATCTATCTCGGTCTTCTCTCCCTCGGTATAAACCTTTGCCGCCGCCTTACCCGTCGCCATATACATGACTATAATGTTCTTATCGGGAAAACGCTCGCTAAGCTGCCTTTGCAGCTCGTCGTTGCGAAACTGCTCCATGGACGAGCAGACCACTATGCTTTCCTTGTTGCCAAGCTCTGCGGCAAATGCAAAAAGCACCGTCACAACAAGCAGAATTATCAATCCTTTTTTCATATTCGTTCCTTAAAAATCGTAAGTTTTATCTATCTTTTTCAGCTCGCCGAAGGTATCTATCTCCACTACGTCCTCAAAGGCACACTCGCGCACCGCAACCTTGTAATGCTCCTTTTTATAAAGAAGCGCGGTCTGCTCCCAATAACGCTCCTTGCCGCCCGGCTCATGGTAGACGGTGGCTATGTCGTCCGCAAGCTTTGCGCCATCCTCGGCGTTCCAATAGGAGATTCCCACCATCTGGTGACAGCTTCTGCCACCGAACTTATGCTCGGTGATATATCCGCCCGCGTCGGTCTTGAAGCACCAGTCCTCCGAAACGTCAACGGGAATTCCGAGAAAATTGGTCTGATACTCATACTTGCGAATAAGCGCGGGGTTAGCGAGCAGCAGGTCGGATTCAAGAACGTATGCGTTCTGAAGCATATATCGCACGCACAGCGCAGAGGAAATATTATTGCTTTCGTTAAAAATGGGATTCTCAACGAACTTGATGCTTGGATACTTGTAAAGAAGCTGGTCGAACTGCTCTCCGAGATAGCCGCGGACGATAATTATCTCGGGTATTTGAGCCGCCACCACCGCATCAAGCAGGGTTTCGATCATTCGCTTGCCGTGAACGCGGATGAGGGGCTTGGGCGTATTCAGCGTAATTGGCACAAGCCGAGAGCCAAAGCCCGCCGCCAAAAACACCGCGCGCTTTACGCGATAGGGCTCAAGGGCGTCAAGTCCCCCCGCGGTTATCGTTTTGCCGTTGCACCAGCCGCGCTCCATAAATTCCTTCAGCATTTTATTGACCGTTCCGACAGAGCAGTTAAGCTTCTCGGCAAGCTCGCGTTGGGACGTTTTGCCGTCCGATTCAGACAGCAAGACGAGTAGGTCAAATTCCTTTTTTTTAAGCATTTTATTCTCCTTTTTGCGTTCATTTTGACGGATGTGTTTCGTTTAAATTGAACGCGGATAATGATTTTTCGAAGCAACAAACGCGAAGCCGAATTGCGTTCAAAAACGCGATCCGCTCCGCCGATATTTGAAAATTACACTTATATTATAACATATTCGAGCCAAATGTCAACAGCTTTCCGCAAAAAATATTTACCAAGCGGCACTTGGTGTTCAATTTTGCTTAAATTGTCAAAAAAATGAACGCTCCCCTCCGCACCGCGGCGAAGGGGAACGTGTTCAAATTATATCCTTTATATCGGCAATTATGCCATAATCCGCGTATTCGAATATGGGCGCGTTTTTATCGCTGTTCACTGCGATTACCGTACCCGCGCCATAAATTCCCGCAAGATGATGCACCGCTCCCGAAATTCCAAAGGCGACGTACACCTTGGGCGCTACGGTCTTACCCGTAAGTCCGACCTGCGTAGGATACGGTGAAAGTCCCATATCCACTGCCCCGCGTGATGCCGCGATTTCCGCGCCGTGAGTCCCCGCAAGCGTGCGAAGGTTTTCAGCATACTCTGCCGCACCCACGCCAAGTCCGAATATCAGCTCGGCGCTCTCGCTTTTCGTCCGCACGGTTGCCATAGCGGGTGACGTATTGCAAACTATTTTTGCAATAATATTGCCGCCGAATGCGGGACGATACATATAGAGCCGCTCGCCGTCGCTTTCAAGCCGCGTGCAATCCGCGCAAAGTCCCGTTTCGAGCAATACCGCGACCGCCGCAGATATACGCTTACCCTCGTCCGAGCTGTCCCACAGCACGGCTGTCGGCTTTCCGTCGCGTATTTTTTGCGCTATGAGCTCGGGCGATTCCATTTGACAGAGTCTTACGTCGTCGCTGACGGTAAGCGCCATATCCATGGCACTCTCGCCATAAACCCACACGTTTTTGAGCGGCGTTGCGCTTCCCTCTGTGGGCATATCCGCAAACCGCTCGCGCTCAAGCTCGTCCGACACTACCGTCAAAAGCTCGCTCGGTGATATCATTTTACACTTACGCTTGCCCGTATTGTTTTCAAAGGTGCTGACTACTCTTGTAGGCGAGCCTGCAAGTCCGCAACGGCTAATGTCAGCGCCAAGGTCTGCGGCGGTAAGAGTAATTACCCTACCAACCCTTGAGCGTATGCTCGGCAGGCGCAGATCGTGTATTTTTTCAAGGGTAAGCAGTGCAGGATATCCGAGCGTCGCCTCATCACCCGAGCGGGATTTGCACGTGATCTGCCCCGCATCCGCATTGACGATCTCCATCACTCGCGTGGCAAGTGAATATCCCATGCGGGTTGCAATTCCAACGCCCACCTGCGCGGTGTCGCCCTCCATGGTTTGCCGTCCGCAGAACACCATATCCGGCTTCAATTTTTCGAGGGCAAGACCGAGGGCGTATCCCGTAGCCAGAGTGTCTGCTCCCGCAAACGCCTTGTCCGCAAGCAGATACGCCTCGCTCGCCCCAAGTCGCGTCAGTCGCAAAAGCATATCTGCCGAGCCTGCGGGCGCCATGGACAGCAATATGACCTCTGCCCCGTCCACTCGAAGCGCCGCCTCATAAGCCGCGGCGTCAAACGGACCGGGATCGCCGTTTTTAGACGGCTTTATACATACTACTATCCTCATATCTACCTCTGTGCGTATATAGGCGCAAGGGCATCGTGGACGCGCACGTATTCCTCAAATATTTCATTATACCGTTTAGTATTTTCGGGGTTTGGCGTTACGCGGTATTTGACGTGTATGCACCTTTTGACCGCCTCGTCAAAGGAATCAAAAGCGCCCACGGCAACGCCCGCAAGCATAGCCGAGCCAAGCGAGGAATCACTGCTCTCGGTGATCTCAAGCTCCATATCCAGACAATCCGCCACTATCTGCGCCCACAGGCGGCTTTTTGCACCGCCGCCGATAAGGGTTGCGCGGGTAGCGCAAGGGATTCCAAGGGACAAGAGCTTTTTCTTTGAATGAAGCAGTGAAAACGCCACGCCCTCAAGCACGCTTCGGGTAAAATGTGCCTTTGTATGAGTAGAGCGAATTCCGATAAAGCTACCGCACAGCTTAGGGTCGGCATAGGGAGTCAGCTCGCCGTTGATATATGGATGGAATATAAGTCCGTCGCATCCTACGCCTACAGCCTCCGCCCCTCCGTCAAGCTCTCTGTAATCACCGCCGAAGGTATCTCTGTACCAACGGAGGGAGGACGCCGCCGCCTTGGTCGCGCTTCCCGGATACCAGAGTCCCTCTGCAACGTGCGAGTAGTTCACCACGTCGCGGTCGGGGTACGGCTTATCCGTTATGACACAAATTCTGCCTGCGGTTGCAAGCTTTACGGTAGTCGCGCCCTTGATTATCGCGCCTGCGGCAAGTACCTCCATAACGGTATCCGTCGTGCCGCAAATGACGGGAATACCCTCGCACAGTCCCGTAAGCCTTGCCGCCTCGGCGGTGACAGAGCCAACGGTATCGGTCGGCTTTACAAGAGGAGGTAACATATCTACACTGATTCCCGCCAGAGTGCAAAGCTCCTCCGACCACTCACCCGCGCGGGTGTCATAAAGCATACTACCTTGCGCTTCGATACAGTCGGTGCAGTAAACGCCCGTCAGAAGGTATCGGATATAGTCCTTTTCAAAAAATATGTATCTTGTCTTTTCAAGCACGTCGGGGTGATTTTCCCTCAGCCACCAAAGCTGCGGCAGAGTCCACACCGTGTCGGGCTTGTGGAAGGTCAGCTCGAATATCCGCTCGCCGCACTGCGCTCTCAACGCTCTCGCCTGCGTGACACTTCGGCTGTCCGTCCAATGAATGGCGTTATAAAGCGGCGAAAAGTCCTTGTCGCAAGGCAGGAAGGTATGCGTTGCGGAATCCACCGCCACCGCAGAAATATCCGCGGGATCGATTCCGCTCCTGTCAAGCAATACTCTGACATTTTCGGACAGAGCGCGAACCCAATCGGCAGGTGCTTGCTCGCAAGCTCCCGCTTCGGGGTGGAAAGTGGGATATTCGACCGAATGCTCGGCGACAATTTTTCCGTCGTAGGACAGAAGCGTCGCCTTTGACGCACCGCCGCCGAAATCTATGCCAAGAAGATATTTCATAATGATCTCCTTTTGTCGTGTATCAATTATTATACTACCGTCAGAGTGTGTGAAAATACAAATTCCTCGCCCGCCTCCAACACTTTGATGCCTACCTTTTGGGTGATATCGTAGCCGCTTCCCACCACGTCGGGCAGTCCGTTCCACGGCTCGATACAGATAAAGGGCGCGCCCATTACCTGCCACAAAAGCAGATGCTCGGCGTCGGGATAATCGATCCTCAATGACCGTCCGCTGTTTCGGTTGCGAAGGGTGAGCGAGCGCGAGCCGATATCACGGAATATCAGCGCATCAACAGCGAAATACTCCTCCTTCAAGGGCAGAACGCTTGTGTCTTCCATAACGGTCACCGTCTTGTCCGATAAGAGATTTTCTTCAAGCTGAGAGGCGTAAAGGGAGATGCTGTCGGAAAAGATGACGTCATACTCCTCAATGCCCTCGGAAGTCGCGTAGCCCTCGTGTCCGCCGAGGTTGAAGTACATCTTACCCGCTCCGGTATTTTTCACGGAATAGTCGATGCGCAAGGTCTTTCCTTCAAGAGTAAATACTGTGCGGAATTCATAATCAAACGGGAACTGTGCGCGTGTATCGTCGTCCGACTTATGTAAAAACACCGCGTGCTGTCCGTCACATTCCTCAAGCTCGAAGGTCTTAAAGCGCGCGTATCCATGCTTTTGCAAGGAATATTCCCTGCCCTCAAAGGTGTATTTACCCTCTTTAAGTCCACTGCATATGGGGAAAACGATAGGACAGGAGCTGCCCCAAAATTTTGAGTCCCCTTCCCAGATATACTCAACACCGCCGCAGGTAAGGCTTTTCAGCTCAGCTCCGCGCTCGCTTATCCTGGCAGTTACAAATTGATTTTTCAGCTCTGTCATAGTTATCTTTTCTCGATCCACGCATGCTCGGGATCACTGCTGCGGTTAAAACCCTGATAGTCCCCTGCCATCAACCAAAGGAAATAGCTCTGATAACCCGGCGTGGATACTGTTGTGTGATAGCCGTAGGGGAACTCTACAAGCTCGTCGCTCTTGACTCTGTACGCCTCGTCAATTTTGCCGTCGGAGGTATAAAGGCACTGAATACCAAAGCCCTGCTTGGGATCAAACAGAAAATAATATATCTCCTCCGCTATGCACTCGGTGGGCATATTGTCCTCGTCGTGCTTGTGAGGCGGGAAGCCTGCCCAGTTACCCTCAGTGCAGTACGCCTCGCCAATGGTAAGTACCTTGGCGTTTGTGCTTCCGTCAATAATAAAGCTGGTTTCGCGCTGATAAGGCACTTCTCCAAGCAATTTAAGCGTAACTCTGTCGGCACGAAGCAGCTGGGGCTGAGTTTTCTCTGTCACGGGAGTGGCACAAACGGCTATTTTCAAGTGGTCAAGCGCCGTTACGGTAAGGCTCTGCTCTATGGGCATATAAAAGCTCTCCGCGCGGCGATTTTCAAACACGCTGTTGCGGTTGCCGACATTTTCCCAAAGCTCTCCGTCAAAGGACACGTTGCAGTGACCTTCAAGCAGAATAAAGGCAGTTTCCTTGTCCTCAGTGTTAAAATCCACCTGCTCGCCCGCATCAAGCTCAATAATACCGAACTCAAGCTTTTTCAGCGAGCATTCCCCTATCTTGCATATAGGAGTATAGCCCTTTGCAGGGATATAAGTTTTTTTGAAATTATAGCTCATAACCGCTCTCCTTCAAATATTTTTTGACAGTGTCAAGGTTGGGAACGCTCGCTCTCGCGCCCACGCCCGCGCATTTGAGCGCCGCAGTAGCACTTGCAAAGTGACAGCATTTTTCGTAATCATACCCCATAAGGACTGCCGCCGCAAAAGCGCCGTGGAAAACGTCCCCCGAGCCGTTTGAATCCTTTACGGTAACGGGATATACGGGATATGCCGCTTCCCTCTCGCCGTCGTATATTATACCGCCGCGAGAGCCTTGGGTGATAACGACAACGCGGGGAGAATACCTTTCAAAAAGCATTTTAGCCGCCGCTCTTGCATCATTCGCCCCCGTATGACCGAGAGCGAACTCCTCTGAGGGTATCATTATATCCGTCAGCGCGAGCAGATCTGCCACTCCGTCGTAAAGCCCGCCGCAATCGTAAAGCACGGGGACTCCGTTATCTCTTGCAAGCCTTGCCGCCGACACCGCCGCGCTCATTTCGTTTCCGTCCACCATGAGCAGATCGGCGTCGATTACAGCCTGTCTTTGAGCCTCGTCAAGCACGAGCGGGGGCAAGCTTCCCTTGTCAAAAACGCAGGTGCGGCTTGCGCTGTCTTCACACAGCCAGATGGTTGAGGTAAATGATCTGTATCCGTCAAGCACGCGGATATTTTGCGTGCCGACACCGTATTTTTCAAAATCCGATTTGAGATATGCTCCGCCGCCGTCGCTTGAAAGCACGCCGATATAAGAGCTGTCTGCTCCCAGCTTTGCCGCCGCCACAAGTCCCGTGGCAACTGGTCCGCCACCCGACGGCTGTGCGGAGGCTGCGCGCATTTTGGTATCCTCTTGCGGATAGGTGGGAATATTGTAAAGCGTGTCCATAACACACGCGCCGATTCCTACGATCTTTTTCATATTACGCCTTTCCCGACGCTCCCGCAAGTCTTATCTTTTCTACGGCAAGCGCCTTTACGTATTCAATAGGCTTTTTCATGAAAATATCAACGGCGATGCTGCGCTTGGGATCGTCAAGCGTTACCTTCGTTCCCTCTGCAAAAACGCAGCACAGGTCGGTTGCAATATTCATCTTGCGGATACCCGCATTGATAGCCGCCTTTACCTGATCGTCGGGAATTCCCGAGCCGCCGTGAAGCACCAACGGGATACCCGTAGCCTCGCGGATAGCCTTTATTCTGTCAATATCAAGGCAGGGGGGCTTTTTGTAGTGACCGTGAGCGTTGCCCACAAGCACTGCAAGGCAGGTAACGCCCGTCTGACGGACAAATTCAGCCGCCTCCTCGGGGGTTGTCATCTCGCCCATTACGTCGTCGTTTACAGAGCCAACGTGACCGATCTCGCCCTCAACGCCAACACCGACGTAGGAGCAGACCTCTACGGTATGCTTTGTCATTTCTACGTTCTTCTCAAAGGAATGTGCCGAGCCGTCAAGCATTATTCCCGTAGCCCCCCAACGCAGAGCGCGAGTGACCTCAAGCTCGGTGGGACCGTGGTCGAGGTGGAAGCAAACGGGGACGCTTGCCTTATGCGCTCCTGCGACGATAGCGGGAGAGAGATAGTACCCTACCTCCTCCTTTACGAGTCGAGGATAAAGCTGAATGATAACGGGGGCTTTCTCCTCCTCTGCGGCGGCAAGCACACCCATGAGGCATTCGGTATTGTATACGTTGAATGCGGGGATGCAGTAGTTACCTGCATCCGCCATTCCTATTATTTCCTGAAGTGTTACCAGCATTTTGATCTCCTTAGATAAGCTCTTCGATAGCGATGATCTCAACGTCGCTCTGTGGTGCGTTCTTGAGCGAAACGTACTCGGACACGGATGCGGTGACAATGGTATTTGCCTTAACACCCTTTGCGTTAGCAATACGTCCCATCGCCACGTCCTCAATAACCTTGGGCATCCACTGAGCCATCAGGATGTTACCTGCCCACATGGTATGCTTACCGTTGCAGAGCATCTCGTCAAGGTTAAGATATGCGGAAATAACGTCTCTTGCAGGCTGTGTTTCGGACAGATCGCGAGCAAGCTGGAAGGGATCCTGATATACTGCCGTGCGGTCAGCCTTTACGGGCTTGATATCGCCGCTCTTTACAAGCTGTGCAAGGTAAGCGGTAAAGGTTACGATCTCAGCCGTCAGCTCGATTCCCCACTCTGCGTACTCGCGCTTGAGGACAGATGCGTCCTGCGGATCGTAAACGACTACCGTCTTGTACTGATTGAGCTGCTTTGCACACGCCGCCATCTGCGCACGTGTTTCGTCAGCCGCGCCGATAAGGTATGCAAGCTGCTGTCCCGAGGGAAGCTCGTCTGCAAGCACGGTAAAGGGCTTGCCCGCCTTCTCCAGCGCGCGTACAGCCACAGCGGCGATGCTTGCCGCCTTGTATCTTGCGTCAACACCAAGGAAAAACAGCGTGTCCGTTTTCTTAGCGTGAGCCGCAACCGCATCCTTCAATTCAACCCCGATCTCCTTTGCGCCGTATGCGTTTCCGCAGTCAAGACAATTTTCAACGAGAGTCATTATGTACTCGGGAAGCTTACCCTCCAGTGCCGCATCAAGACGCGCCGCCTTGGTAAACATTACGGGATCCCAGCCCGTTACGCACTCCTTGGTGCAAGCTCCACAGCAAGCACACTCGTATACGTTGTCGATAACCTCGGTCATATCGTAAACTCCGCGAGTCACGAGCGAAAGTCCGAGAGCGCGGGCACGCGAGGTGTTTCTCTCAAGTCCCGTTGCGTTGCCGATAGGGCAAATGTGTCTGCACATCCAACAGAAGCGGCAGGCATCAATATGTTGCTTATTAAGTTCATTCATTGTATTTTTCCTCCCCTCAAATTAAAGTCCCAGCTTATAGGGGTTCATAATGCCGTTGGGGTCAAGCTGCTTTTTGATTCCCTCGAAAACCTGCATAGCAGGACCGTACTGCTCCTTCATCAGGCGGCCCAGCTTAATGCCGACGCCGTGATGGTCGTTGACAACGCCGCCGTGCGCGATAGCCGTACGCACGCCCGTGGTCCATATCTTCTGATGCAGGCGGAGCGCCTCGACGGGATCCTTCGGAACGTCGTCGCCCTCAACGATAAATCTATCGTACACCATAGCTCCCCACTCGTACCAGTGAGAGAAGTGCGCGATAAACTTCGCCTGCGGGAAGTTGGTTTCAATGGCATTCTTCATAGCCCAGTAGATCTCCTCAATCTTGTCGTAGGGCGCTATGGTATCCATAGTTCCGAACATCTGGGGCAAATCCATCATGTGACCGGGATAGAAGAAGGTGATCTTTTCGTTCCACCACTTCTCGCCGTACTCACTGCCAAGGTCCTCTGCGCCGTATTTCTTAAAGGTATCAAGGAGTATCTTTTCCTCGACAGCAACCATCTCGCTGCAGCCCTCATACGCCACGTTCATAAATGCGCCCTTGCGCTCAACGCCGACGATCTTCTTGATAAGCGAAGCAGTTTCCGCCTCGTCGTACAGACGCATAACGGAGGGCTTGAACTTCTGGAGAAGCTCACGGGAAGCCTCAAACGCGCCGTGCATATCCTTGAACAGGAATCCGCGGAAGCGACGCTCCTCGGGCTGATCGAAAATACGTATCTGCGCCTTGGTGATAACACCCAGTGTTCCCTCCGAGCCGATAAATATCTGGTTGAGATCGGGACCTGCCGCATGCTTGGGTGCGGGGGATGTGTAAATGATGTCGCCGTTGGGGAGAACTACCTCCATCTGAAGCACCATATCGTCGATCTTACCGTATTTGGTAGACACTACGCCGATACCGCGGTGCGCCAAAAATCCGCCTACGGTAGAGCAAGTGAGAGAGGAGGGATAGTGCATTGTCGCCTTACCTACCTCGTTTGCCGCCCACTCGATGTGCTTGTAGATGGCACCGGTGCCGCACTCGATATACATACCCTCGGTATTTACGTCGTAGATCTTATTCATACGCTTGGTGTCCAGCACGATACCGCCCGCTACGGGAATAGCGCCGCCCTGCGTTCCGCCGCCGCCGCCCCAGGTGGTTACGGGAATCTTGTAGTAGTTAGCAATTTTCAGCACCTTTGACGTTTCCTGTGCGTCCTTTGGCGCTACTACGAAATCAGCCTCGGGCATAAGTCTTCCTCTGTCCGCCCACATACGGGACAGCCAGTAATAGTCAACACTGTGCGTGACCTTGTCGATCTCTCTTGTGGAGCAATTCTCCTCTCCTACCGCATCCTCAAGCTCGGTAAGGATCATTGACTGCAAAAACTCGTTCATTTTATATCTCTCCTTGCAAATTAAATTTCATCTTTTTTAAGGTTCGGGAAATATCTGCAGAATTCCGCTATCTCGCGGGTGTAGTCCCCTTCTATCTCAACAAAGTGGTGAATATACGGACCGTTGATTATTCTGTCCTCCCACTTCTGGAGGTCGTCAAACTCCGCCCAGATGTAAGTGCCGTGAGTCTGCGGTCCTGCAACCGTCTTGCACGCACCTGCGAGGATGCTGTAATCGCCGTCCTCCTGATCTATACGCGCGACCGTGTAAGTGCCGTCCTTACCTCTGAACCACTCGCGCTGATTTACAAGACGAGCGGGAGAGTCGGGAGCCTTCTGAGACAGCGGGAAGGGTCCGCAGTGCCAAAGCAGCTCGGCGTTGGGGTTTTCGGGATGGCGGACGGTAAACTCACCAAGGAAGGGGCGCTTCTCGCCAAGTGATGCAGATTCAAGCAGCACCATAGTCAGCGCACAGTGCATATCGCTCTCACAGCTTACGATATAGCCGAGGTCGTTGAGGATTCCGTATACCGCGCAGGGTGCAAGTCCGTCAAACATAACTGGCGTCGCCGTCCAGCACTCGGCAGAGATGATATCCACCTTGAACTCCTCGAAAAGTCCGATATAAGTCACAACAAGGCAAGCCATACGCTCAAGATACTGCGGTGTAAGGTCGTCCATTTGGTAATTGTCCTTAAACACCTGCACAAAATGCGCGATGTCCTCCTGCTTTTCTTCCTTTGCCTTCAGGAATCTGTCCTGAAGAACCGCCATATTGATGGGAACGATACGCAGACCGAAGCGTTCCATCAGTTGTCCCTCGTTCCATATTACCGAATAGAAGGGCGCAGGACGCGCTCCCACCTGACCGATACGCAGATTTGTAAAATTCTTGACCATGCACGCAACGCGGACGAAGCGCTCAAAGCCCTCGCGGAAGGTATCCGACTCCACTCTGCAGCAGGGTACGTGAGAGAACGGAATATGATACCGCTGGAACTGACGGGAAACACCGAAAAGACCGCACTGCGAGTCGGTGGGGCGCATACCGTCAACGTAAAATTCGTCGTCAAGAGGTGCCCACAGGCAGAACGGCTTTCCAAGCATCTTTGCGATATCTGCCGCAGCCTCCTCGTTACCGAAGTTGCAGTTTATCATAAACACCGCGTCAACACCCGCTTCGCGGAATCTCGCAACGGCGTCAGCCGAAGAAGCGTCGTCAAAGATTAGGTCGCCGATACCAAGACCCTCCGTATCCACGAAGCTAACGTGAGGGGCCGTAAAATTCTCTTTTATGTACTTTACGAACCTATGTCCTCTTTCCTCCGCGGATACCCACGTAAGGAAGGTCTTTGCGGGACGCGGGGTGGCATTTCTTCGCATAGGCAGCAAGCCTATTTTGATATTATGATCCAACATAAAAAAGCCTCCTTATAATTTGTACCTTCATTATAGCAGAAACCGTCGTATTTTAAAATGTTAAAAAAGATTTAATTTTTGTCAAAAACGATACTTTTTGCTCCCCGATATGTTACAATATACGCAGACGTCGATCTTACAAGCTCGGAGGTGCGTTTATGAAGGTAATTCCCTTTGAAACTCTTTACAGCACGGAGTTTTTTATCAGCGAGCCTATGTCAAAGCCCCAAAACTGGGCAACTCGCGGCAATATTTACAACGCCATCGGCAAGCCAAAGGTGTCACACACCCTGCTGTGGTTCAAAAACTGCTCTGGCGTCATCACGGATAGCAAGAAAAACGTTATCACCGTAGAGAAAAATCAGCTTGCATACATGGCGAAGGGTATTGAATACGTGGTAGAATTCAAGGACACTGCGCCCGAAGGCGAGGACACCGTGGTAATTCATTTTCAGATGACGGACAAAAGCGGTCACGATATCGCCCCTACCCTCACACCCGTTGTTTGTATAAAAAAGGTAGAGGCGAGTATCGGACTTGCCATTGATATGCTGGCGGAGGAATTCCGCAAAAACGTAGTATGCACGCCCGAGGTCTGTTCGGTAATTTATAAAATTCTTGCCGAGATTGCGCGCAAGCAGAAGCGTCGCTCCACTAAAAATAAATTTGCCTGCATCCGAACAGGTATCGAGCTGCTTGAGCAGGACAGCGACATGAGCATTTCGGACATTGCCCGCGCCTGCGGTGTCAGTGAGTGCTATTTCAGGCGGCTTTTCCGCGAGTACAGCGGCGAAAACCCTATTGATTTCCGTCAGCATCACCGCATTGAGCGTGCCAAGCAGCTGCTTTTATCGGACGAGCAATTATCCGTTGGAGAGGTGGCGACCGAGCTACATTTTGCCGACATATACCACTTCAGCAAGACGTTCAAAAAATACGTGGGACAGTCCCCGAGCGCATTTGTAAGCATGGAAAAATATTCGTTGGAGGACAAGGAAATATGACGGTCAGCCGTTGCCGCTGGTGCAATTTAAAAAATCCGATCTACGTAAAATATCACGACGGGGAATGGGGCACACTTCGCACCGACGACGCATATCTGTTTGAGATGCTTTTGCTCGAATCCTTTCAATCGGGGCTTTCGTGGGAGTGTGTGCTTAACAAGCGCGAAGCATTTCGTCGCGCATTTGACGGCTTTGACGCACAAAAAATATCGGAGTACACAGAGGAAAAGTTAGCTTCTCTCGCCGAGGACAAATCCATCATCCGCAACAGACGCAAGATCCGCGCCGCCGTTACAAACGCCGCGATATTCCTTGATGCGGCTCGGGAATTCGGCAGCTTTTACGACTATATCCGCTCCTTCGCGGGAGATAATATAATAATTGAAAACGATAAAACGTCCTCTCCTCTATCCGATGCCATGTCCCGCGATCTGCGGCGGCGCGGAGGAAAATTTCTGGGCACAACGGTAGTGTATTCCTACCTGCAAGCTGTGGGAATTATCAATTCACACGAGGACTACTGTTATCTCGCATCCAATTGCCGATAAAAATACAGTGTTATCAAAATATCCCTCGCCGCACGGTGAGGGATATTTTAATTTTCTTATTTTGTAGTCTGACGCTCCACAAGGCGTCCGCCGCAGAATTTTTCGCGCAGACGGGGCTTTTCGATCTTGCCCGTGGGGTTTCTCGGCACGTCGTCAAAGATTATCTTTCTCGGACGCTTATATCTCGGGAGTGCCGCGCAGAATGCATTTATCTCCTCCTCGGTAGCCGTGACGTCGGGCTTCAGCTCGATGATAGCCGCCGCGATCTCGCCAAGACGGTCATCGGGAAGTCCGATAACGGCAACGTCCTTTATCTTATCATTGGTGCGCAGGAAGTCCTCAATTTGCACGGGATAAAGGTTTTCACCTCCCGTGATGATAACGTCCTTCTTGCGGTCAACGAGGTAGATGAATCCGTCCTCGTCCTGCATAGCCATATCACCCGTCAAGAGCCAGCCGTCATCGGTAAGAATTTCGGCTGTCGCCTCGGGATTTTTATAATAGCACTTCATAACGCCCTCGCCGCGCACGGCAAGCTCGCCAACGTCGCCGCGGGTGACGGTATTTCTGCGCTCGTCAACTATCTTGACCTCCCAGCCCTCGCCCGCGACTCCGATAGCGCCGACCTTATGTATATTTTCAACGCCGAGGTGTACGCAACCGGGACCTATTGACTCGGACAGACCGTAGTTGGTGTCGTAATCCTGTCCCGGGAACTTGGTCTGCCAACGCTTTACAAGAGAGGGCGGAACAGGTTGCGCGCCGATGTGCATAAGTCGCCACTGCGACACGCGGTATTTGGACAGCTCTATCTCCCCGCTGTCAATAGCGTCAAGGATATCCTGCGCCCACGGCACGAGCAGCCACACAATAGTTGCCTGCTCCTCCGACGCCGCCTGCATGATCCATTCCGGCTTCACACCGCGAAGCAGAACTGCGCGGCTTGCGGAAACCAGCGAGCCAAACCAATGCATCTTTGCTCCCGTATGATAGAGGGGCGGAATGCAAAGAAAAACATCGTCCTTTTTCTGCGAGTGGTGCGCCTGCTCGGTTTTTGCCGCACGCATGAGCGCGGCATGACAGTGCAGTATTGCCTTGGGAAAGCCCGTCGTACCCGATGAAAAATATATCGCCGCATCGTCCTCGTCCCTCAGCTCAACTGCAGGAACACTGCTGGAGCAGTAGGTCACCATAGTCTTATAATCCGACGCATATTCGGGGCGCTCGTCATCCTCACCCACAAAGAAAAAGTCGGTAATATCGGAAAGCTGATCGGGCATGAGCGCATTTACACGCTCGGTAAACTCGGGACCGAACACAAGTATTCTGGAATCCGAGAGGTCAAGGCAGTACTTGATCTCCTCGGAGGAATAACGGTAGTTCATGGGTACGACGATAGCGCCCGCCTTCAGAATACCGAAATATACAGGCAACCATTCAAGGCAGTTCATAAGCAAAATTGCCACCTTGTCGCCGCGCTTGACACCGCGCGTGAGCAGCAGATTTGCAAATCTGTTCGCGCGCACGTCAAACTCGCGCCACGTCATCTCGCGGCGGTACTTTGCGTTGCTTGCAGACTCAATAAGGTTATATTCCCTCCAGGTCACGTTCTTTTCGGGCTGATTGGCGGGATTTATCTCCACAAGACTTACGTCATTGGGATAAAGTCTTGAATTTCTTTCAAGAAAATCGGTAATTGGCATGGTGTCCTCCGTATAAAAATACCCTCCGTGCGGCGACGCGCCCGAAGGGACAAAATTTTCCGCAATACTATATGTTAGGATTATATCATCCCGCACGAAATTTGTCAAGATATATTTAAAATTTAAGCAAAAAAGCCCCTCTCCCGCAAAGGAGCGGACTATCTGTCGAAAAGATTTTTTTCATTCCCGCGCGCGGCGACATAATCCCCTTGTCTTTTCCACTGTCGGTATGCTATCCTATCCGTACCCAAAAAACAAGGAGGATATAAAAATGTCAAAACAAAAAGCAAGGATCACCTTAGTTGCCCTCGCCTGCGCGCTGGCGCTCGCACTGCCGTCCTGCTCGTCGGGTGATGAGTCAAAGGAAAGCACCACTACCACATCCGCACCGCCCGTGCAGCAAACGGAGGCGGCGACCACCGGGGCGTCTGATGTCCAAGATCAGCTCGACGCCAACGACTACTACGAGGCGGTGATTGCCGCACTTGAAGCCAAGCTGCTTGAGGAAAAGCAAGACCGCTACATATCCGAATACGAGTACGACCAAAAGCTCCGGGAGCTTGAGGATCAGCTTGCAGCACTGAAAAATCAGGCAAGCAACAAAACGGACAAACCCTCGGCAGACACGGATGCGCCTACCGAAAATCTTGGCGCGGAGGACACCGACACGCCCCCGGAAAACGCGCCCGTCTACGAGGGAGAAAAAATGTCCTTCCGCTACGGAATAGTTGACGGGACCGTCACCATATACGAATACCTCGGCGGTACTACCACGGTAGCGATCCCGTCTACTCTGAACGGTTATCGCGTTACTGCTATTGCCGATTACGCCTTCGCAGGCTCTGATGTGACTGCGGTGGTAATCCCCCCCTCAGTGGTCAGCATCGGCTGGTTTGCCTTCAACGGCTGTGCTTCCCTTTCGTCCGTAAGCATCCCCGCCTCGGTGACGTCCATAGGCTACGCCGCCTTCGACGGCTGTGACGGCGTCACGGTGCTGTGCGTTGCAAACTCCTACGCAAGAGAATACGCCGCCAGCTTCGGCATGAGCTATCAGGTTATCTAAAGCATCAAAGGTCCACTCGACAGCGCCTATCTCCGCGCTCAAAGGCGTTGATATTCTCCACGATTTCAAGAATACAGCGCTCTCTCGCCTCGTAAGCCCCCCACGAGGCGTGAGGTGTCAGGCAGACGTTTTTAAGTCCGAGCAAGGCTGTAAAAGGATGCTCGACTCCAAACGGTTCAACGCTATAAACGTCAGCTCCGAATGCGCCGATACGTCCGCCAAGCACTGCACGCGCCACTGCCGCCTCGTCCGTGACCGCGCCGCGAGCCATATTCACAAGCACAGCGTCGCGCTTCATCAGCGACAGCAGCTCCCCGTTCACTATCCCGCGCGTCGCATCCGACAGCGGAACGTGGACGGTAAGTATATCCGATTCTCGGAACAGCGTTTCCATATCCACGCAAGTGAAATTCTCGTCGGGCGTGCGCTTGCAGGCGATGACCCGACAGCCGAATGCCTCGGCTATGCGGGCGGTCTGCTTGCCTATCCTGCCAAGGCCGAGAATGCCCCACGTCTTTCCTCTCAGCTCGTGGAAAACAGGGGTAAGTCGGTTTGCACAGCCGCTCGCGGAATACTCGCCGCTGCGGACGAAATTTGTATATTCATCAAGATGATTTACAAGATTTAAAACGATAGCCACCGTCATCTGCGCCACGCTGTCGGACGAATATCCGACCACGTTGCATACGCCTATTCCGCGACGGCGGCAGGCGTCAAGATCAATGTTATCGTAGCCCGTGGCGGTAACGCAGATAAGCTTGGTGCTACCTTCTCCTACGGGCGGAAGATTATGCTCTCCCAGCTTTATCTTATTGAGTATCACCACGTCGGCAGAGCGCACGCGCTCGGCGACCTCGTCAGCCGACGTACCCTCGCACACGGTAAGCCGGTGCCGTCCGTTCATCTCAAGCACGGAAAGGTCAAGGTCACCGCCAAGAGTAGCGGCATCAAGAACAGTTATATGCATATGTTTTCTCCGATGTATAATTTCATGTAAAGATAAGGCAGGGATGCGTACAACGCCATCCCTGCCAAGCTTGACTTATTCAGCAGCTTCTTCTTCCGCCGGAGCGTCGCATTCGCAATCACATTCGCAATCGCACTCGCAGCAAGCATCATCAGCTTCCTTTTCAGCCTTCTTCGCTTCGAGCTTCGCCTTAAGAGCGGGAGCGAACTTGATAGCCGCAACAGCAGCGCCTGCAACAGCGGCGAGAGCTACGATAATACCAACAACCTTCATTCGTTTTACCTCCGTTTAGTATTGTTCAAACTCATTATATTCGACTTTTTCCCCGTTGTCAATAGTTTTTCTGTTAATTTTTTTGCCGTCGGTCGAAAAATGTCTGAATTATTGTCCCTTCTTATTGACTTTAAAGTAAAAAAATGCTATAATTCAATCAGCAATCGTTAATAGTATTGCTTTCTACTTAGGCAAAAATACAATTATTTCATATTTGGAGGATATTATGGAAAAATTCATGGAAAATTACCTTCGCTGGTGTGAGTCCGACCGACTTTCAGACGAGGAGCGCGCCGAGCTGCTTGCTATTGCCGACGACAAGGACGAGATAGAGCTTCGCTTTTCCTCTTATCTGTCTTTCGGTACTGCGGGACTTCGCGGCACTATGAAAACGGGTATGAACGCGATGAACGTTCACACCGTGGCTTACGCGACTCAGGGACTTGCTAATCTTATAATCAAGGAAAACCGTGCATCTGACGGCGTTGTTATCGCTTACGACTGCCGTATTAACTCCGAGCTTTTTGCAAAGACGGCGGCTCGCGTGCTGGCAGCGGCTGATATTCCCGTTTACATCTTTGACGATCTTCGCCCCACCCCCGAGCTTTCCTTTGCTCTGCGCGAGCTTGGCTGCGTTGCGGGAATAAACATTACCGCATCTCACAACCCCAAGCAGTACAACGGATATAAGGCTTATTGGGAGGACGGCGCACAGCTTCCACCCGAGCACGCTGACGTTGTGGCTGCGGCGATGAACAGCCTTGATATTTTCCGCGACGTTTATCTTTGCGATTTCGACACCGCTCTGGCTGAGGGCAAGATCACTATGCTCGGTGGTGAGATGGACGAAAAATATCTTGCAAACGTAGTCGCACAGGCGGTAAATCCCCAGGCTGTGGCTAAGGTTGCCGACGACCTCAAGATTGTTTACTCTCCCCTTCACGGCACGGGCTACCGCCTCGTTCCCGAGGTGCTTTACCGCACGGGACTTAAAAATCTTTACACCGTACCCGAGCAGATGAAGATAGACGGCTCATTCCCCACCGTTGAAAAGCCCAATCCCGAATACCGCGAGGTGTTTGAAATGGGCATAAAAATTGCCAACGAGGTTGGAAGCGATCTCGTTATCGCCACCGATCCCGACGCTGACCGCGTTGGCGTAGTTACACGCACCAAGGACGGCGGCTTTGCTACCATTACGGGAAACCAGATGGGCGCTTTGCTGCTCGATTATATCCTTACGGCGTATGAGGAAACGGGAAATATGCCCGACTCTCCCTATGCGGTCAAGACTATCGTTACGACCGAGCTTGCCGCACGGGTTTGCGAGGCTCACGGCGTTAAGATGCACAACGTGCTGACCGGCTTTAAGTTTATCGGCGAGGTCATCAAGTCCTACGAGGCAAAGGGCTACGGCAGCTTTATCCTCGGCTTTGAGGAAAGCTACGGCTACCTCAAGGGCACCTACGCCCGCGACAAGGACGCGGTGGTCGCTACTATGCTCATCTGCGAGATGACCGCATACTACAAAGCAAAGAATATGACTCTTTCGGATGCGCTTGACTCTCTTTACGAGCGTTACGGCTACTTTGCCGAGTCCAATGTTGAGATATACATGGAGGGCATTGACGGTCCCCGCCTCATGGCAGAGAAGATGGATGCGCTCCGCAACCCCTGCCCCGATACTATCGACGGCAAGGCTGTAACTGTCTTTGCCGACTACAAAAAGCAAGAGATCCTCGACAAGACTACGGACAATATAAGCTCCACAAATCTCCCCGCGTCAAACGTACTGTCCTTTACCCTTGATAACGGCGACGTTATCGTTGTCCGTCCCTCGGGCACAGAGCCGAAGATAAAGTATTACTTCCTCCTTCGCGGCGAGTCCAAGGCAGAGACGGACGGAAAGCTGGATGCGTATAAGAACGCGCTTGGGGTGTAAAAGCTTGGTGTGTAAAAATTAATGGAGGTGTTGATATGACAGCCTTTCCTAACCTTCAGGACTCCCCCTTCGTCTACGAGGCACAAACGCTGCGCGGAATGACGGACGACCGCTCAAAAAAGCACGATTATATAGATCTTCGCCACTTAGTCGACGACAAAACGGTTTTGAAAAATCCGCACAAGGGCTGGTTCTGGCATTATATCGATAACGGCATTGGACGTCCTCAATACCGCGAGGAACACGATATGGACGACGATCTGTCCGATTTTCCCGGACTCAACCACCTCTATCTCCGATTCGATTGGAGTGATATTGAAAAGGAAAAGGGCGTTTACGACTTTTCTCCTCTCGAGGATATTATGGAGCTTTGGGGCAAGCGCGGCTATCGCTTCTCAATGCGCGTATGCACCTTCGAAACCAGCCCGAGTATACCGTTTGCAACTCCGAAATACGTTTTCGAAGAAGGTGCAAGATGCTACTCCTGCCGAGGAGGAAAGGTGATCGAGCCTGATTACGGCGATCCCATTTTCCTTCACTATCTTGAAAAATTTATGATCGAATTTTCCAAAAGATACAACGGCGACAAGCGAATTGAATGTATCGACGTTGGCACTATCGGCACTTGGGGTGAGGGGCACACTGCAAACGGTACGGGACATATCTACCCGCTGGATGTGGTCAAGCACCACATTGATCTGCACTGTAAATATTTCCCCGACACGCCGATCCTGTGCAACGACGACCACATTGCGGGGCGCTTCGGACACGGTATCGACGAGGTAATGGATATGCTGGAATACGTTGAGTCCCGAGGCATCGGCATTCAGGACGACTCTATCTGCTGTGACGGATATGCAGAGGACGGCGGTTACGATTCTATGCGTGCGGCGTGGGCATTCGACCGACTTTACAAGACCGCTCCCACCTGCATTGAAAACGAGCATTATCATCTGACCTTCAAGCGTCCGCAACACAACCGCGACGGACTTACGCTTATGGAATCGCTGAGGCGCTCCCACGCCACCTACGCCGGATTCCACGGATATCCCCGTCCTTGGCTCGAAAAGTACAAATATATCACGGAATACTGTGCAAACCGCTTGGGATATTGGTACTTTTTGACCGCCGCCACCGTTCCGTCAATTATGACAGCCACCGCCTACAACAAGGTGGAGCTGGAGATGGAAAACCGAGGCTGGGCACCCGCGTACAACAGCTACGCTCTCAAATTCAAGCTGACGGACGAGGATGGTGATGAGTACGTTGTCAATACTGATTTTGACAACCGCTCTCTTATGCCCTCACAACCTCAAAGCGTTAGTCTGCGGCTTGACCTGCGCGGCGTTCCCGCGGGTAAATATAACCTTTCAGTCGGACTTTTCGAGAACGCTACTCCTATTCTTCTCGCACTCAAAAATCACATATATCACAACGGATTTTATAAAATTGCGACAGTCAGCGTCAAGGGTGTTTGATATCCTTTGCCACAAGCAGTGACGGAAGCCGCCAAAAGAAAACATCGCGGCTCTCCCACGTCACTTTGCCGCCACGGCAAAGGCGGGATACTCTTTCCGCCTGCAAAAGCTTACCTCCGTCGTGATCGATCACCGTCGGTGAGAACTCACAGACACACTCATAACGGAAAAATCTATATCGCTGACGCGCGTCGGACAAGGAAAACTCCTCCGACGCGCGTTTACCTATATTCTCCACACAAAAGCTAATAAAGCCGTCAGCCACCGACGAATAAAGATCCGAAAATCGCGCGGCGGCGGGAGCATATATTCCCTCCCCCTCTGCTTGCGGAAAAATCACCGTACAACGGGCGACGCATATTCCGTCTCGCTTCACGTCCCGCCGCTTTTCCTCCGTCCGCAGGCGCAAGGCACCGCCCTCAAGATCAAGCTCACAAATAAACATTTTACCCCCTCAGCACAAGCGTTTTCACACGACAATTTATGCTGTGGGGGTGATTTTTATGTAGGCGGCTTACTGCTCGCCGTCCTCGCTCTCAAAATTCTCGGCACACTCTGCCATACGCATAACTGCGGCACGGAAGCGCTCGTTTTGTCTTATGGGACTCCATATACGCGCGGCAAAACGGCTTTGAAGGATGCGCGCGCACTTGGACATACCCTTCGCCTCGGTGTCCTCAGACTTCCTATACTCCACCTCGCGAAGCAGGACGCTCTTATATCTCGCCTCGCTTGGACGGTTGTCGCAAATAATAGCAAAATCAGCCATTTTTTCAACGCAATCAAGGGCTTTTTGATTGTTTCCCTTGGAAAGATACAGCATAGCAAGCTGGCGGTAGGAGTTTGCAAGTCTGTCGGCGTAGAAAAGATAATCTCCATTGAACACGATCTCGTAAACCTTCATGGCGCGCAGAAGAATATCTATCTTTTCGTCGGTGGTGTACTTATTCATGGCAATATCCGGCACGCAGGTTAGGTTATAGGCGTGCCACCAGATGTTATCCGCGAAAAGAATAAGATTTTTCTGCGCCTGAAGCCGCGCCGTATCTCCCGTAAACACCGTTGCTCTTACTATCTCGCGGCAAAGGTGCATACCGTGGAGCTGATCCGCGATCTCCTCCGCCTCTATATCGTCGCCCACCTGACGGCAAAGTATGCCGCACAAGGTCTTTTTGGTTTCGTCGCGCACTCCGTCCTCCGCGCA
The DNA here is from genome assembly GCA_015065065.1 of Oscillospiraceae bacterium. GTDB lineage: Bacteria > Bacillota > Clostridia > Oscillospirales > CAG-272 > CAMEON01. Next base: position 36,957 of record SVQX01000018.1, read on the forward strand.
ATCCTCCAGTATATGTCGGCAGAGCGACACAGCCTCAGAGAGCATTCCGCGCGCCTTTTCATCATCCTCGGTCTCGGCACAAATATGCGACAGCACCTTGGCTAACGAAAGTCGGAGCACGTAGCTCGATGGCAGCTCGGCGCAGGCAGAGCGCAACAGCTCCAACGCCTCCTCTGCACGGTCGCGGTCAAGATACCACTCCGCGCGCTCGGCGTATTCCTTTACCGCCTGCTCGTTTTTTGCGCCGTCATAGCACAAAAGCTCGTCCATACTCGCGCCGAATGCATCGGCTATCAGCGGAAGCGAATCCATATCGGGATAACATATTCCCGACTCCCAGCGAGACACCGCCTGAGGTGTTACACCAACTCGCAGAGCAAGTCCGTCCTGCGTCATTCCGTTCTTTTTGCGAAGCAGGCGTATCTTCTCGCCTATCTTTATTTTCTGTACCATAATATCCCCCGAAATCTACAAATTTCAACAATATATATTATAAACCAAATATTTACCCTTGTCAATAGAAGGTTTATATTTTTGTGTATAATCACGATTTTACACAATTCGCTTGAAATATGTAAAAATATGTGCTATAATAATTGTTTGATGTAATATATCGAGGAGGGTGCCTATGAATATTCTTATTGTGGGCGGCGGTACCGTCGGTACTGCTATATGCACCGAGCTTACTTCCGAGGGACATGATATAACCGTTATCGACAAGGATATGGCTTGCCTTAAGGAATTATCCAATAAATGCGACGTCGTTGGAGTTATGGGCAACGGCGCAGAGGTATCTACTCTGCGCGAGGCGGGCGCGTCAAAGGCTGACCTGCTTATTGCAGTTACCTCTATGGACGAGGTCAATATTATATGCTGTACGGCGGCAAAAAAGCTGGGTACAAAGCACACGGTAGCCCGCGTGCGTAATCCCGAATACGCCGAGCTTATGCAGCTTATGAAAAACGAAATGAACCTTTCTCTCACCATAAATCCCGAGCTTGCCGCGGCAAAGGAGATATCCCGTATTCTCCGATTTCCCTCCGCCAACAAGGTGGACACTCTCGCCCGCGGACGAGTTGAGCTTGCGGAATTCGTTGTGGAGTCCAACTCCCCGCTTTGCGACACCTCCCTTTTTGAGCTTCGAACAAAGCTGAATATGAAATTTCTCGTATGTGCCGTCAAGCGCAACGGAAAGGCGTACATTCCTTCGGGAAATTTCGTTATCAAGGAAGGCGATACCGTCTGCTTTACGGCTTCGGACGAGGAAATTTCCAAGGTATTTAAGTCGGTTGGCAACAAGCGTCCCATCAAAAACGTGCTTATCGTCGGCGCGGGAAGGATAACATATTATCTGCAATCCATGCTCAAAAGAGCTAAGATACATTCCACCGTTATCGATAACAGTAAGCAACGCTGCCGTGAGCTGGCGGAGAATTTTGACTGCTCTGTCATATGCAACGATACCACCAAGCAGGAGGTGCTGCTTGAGGAGGGACTCGGCTCGGCTGATGCTTTTCTTGCGCTGTCTGACTCCGACGAGGAAAACGCTATCGTTTCCATGTACGCAAAATCCCAAAGCACACAAAAAATAGTAACCTTGATATCCCGCATATCCTACGTTGAGCTTTTCAAGAACGTGGGGCTCGGCAGTATCGTTTCCCCGAAATCCTCCACCGAAACGCAGATATTGCGTTACGCACGCTCAATGGCTAACGCGGGCGACTACGAAATAGAATCCATACACAAGCTGATGGACGAGCAAGTAGAGGCTCTTGAATTCGTTATAAAGGAAGCCATATCTGGATTTACTAACATCCCCCTCAAGGAATTGAAGCTTCGCCCGGGTGTGCTTATCGCCTGTATTGTTCGCGACAACCGCGTGATAATTCCCTCGGGTAACGACTCGGTTTTGGCTGGCGACACCGTGATCACCGTTGCAGAGCAAGGACAAATCAAAGGAATCAAGGAAATTTTTAGATAATGAATTACCGAATGATACGATACCTTTTGGGTGTCATACTTCTTATAGAGGGCGCACTGCTTACGCTTCCTATGCTGGTAGCGGTGATATACGGAGAAAGCATCCTGCCCTTCCTCATAACCGTCGGTATCCTTGCCGTCATCGGACTCCCCTGCGTGATATTCAAGCCCAAGGATACGCAGATCTACGCCCGCGACGGATTTATATGCGTGGCATCAGCGTGGATACTTATGTCCGCATTCGGCGCACTTCCCTTCGTTTTCAGCGGCGCGATCCCGAACTATATTGATGCATTTTTTGAAACTGCATCCGGCTTTACCACCACGGGAGCAAGCATACTTCGCGCCGTCGAGCCGCTTCCCAAGGGTATTTTGTTCTGGCGCAGCTTTACCCACTGGATAGGCGGCATGGGAGTGCTTGTATTTATGCTCGCCATTCTCC
>SVQX01000019.1 GCA_015065065.1 Oscillospiraceae bacterium
CGTCGCGCGCTACCAACTGCGCCACACCCCGAAGTGTGAAAAATATTCGATTTTTAGGTCATTTTCCGTAAGTGGTCAAATCTGTGGTCAAAACATTTTGTCGGTGTTTTTTTGAAAAGGGTAATATCCGAAAAAGTCAATGTTTACAAGGGCGTTTTCTCAATGATTGCAAGGCTTTTCGTGGCTTTGCTTTTCGCACGGAGCGCGTTTTTGCCCGCGGGGGCGTCCCTGCTGCCTGCATGCTCCCAAACCACCCGCGCTATCAACTGCGCCACGCCCCGACATATTAAAAAGTCAAGTCCTCGGAGCTTTTAGGCTTCGAGGACTTCTGGTGACCCATCGGAGAGTCGAACTCCGGACACCATGATTAAAAGTCATGTGCTCTGCCATCTGAGCTAATGGGTCATTTACTTGCACCGCAAAGCCTGAAACGTTTTTCCACCCCTGCAAGCACCAAAGTATTATATCATATTATTGTCAGCTTGTCAATACTTTTTACAAATTTTATAAATTCTTTTTCCTCCAAAAATATTCGCATATCTATTGCAAAAACGGCAATTATATGCTAAAATGTATTAACAACTTTATCTCATTCTCAGCAAAGGAAAGGAATTTTTATGCAGACACAGACGTTTACATTTTCAAAAGGCTTTTCAAACGCGACGCTCACGTCATACATTCACGATACGTCCCCCGAGATGCCCATGCCCCCTCGCCGCGCAATTATCGTGTGCCCCGGCGGCGGATACGGCTTTCTGTCCGACCGCGAGGCTGAGCCTATTGCCCTTCAATACTTTGCGGCGGGACTCAACAGCTTTGTGCTTCGCTACTCCATTGGTGACAAAGCAAGGGACTTCACTCCCCTAACCGAGGCGGCGCTTGCTATCGCTCACGTCAGACTCAACGCCGAAATATACAATATTGACGCAAATTACGTATTCATCACGGGCTTTTCTGCGGGCGGCCATCTTGCGGCATCTGCGGGCACTCTGTGGAAGCTCCCCTTGCTCAACGACAGATTGAAAGTGGAGCTTGGCGACTACTACGTTTACGGCGTCAACCGTCCCACTGCCACCCTTCCCTGCTATCCCGTTATCACTGCAGGCGAATACACCCATCGCGGCTCTATAAACAATTTGTGTGGCAAGAGCAATCCTACGGAAGAGGAGATAAACGCATACTCTCTTGAGCTACACGTGGATGCGGACACCGCTCCCGCATTTTTGTGGCACACCTTTGACGACAGTTGCGTGCCGATACAAAACACTCTTCTGTACGTCGAGGCTCTGACACGCGCAAAGGTTCGCTTCGAATGTCACATCTACCCGCACGGAAATCACGGGCTCAGCCTGTGCAACAAGGAAACCTGGGCAAACAATCCGGGCTTTATCAATACCACTTGTGAGGGCTGGATGGCACTCGCTATACGCTACGTTAAGGAATTTTAAAGACAACACCCGACTCCATTTGGAGTCGGGTGTGCCATTTTACGTTCCATATATATTACGGAAGCTTCGCAGCCTTTCTATTGATGGTCTTCAGATTTCTGTTGAGTGCCGTTTGGTTCTTGTTAAGAAGGGTTACAACGGTTTCCTGAGAAACAGAGCCGAGGACAGGACGAAGCTGGTCGCGGAGCTTGAAGCTCTCAATAGCAGAGGACATCATTCCGCAGAAATCGATAGCAACGGAATCGTAGAGCAGATTGATAATATCCTGGCTTCTGGGGTCCTTGAGGAACTTAAGGCTCATGGACTTCTTGAAGTACGCTTCCTCAATGTAGATAGAGCTGTAGTAGCCGAGCGCCTCAAGCGTTGCGCCGATTCTCTCCATAGCCTTCTCATCATTTACAACGGAGCTTACGCCAACGCTGGTAGCCATGTCCTGAACGTAGGTATAATATTCATCCTGGTCGGTAGAGTACTTCGGAATGGGAGCAATACCGTAATCAAAGTTGATCTCTCCGATACTCTTCTCAAGCGCATAGAACAGGAATGTAGCCATCATGCCCTCGCGCTCTGCAAACTTGAGGATGATATCGTTTTTCGCGGGATGGTCCGCTTCTTTCTCGAAGCAATAAGTATTGTCGTCGCTGGTAAGTGCCTGTACCTTTTCAGCAACGTCTACGAGGTAAGGAAGCTCGTCGGTATCGTAATACCACGTATAGTCATCCTTATCCTTCTTGATAAGCTCAACCTTGGATGATACAAGATATGGGTCCATGCAGGTGGAGACACCCGTGAGCAGACCGTAGTAGTCGCCATCACTGGGCTTGCCATCATTGTCCCTCTCGGCGAAGGTATTGGCGATCATAGCCTTCTGAGCATCAAGCGTCCACTCACCGTCCATAACCTTCTGATAAGGATCCTCAAGACCGTAGGTATTAAGATCCTTCTGGTTATAGATTGTAGCGAACATCATTCTGTAAAGAGAAACCGCAATAGCACCGGTTGCCAGATACTGCTTGTTCTCCTCTCCGAAGGTAACGACCTCACCAAAGCCCTGTGACCAGTACTTCTTACTGAGATCAAGATACTCAAAGTTGCCAAGATCGTGATAATATCCGTCAATTATCATGACACCCTTGTTCGTGGTACTGTCTGCAATGATCTGATACTCGCCAAGACCGGACTGATGGTCGGTCATGTGAGTACTGTTAAGATACTCGTTTCTATCTCTCGTAAGAGTAACGAGATCAATGTTAAGCTGCTTTTCAACCGCGTAGTTACGGTGGTAAACAGCGTCGGGAACAAGCTCTCCCGTGGGTGCATAGTCATCCTCAAGATAAAACTCATCCTCGTGCATGTCGACCCAAGCGGTAAGCATGGTGACTTCTGCACCGCCGTAGTTAAGATCGGCAGGCAGATCGTGCATCTCGTCAGGATCAACGGTGGTCGCCGCATCCGTAGTGCTTTCAGTGCCGGTGGTTGACGTATTGTCGGTGGTTTCGTTTCCGTCGCCGTTATCACACGCTACCAGTGCAGGCACAAGCATTGCGATTGCAAGAAGCAGGCAAAGCACCTTTGTCAAACTTGCGATACCTTTCATTTGAATTCTCCTTTTGAAATTATTTTGCTCTATTGAGCATTTTTATTCCGCTGCTGCAAAACAACGGAAATACGCACTTTACATTATATACCTTTCTCGCCTTTTTGTCAAGAGGATTAACGGATTTTTTACCCGCAACCCAAAAAAGTCACATTGTGTTAACACATTTTCTCCTCCGACGCCCGTACGGGATAAAAAACATTGACAAAACCGCTTCCCTATTGTATAATAATATAGATATGGTTAAAAATCAATTATCAGTCGGAAAGGACAACGTATAAATGCCCGAACTTCTATCCCCTGCGGGGAATTTTGAAAAAATGAAGGCGGCTCTGCTTTACGGAGCGGACGCCGTGTATCTTGCGGGACAGGCATTCGGTATGCGCTCGGCGGCGGACAATTTCACCGTTGAGGAAATATGGGAGGCGGTAAAATACACTCACGCCCTCAAAAAAAAGCTGTATCTTACCGTAAACACCATGCCCCGCACTCACGAATACCCTGCCCTCATTGAGTTTTTAGACAGTCTCAAGGGCGCAGGCATCGACGCTATGATAGTAGCCGATCTCGGAGTTATGGCAACTATTAAAGAACGCTTGCCCGATATGGAGATACATATATCCACGCAGGCAAGCATCATAAGCCCTGCGGCGGCAAAGGCTTACGCGGATATGGGCGCCAAGCGACTCGTGCTTGCGCGCGAGCTTCGTTTTTCCGAGATAAAGCAGATAAAGGCGGCACTGCCCCCCGATGTTGAGCTGGAGGCGTTTATCCACGGCTCGATGTGCGTGTCTTACAGCGGACGCTGTCTGCTTGCTAACATGATGAACGGACGCGACGGCAATCGCGGCACCTGCTCACAGCCCTGCCGTTGGAACTACAAGCTGTACGAGCTGTATGAGGAAAAGCGCCCCGACTTCCCTATCCCGATCGAGCAGACTGAGCTTGGAACGTTCTTTATGTCGTCAAGGGATATGTGCATGATAGAGCATATTCCCGAGCTTATGAACAGTGGGATTGATTCCTTCAAAATCGAGGGACGCATGAAAAGCGCATATTACACCGCGGTGGTAACAAACTGCTACCGCATGGCTATGGATGCGTACATGCGCGATCCCGAAAATTACACGACCGACCCCGCACTGCTCCGCGAGCTTGACAGCGTTTCCCACCGCGAATATGCTACCGGCTTTTATCTTGACGATCCCATGGTAAATCCTCAGCTTGTTCAAGGCGGTCACTATATGAAGGAAAAGTCATATTTTGCAACGGCTCTTGAATATGATGAGGAGGAAGCGCGGGCGATACGCTCAATGGGCGTGGAGATGGAAACCGCGGACGGAAGGCTTTACCGCTTCCGTGAAAAAAACAAGATCAGCGTACACGACAAGGCAGAGGTGATATCCCCCGGCAGGCGTGGAATTCCCTTCACCGTCGGTGAGCTTTACGACGCCGAGGGACACATCAAGGTAAGCATACCGCATCCCGAGATGATTTTCTGGTGCCGAGTCCCCTTTGAGGTCCGCCCGGGCGACATACTGCGCCTCGGTTCTTGCGCGGATTAGTGCGAAAATTTTAAAGGAGTAAGCAAATGTTATTTTTTGAGATACTCAAGGCTATCCTGTACGGAATAATCGAGGGCATCACCGAGTGGCTGCCCGTCAGCTCTACGGGACATCTGATACTGCTTGGCGAATGGCTGCCCTTCACCTTTACGGATAACGCCGAGCTTATGGCGGAATTTTCCGAAATGTTTGAGGTGGTCATTCAGCTCGGAGCTATTCTTGCGGTAATTTTCCTGTTTTGGGGCAAGCTTTGTCCCTTTGGGAAAAGCAAAACTCCCGAGCAAAAGAGCCGTACGTGGCGGTTGTGGCTTCGAGTCGTGATAGCAAGTATTCCTGCAGCAGTGGTGGGTATACTGTTTGATAAGGTGCTTGAAATTGCAAGCGGCAAGGATATCAACGGCTGGCTTTACAACGCCTATGTCGTGGCGGCGGCACTCATCGTGTACGGAATTGCCTTTATCGTTATTGAAAAATTCAACGCAAATCGGAACGTACAGCCCTCCGTTGTTGCAGTTGAGGATATAAGCTGTAAAAAGGCATTCGCCGTCGGCGCGTTTCAGGCGCTTTCCATAGTGCCGGGCACGTCCCGCTCCGGCTCTACCATTCTCGGCTCAATGTTTTTGGGACTTTCCCGCACCGCGGCAGCTGAATTTTCCTTCTTTATGGCGATACCCGCCATGGTTGGCGCATCGGGTATAAAGGCTCTTGGCTTTGTAAAATACGTTGCCGAGTCCTCCGTTTCCGTTCCCTTTGAGGCGTGGATAATTCTTGCGGTTGCATCGGTGGTATCCTTCACGGTATCCATGGCGGCTATAAAGTTCCTTATGGATTTCGTAAAGCGCCACAGCTTTGCATCCTTCGGAGTATACAGAATAATCCTCGGCGCGCTGGTTATCGCGTACTTCCTGTTCGTAAAATAATTATGAACAACGGCAAGCTGAAGCTGGCTTATCCTGTTATTGTTGAAGGAAAATACGACAAGATAAGACTTTCAAACATCATTGATACGCAAATAATCGTTACCGACGGCTTCGGTATATTCAAGAAGGCGGAAAAGCAACAGCTCCTCCGCAAAATATGCGAAAAATCACCCGTTATCTTGCTCTGCGACAGCGACGGCGGCGGAAAGATAATCCGCTCCCATCTGACGGGTATGCTGCCGCGCGACCGCGTGGTACAGCTATATATCCCGCAGATACAAGGCAAGGAAAAGCGCAAGAGCACACCCTCGGCGGCGGGGCTTCTCGGAGTTGAGGGCATGGACGATTCCCTTCTCTATCAACTGCTTTTACCCTACACGGTCGAAAATATCGGTGCTACGTCCTCACGCTCCGAAAATCCGCTGACCTTGGCTGAGCTGTACGAGCACGGTCTTGCGGGCAGAGATAACAGTCAAGGTATGCGCGATGAGCTGTGCGCGTCGCTCGGACTGCCGTCGGGCATGTCGGCGAAGGCGCTGCTTGAAGCTCTCCGCCTGCTTTTGACGCACGAGGAGTATCTTTGCGCCGTGGGCAAAAAAATTTGATTTTTTTGATTTGATATGGCAAAAACCCTTGACTTTATGGGAATATAATAGTATAATGTAGTTTCACGGACAACAAAATTCGACGCTTGTCCGCCTGAATATGCATACAGCCCGCGGGCTTTACGCGATACGGAGGAAAAATATATGGCAAAGTTTAAAAAAATAGGTATTCTTACGTCGGGCGGCGACGCTCCCGGCATGAACGCGGCTATCCGCGCGGTGACAAGACACGCGCTCAGTCAGGGCATTGAGGTCGTCGGAGTTATCGGCGGTTACGCGGGCTTGCTCGGCGCGGCTACCGAAACGGACAAGGACGTAATTGCCGAAAAATATCTGCGCCCCCTGAAATCAGGAAGCGTATCAAAGACTATCACTCTTGGCGGCACCATGCTGTATTCCAGCCGTTGCCCCGAGTTCAAGACTAAAGAAGGCATGGACCTCGCGCTTAAAGCTTGCCACGAGCATAATATTGACGCTATCATAGCTATCGGCGGCGACGGTACCTTCCGCGGCGCTACCGACCTTACCAATCACGGTATTCCTTCTATCGGTATCCCCGCAACTATTGACAACGACATTACCGCAACCGACCACACAATCGGCTTTGACACGGCACTCAATACCTGCCTGTCTATGTTCGACTATCTGCGCGACACCGCAGAATCACACGCCAGATGTATCGTTACCGAGGTTATGGGTAACGGATGCGGATATCTTGCGCTGTACGCAGGAATTGCGGCGGGTGCTGTAACCATCGCTATCCCCGAAATACCTTACGACTACGAATACGGTCTTAACAAGATCCGTGACGCTCGTGCCAAGGGCAAGAGAGGTATGATAGCCGTTTGCTGTGAAAAGATGGCAAAGGAAGGCGAGGAAAACGTTGCCGAGCATCTTACAAAGCTGATTTCAAGCGAAACGGGAGTTGATTCCCGATTCAATCGCCTCGGTCATATCGTAAGAGGCGGAATTCCCACTCTCCGCGACCGTTTGGTAGCGTCCCAGATGGGCGTTGGCGCGGTTTCCCTCTTACTTGAGGGAAAGAGCAATCTCGTTATGTGTCTGCGCGACAACAGAGTAACACACACGGATATCAATTTTGCTCTTGTGCTTGACAGAATGTATAAGAACAAGCTGAAGGATGGCGACCTTGAGCCCTTTACTGCGGCACAGGTCGAGGAAATGAAGCTGCGTTGCACCCGTCGCGCAGAAAACATCCGCGAGCTTTACGAAATTTCCAAGAGTATTTGTTACTGATCATAAAACAAAAACGGCTGACTCATTTTGAGTCAGCCGTTTTTGTCTATCACTAATATTCGTCTGTCGCTATGTTAATTATCTTTTTTCCTAATTTCTCGGCATATTGCAGCGCAGTGTATGCGCCTCCTCCTTTATGCTCCACGTAACAAATAAAAAGATCACATTGTTCAACCATCCATCTGTTGCGTTTTGTAATCGCTCCTTTTGGGTGTATTTTGCCAATACATTCATATATCATTACACTGTCATAATACTGCTCGTAATACTCTATGTCCTTATTTGTATACGGCAAAACAAGATTTATTCCGTAGTTAGAATCCCCCACTCTTTTTCTGATCCGCTTGAGTACCGAAGCTGCGAAAATATCAAATTCCCCGTTACGTCCTATATAAATCTCTACATATTGGCGCTCTCGCAATAAATCCAAAAATATTGCTGTAAGCTTTTCTTCGATTTTTCTGTGCTCGTACAATTCCCGATGCCCGAATAACGTAACTTTATAAACGTTCATTTTCTCTCCTCTACTGTGCAATATTATTTCCATAGGCGTATTTCCTGCATTTTCTCCATTATATCACTTTTAAAACGATATTTCAATATATTTTATGTTTCTAAAGCGATATTTTTCGAATGTTATGCGGTAGAATAATACATATAGGTTGTGAGGTGATGAAAGTGGACGATAAGGATTTTGCGATAAGACTTGCACGGTTGCGCGAGAAAAAAGGTGTTTCTGCGCGGGATATGAGCTTATCAATAGGTCAAAACCCGGGTTATATCAACAGTATAGAAGCAGGAAAATTCAAGCCATCATTGGACGGCATTTTCTTTATCTGCGAGTACCTTGGGGTGACTCCGAGTGAATTTTTTGATATTGAATCCACAAATCCGTCTAAGCTTAACGCGATCATAAAGGACATGAAAAAGCTCAACGACCAACAGCTTGAAACTATTTCTGCGCTTGTCAAGGATTTGATAAAGCGATAGACACTATTGGAATAAAGTTTATACCAAGATCGGCAGAGGATAACACCTCTGCCGATAGATTTAAGGAATAGATTGAAAACCTGTTGCCGAGTTGGTGTGCGTAGCATCCTGTTTCATCTCTCTTTCAGCGTTGCTCCACTAACAAATCACCAACCACATCAGTCGTGTCCGATCTCCAATTTGCGACCTTTCGGTATAATTTGTAAGAGCGTTTTCAAGATGGCTCTCTGCGTGATAACCAAGCCTCAAAGCGGGAGGGATTCCAAAGGGAGGGAGGAATGGAGGGGTGCAATTTCAATTTACAAAATTGAAATCACGACTCATCCTCCCTCCCTTTGGTCTCCTTTTGGTTGCTTTTCAGAGAAGCGAAAAGTAACATAACACATTTAAAACGGAAATCCCCCGACGCGCCGTCGGGGGATATGATATTATAAAACCTTTACGCGCCGGCGTTTATCACGTCTGCCAGCTTCACCGCGAACTGCCCGATATCCGATTCGTTCAATGTGGGCAACGCCACTCCCACTTCACCGTCGCCGTTCTCGCCGCCGTACAGAATCTTATTTCTCATCATACGCACAAATATTTTTTCAAGCCCGCGAGTGCGCTCAAGGCTAAGCTCTCCTCCAAAGCAGTTGACAGAAAGCTCTCCGTTCATTATAGCGCGCGGTATTTTCGCTACGTATTCTCTCATTCTTTCGGGATGACCGCAGCAGATAAATCCGCCAAGCAGAACGTCGGGGCAAGCGCCGTCGTCCTTCGCCTCCTGTGCAGTACAGAACGCCTCAAGCGCCAGATTATCAAGCGAGCCCATTCGCACCGAGCCTCCGACAATAACGGCGTCGTATACTCTCAGCTCCGCTCTTGACGGAACTCCCTCGTACCTCATATCCTTCAGCGTAACGTCAAAGCGGGTAAGCCTTGTCGCAAGCAGTTGTGCTGCCTTCATGCAAGTCCCCGTTTTCCCGCCGCAAGCAATAAGAATTTTTGCCGTTTCTCTTTTTCTGTTCGTCTGCATACGCTATCCTCGTCTTTAAGTATACTTTATTATAACTCCTTTTTGCCATGATGTCAAGAGGTCGGCTGATATCAGCCGACCTCAAAGCTATTATTTTTCAGGCTCGATAAGTCCGTACGTGCCGTCGTGCCGTCTGTATACCACGCAGGTATCTCCCGACGCTATATCGTTGAAAACGTAGAACTCGTGGTCAAGCAGATTCATCTGCATAACCGCTTCCTCGGGTGACATGGGACGGAATTCAAATTTCTTGGTGCGGATGATGATATCCTCGTCCTCCTCCATATCCTCCTCAAAATAATATCCGTCGTACGCTCCTATATCGTCAAACGCCCCCTCACGCAGCTTGCGTGCAAGCTTTGTTTTATTCTTGCGAATCTGGCGTTCCATTGTATCAATTGACCTGTCAAGTGCCTCTCTGAAGCTATCCGCTCCGATCTCGCAACGGAAAATCGTACCGTCGTTGTTGACGGTAAGCTCCAATGTGGAGGTGTTTCTCTTTCGGCTGAGCGTGACCTGAGCCTCCGCCTCGGACTTGAAGTACTTATCCAGCTTTTCAAGCTTCGTGTAAATAAGCTTCTTGGTGTCCTCGTACACGTTCATCTGTCTGCCGATAATGTTGATCTTCATACTTTTTCCTCCTTCGTTTGAGTGTATCGCCAATGTGCGGCGGAGGGATACTGCCTCCCCGCATATTTATTTTACCACATCATTATCAATTTGTAAAGTATATTTATCGAATAAAAATTATTTTTGTGAAAAATAACCAAATATAGGTTTAAAAATATGACTAACTAAAAAGTTGCTTATTGACTTTTTGCGCAAACGGGGATATAATAAGTATATATGCGCAACGGAAAGGAAATTTTTGAAGATGGACAAAAATTTTGCAGATATCAAGACGAGAGCCGAGGAGCTGCGGAAGCAGCTTGAATATCACTCCAAGCTGTACTACGTGGACGACGCGCCCGTGATATCCGACCACGAATACGACAGGATGTTTTACGAGCTTGTGGCTATTGAGCGTGATCATCCCGAATTGGATATTCCATCCTCCCCTACTCACCGCGTTGGAGGAAAAGCCCTTGATAAATTTGAAAAAGTAACTCACACAGTTAGGATGGACTCGCTGACCGACGTGTTCTCCTTTGACGAGCTACGCGCATTTTTTGATACTGTTGGACGCACGATCCCCGATGCTGTTTATTCGGTAGAGCCCAAGATCGACGGACTTTCGGTGTCCCTCAAATACGAGGGCGGCGTTTTCACCGTTGGTGCTACGCGCGGCGACGGCAACGTGGGCGAGAACGTAACGCAAAACCTTAAAACAGTGTTTGACATTCCGCTCATCCTCACCAAGCCGCTGGACATCACAGTGCGCGGCGAGATCTATATGCCCCGCGCGGTATTTGAGCGCATCAACGCAAAGCGAGAGGCAGCGGGCGAAAATCTGCTTGCCAATCCGCGAAATGCGGCGGCAGGCTCGCTTCGCCAGCTTGACCCGCAGGTAACCGCATCCCGCGGACTTTCAATATTCATATTCAATCATCAGGAGGGTGAGCTTGGAGAGCTTTCCTCTCATACCGACATTCTTGATTTTTTGAATTCACTCGGATTTAAGGTAGTACAGCACCGTCTGCGCTCGTCCGATCCCGAGGCAATAATCGCTCATATTCAAGCCTTGGGCGAAATGCGCGACAGCCTTGAATACGACATTGACGGCGCGGTGATAAAGATAGATTCACTGTCCGAGCGCAAGATTCTCGGCGAGGGCACGGGAACTCCCAAGTGGGCAGTCGCCTACAAATACCCTCCCGAGCAAAAAATAACCCGTCTTGTTGACGTATCTATCGCCGTCGGACGTACCGGCGTGCTGACTCCCACGGCTATCCTTGAGCCTGTCCGGCTTGCGGGTACGACGGTTTCAAGAGCCACGCTTCATAATCTCGACTTTATCCGCGAGCGCGATATTCATATCGGCGACAGGGTCACTCTGCAAAAGGCAGGTGACATTATCCCCGAGGTTGTTTGCGCTCATCCCAATATGCGCGACGGCAGTGAGCGCGTGTTCAATATGCCGTCCACCTGCCCCTCCTGCGGTGAGCCCATTTTCCGCGAGGAAGGCGAGGCGGCTGTGCGTTGCACAAACGCCGCCTGCCCCGCACAGCTCTCACGCGGTATCGAGCATTTTGCCTCCAAGGATGCCATGGATATCGACGGACTCGGTCCGCAGATAGTAGAGACGCTTATCGGTGCAGGACTTATATCAAGCGCCGCCGATCTTTATTCCTTGCGTGAGGAGGAGATAGCCGCCCTTGACAGAATGGGTGAGAAATCCGCTTCAAACCTTATATCGGCAATCGAAAAATCCAAGAGCGCAGGACTTGAGCGACTCCTGTTTGCACTCGGCATCCGCAATATTGGCGCGGTTGCGGCAGCTGCTCTGGCGGCGAAATACCGTACTCTTGACGCTTGTATGGACGCTACGCTCGACGAGCTTTGCACCATTCCCGATTTCGGCGAGATAACGGCGGCGTGCGTTGTGAATTATTTTTCTCACGCGCAAAATCGCGAGCTGTGTCAGCGACTCCGTGACGCGGGCGTGCTGGCCGAAGCCATAGCCGCGCCCACGGGCGACCGTTTTGCGGGACTCACCTTCGTGCTTACGGGTACACTTCCCACCATGAGCCGAGACGAGGCTTCAGCCATAATAGTAGCGGAGGGTGGAAAGGTTTCTTCTTCCGTGTCAAAGAAAACACACTTTGTCGTTGCGGGTGAGGCGGCAGGCTCAAAGCTGACGAAGGCGCAGAGCCTCGGCGTCAAAATCATCGACGAGGACACTCTTAAGCAAATGGTGCGCGGGGAAATAGAGCTTTGATCATGCAAGCCCCGTGTATTCCACAATTCCGCGGTATACGCCCTCGGCAAAAAGCTCGGGGGAGTTGTTCATAAGCGCGCTGTCGGTAGGGCTGGTTATAAAGCCAAGCTCTACCAACACCGCAGGCATAGCCGTCCTTTTCAGCACGTAAAGACTCGGCCGCACCTTCATTCCGCGGTCTGCAAGCCCTGTTACGTCGCTTATTTCCTCAACGATATCCTCCCCCAGCTCGAATGCGGGAGTGCCGCGCGCGTAGGCAAATGCCTCCGTTCCCGACGCATTTGGATTATCAGAGGCGTTGGTGTGCAGACTGATAAAATAATCCGCGCCCCACGAATTTGCGTCGTCCACGCGGCGGCGAAGGCTTGTGGAATTGGACGTTCCAAGCACAACGTCGGCTGTCGGACGCGATAGGCGCACGTCGTAGTTTCCGCTTCTGCGCAAAAGCTGTGCAAGCTCTATCCCTATCCGATAAACTATGTCCTGCTCGCGCAGACCGTTTCCCTCCGCCCCCGCGTTGGGATTCTGTGGGTTATGCCCCTGGTCTATGTATATCTTTATTGCCATGTCTTCCCTCCTCCGTATCTCTCACGACAGATTATGCAGGACGGAGCGCGTGGGTGCAAATTCAATTTACAGGAGAAAAAATGAGCTCGGTCAAAAACAAAAACGTCGCCGACATGGGCGATGTGCAAGAAAAAAACAAGGTGGTCGGAAAAACGCTGTACCTTGTAGCAACCCCTATCGGCAACCTTGCAGATATGTCCGCGCGAGCGATCAAGGTGCTGTCCGAGGTGGATTTTATCGCCGCGGAGGACACGCGGAATTCCCTTCACCTGCTTCAATATTTTGGAATATCCAAGCCGCTTGTGTCCTACTTTGAGCATAACAAGCGCGAGCGAGGATGTCAGATCGCCGATAGGCTGGAGAGCGGCGAGAGCTGTGCGCTTATCACCGACGCAGGTACTCCCGCAATATCCGATCCAGGCGAGGACCTCGTGGCTCTGTGCGCCGAGCGCGGTATTGCCGTCACGTCCATACCCGGTTGCTGTGCGGGAATTACCGCACTGACGCTGTCGGGACTTCCCACGGGCAGATTCACCTTTGAAGGCTTTTTGTCCGTTAATAAAACAGACCGCCGCCGACATCTCGACGAGCTAAAAAACGAAAGACGCACAATGATATTTCACGAAGCACCACACAAGCTGTGCGCCACTCTTGACGATTTTCTAAAAGCCTTTGGCGGTGAGCGGCGTATCGCACTTTGCCGTGAGCTGACCAAGCTCAACGAGGAGGTACTGCGCCTGACGCTTGCCGAGGCGGTGGAGTATTACAAGGAGCATAGTCCGCGCGGCGAGTACGTACTCGTGCTTGAGGGAGCGACGGGAAACGCGAGTGCTGAGGATTTCTGGATCGAAATGAGCATACAGCAGCACGTTGAGCATTATATAAACGAAGGACTTTCCAAGATGGACGCCATCAAAGCTGCCGCCCGTGACCGCGGTGTGCCGAAAAACACGGTGTATAAAGAAATGGTTGATACATAATCAAAAAGTGGCTGTCGCAAATGCGACAGCCACTTTTTGATTATTCTGCCTTTTCCTCCTCTGCGGGAGCTTCCTCAACAGTCTCGGCGGATGCTTCGGCTGCAGGAGCCTCCTCGGCAGGAGCTTCCTCATCGATGGTGATCTCAACGTCACCCTCAACCTCTTTGTTGGCATTTTCATCAATGCCCAGCTTGTCGGAAACCTTGTGCTTGACCTTGCGCCACCAAATGAGAAGGAATGCACCGCAAGCAACTACGATACCACCGATCGCGCTGGCAGCAGTAGTTACTACGGCGGGATCGATATATGCGGCAGACGCATTGACAGCAAAAAGCATAAAGGAGCAAGCCGTAACACTTACGGCAAGTATAAGCCTTGAAAAGTTCTTTTTCATAATATCCTCCAAAAAACTTGATATATACAGTAAATATTATAACCCGAGGAAGCGTTTTTGTCAATCCCCTTTACGCTGTAAAAAAAATATATTTTCTTAAAACTTTTTTTCAAAAACCTCTTGACAAATTCAACCTTATCGTGTATAATATCATACGTTGCGACAAGCGACACGAATATGCGAGAGTGGCGGAACTGGCAGACGCGCACGTTTGAGGGGCGTGTGGTTTACACCGTACGGGTTCAAGTCCCGTTTCTCGCACCAAGAAAAAACCGAGGCAATAGCCTCGGTTTTTTCTTGGTGTAAAACAGGTCACGCCGAAGCCGTCCGCCGTTCAGTGATGCTTCTCTTTTGCCATATCGAAAAAGCAGGCGGCAAGGTTGCCGTCTTGCGAAGCAAGTGGAGGCTCTCAGCCGACAAGGCAACCTTGGGACAATAGCGAGCGCCAGCGAATCTTGGCGTGTCCAGTCGCTTGAATTTTAATTTTCATTTTTCCCTTGATTTTCCGTGGTTTTTGTGCTACAATGATTACGGCGACCAAAGAAATTCTATATCGATCTCATTATTGAAAGGAGAAAAATCATGAAAAAGCTTTTATCTATCGCGCTTGCTATCTGCATGCTCGTGGCGTTCACCGCAACGCTGACCTCCTGCGACGAATCCGGTCAGCAGACCGAGCAGACCACCCCCGCAAGCTCCGAATCGACAACCGAGTCCGCTACCGAGTCCGACACCGAATCGGAAACGAAAACCGAGACCGAGACCGAGACCGAGACCGAAGGTCCTTCGGATATCACCAAAGAGGAATGGCAGGCAGCTATTGCCGACCAGAAGTTCGATAACGTTACCATCCACTATACCCTGACTATGGATGGCGAATCCCAGGCTCATATCGTTAAGATCGCAGACGACATGGTTTACAGAAAAGTGACCATGACCATGTTCGGCGAGGAATTCTCCCAGGCTATTTGCTTTACGGACGAGGAAGGCGCCGAGCAAAGAGAAATGTTCCTTATAGTATTCCTTTCCCTGCTTGCTGAAAAGGATAACTTCGTATTCGACCCCGAGGAAGGCGTGTTCAAAGCGCCCAACGAAGTAACGGCTACCGTTGAAGGCAGTGAGGAAGGTTGGTCCGCACACGAATCAATGAATGACGGAAAGGTTAAATTCTCTATCGAAGGCAACCTTGAATACTTCGCTTGCACTCTGACCGAAACCACGTATATCGGCGAGGAGGAATTGAATTCCTACACCTGCGACGCTATGTGGACCTTCTCGGATTACGGCAAGACCGTTATCACTGAGGAGGAACAGGCAGCAACCGACTTCGGCGGCAGCAGCGACGGCGGAGATGAGGAGGTAAGCCTTGGCGTCAGCCTCAACCCCGAGCAGTGGAACGCAGCAATCCAGATCTCCAATTTTAATAACGTCACAATGACAAGCTCCGCCCTGTTCCTTTCCGGAAATGACTCCAACACGGATATCAATCTCACCACCTTTTGGCTGGACGGAAACACGGTAAAAATACAAGAGGGTGAGGATTACTCCGAGGTCAGCACCGACGCTGAAATGGTATCCTCGGTAAGAACGTGGTACATTGATACCACCCTTGCTATCGTTGAGAATTTTGACGACTTCACCTACGACGAGGAGCTGGGATGCTATGCTGCCGGCGAACCGATTGTCTATAACGTAACTATTGAAGATTACAACGCAACGATCACCGCTCGCGATGCATTGGTTGCGTTTGACGAGGATATGCATATCGCATACATCATGTGCGAAATGACTCAAGAATTTGAGGAAGATGGCGAGCAAAAGACCTTCGTCATAGAGGTCGCGTTCACCTTCTATGATTACGGAACTACCGTGATTGAAGCCGAATAATCACCGACGCAAAAGAGCCCTTGGGAACTTCCCCAAGGGCTCTTTTTTTTGATTGCAGCTCAAGCAAACGGAGCAAAAAAGTCCTCAAGCTCCGCGAAATAAGTTGTTTTATCAATAGGAAAGCACAGTCCGTGACCTGCGCCCGAAATAACCACCAGCCGCTTATGCTCGGAGGCGCACGCGGCGTAATTTTCCTCGCTCATACTGCAAGGAACGTAATCGTCAACGTCACCGTGAAAAAAGATAACGGGAATACTGCATTTTTTCATAGATTCGACGGGAGAATCGGCGTCGGGATCAAATCCTCCGAACAGTATCGCGCCAAGTCTGGCGAAGGGATACAGAATGTTCGGTGGCAGCCTCATATCGCGCATCACCTTTTTGATGATATCACGCGTGGACGTATAACCGCAATCCGCAAGCACGCCCACCACATTGGGAGGCAGCTCCTTTGAAGCCGTCACCATAACGGTAGCCGCGCCCATAGATATGCCCGTAATTATAATTTTTGCGTTCTTGTCTATATTGCCCACAACGAAATCTATCCACGTCATACAGTCGCGGCTTTCCTTTGCACCGAAGGTTATCACCCTTCCCTCGCTGTTGCCGCTACCGCGGTGGTCAACGATAAGCGCGCTGTGTCCAAGACGGAAGCATCTGTATACTCCGCCGCAAAGATCGCGCTCGGCTGTCCCCCTATATCCGTGAAACAGTATTTCAATTGGCGCTCCATTTTCGTATTCAAAATACTGTCCGCGAAGCGTAAGACCGTCAAAGGACTTAACGGATACGTCGGTATGATCCATAGCACGGATCTCCTTCATCCACTGTATCATTTGCTCACGGTGAGGCTCATATATCCGCCCCTCGGGGATTGGAAACTCCTCGGGGTGCTTCGGTTGTTTTCTCACAGAATAAAAGATCTTAAAAAAACAGATACACACAATCAAAAGCCCAATAACCAAAAGTGCCAAAAGTATTATCAGAGGTATAAGCCAATACGGCAATTTGAACGCCACCTTTCCATCTTTTTTTCCAAGTGATATTTTAACACAAAAGCTCCGCGATTTCAACCTGTTTTTTTAAATTGTCGGCTGAAAGCCTCCACTTGCCGCGCAAGACGGCGAACTTGTATCGCCGCCGTTTTGAAATCAAAAGGCTTTGGGGTTTTTGGCGGCGATGAAGGCTCTGCGCCTTTGTCCGCACCAATAGCAAAGGGGTACGCGATTGCGTACCCCTTTGCTATTGGTGCGGGTAAAAGGACTTGAACCTTCACGAAGTTGCCCCCACTAGAACCTGAATCTAGCGCGTCTGCCAATTCCGCCATACCCGCGAACGAAGTTTAGTGGGTATGGTGGAATTAGATCCGCACACACCCGCGAAACACGTAGTGTTTCCTTTAATTTTTACACGGAGTGAGGTCTCCGAGGTGGGACTTTCGTCTTTAAGGTCTGCGCACTGCGCGACCAACCCACACTGCCGCCCGTTTTTGGACAACGGTGATATTATACACCATTTTTTCTCTGTTGTCAAGTCCTTTTTTTGATTTTTTCATATTTATTTTGCGAGCCCTTGGCGCAATATCGCGCTTTGGTTTTCTCCATCTTTTTGAGTTTGCGACCCAATATGATTTTTGTCCCCCCTACTTAACTTCTTTGAATAGTAAAAATGCACATTTTGGTATGCTTCATTTGTACACAATCTACATACACATTTCAAAAATAAACAAATTGCAACGACAAAACACAACGACATTGTGATCAAATTAACCAAACTTAACAATTCGACAGCAAAAAGTTACCAAGCGTGTTGACTTTTTGACTAAAATATGATAATATTAAGTATCAGTATCTTGCTACTTGATAGCAAAAATCAAACCACGGATTAAACGGGCGTTAGCCTGTCTAATTATAAATTTTTCCAAAAAAGGAGTACAAAAAATGAAGAACAGAAGAACATTGATCGTTGTATTCATGCTCGTAGCATGCATGTGTATCGGTGTTGGTTTCGCGGCGATTTCCCAGACCCTTAACATTGCAGGTACCGGTAGCATTTCCGCAAGCGCAGCAGAAGACCTGTTTGACGGACAGGTTTACTTCACCGGCGCTAAGGATCCCGTTAACTGTACTGCGGACATAGCCGCAGGCGAGAAGCCCGACTCCGCTACCATCACCATCACAAACACTCTCGGTGTTGTTGGTGACCAGGCAACCGCTACCTTCACCATTACCAACGAAGGTAATGCAGATGCAACCATCGCAATCAGAGCTACCAACTCAGAGCACTTCTCCATCACCTCTGATGCTGCGACATACACCATTACTGCCGACGGTTCTGTTGACGTAAAGGTTACCGTTACTCTGCTTGACACCGTTGAGGTCGATCTTACCGAAAGCGGATTCGGTCTTGAGTTGATCGCAACCAGCGCAACCTAATTTTTCTGTTTTAACGGAAATTGATACGCTAACTGATGCGTAACGACTGATATAGAAAGGAGGGTTACCATGAACAGAGATAAAAAGATACTTTATTTTGTGTCTTCCCTCATCACAGTAGTCCTCCTTTCCCTTCAGTTCGTTCCATCAAGTCACATCCGTATCGTAAGCGCGATAGTAATACTCGCGCTCTGCATCATTACCGTAAGATCGGTAAGAAAGCGCGCCATCTACTCCAAAAACAAGGATATGGCGTTCCTTATCGTGGGCGTTGGCACTCTGCTTTATTTGGTTTTGTATTACCTGTCGGGACTTTCACTCGGCTTTTACAAGTCCCCCACTCCGCTCACGCTCAATTCCCTGCTCACCTGTATTCTCCCAATTTCAGTTATAATCATTACGGTTGAAATTGTAAGAGGCGTGCTTCGGGCGCAGAACAGTAAGCTCGTTGACATTCTTTCATACGTTGGCGGCGTGTTGTCCGAAATAGTGATATTTGGCAGTGCTGCAGATGTGGAAAGCTTCAATCAATTTATGGATTTCGTAGGGCTGATTATTTTCCCTGCCCTTATTTCCAATGTTCTGTTCCACTACGTTTCCAAACTGTACGGCTTTATGCCAAATATAGTATATAGGTTGCTCATCACCTTGTATCCGTACTTTATTTTCGCAGTTCCGGACGTTGCGGATTCGCTTCAGGCATTCTCAAAAATAATAGTTCCCGTCGCACTCTACCTTTTCTTACATACCCTATACGAGCGAAAGGTACGCTATGCGTCAAGAAAAGAAAGCAAGCTCCCCATAATAGGCTTGGTGCTTTCATTGCTTCTTATGACTTCAACTATAATGCTTATCTCAGGACAGTTCCGCTTTAGTGCCTTGGTTATCGCCACCGAGAGTATGTCCGGCGAGCTGGAGGTTGGTGATGTCGTTATTTTCGAGGAATACGACGATCAGATCATCAAAGAAGGTCAGGTTATAGTATTTAAAAAAGGAAATATTCGCGTTGTCCACAGAGTTGTGGATATCGAGAATTACGGAGGCGAACGCAGGTATATTACCAAAGGCGACTCCAACAAGGACGAGGATATCGGATATATCCTCGACACCGATATTATCGGTGTTACAAGTTTTAAGATCCCATATATCGGACACCCCACTCTTTGGGTCAGAGATATCTTTTCAAAATAAAGCATAAGGAGGTGGATCTGTATGTCAGAAGCCGAAAAGAAAAGACGAGCGCGTTATATTAAAAACCGCGAAAAATGGATAATTATTCTTTCATCCGTTATTGCCGGACTAACTGTTGCTACCATTATCTTTTCATTTGCTTTCGCCAGCCTTAATAATTCATACAACGTAAGCTATACCGAGCGTGGCGGAATCGACTACCGAGTCTACTTAAAGGAAAACGAATTTTACGACGAGCAATATCAGGATATGAACGAGGCGTACGTTACCTCCCTTATTGACGACGTTGTAGTGAATTTCCACTACGATATGGTTATGGGAAAGGGCGATGTGGACTATGGGTATACGTATACTTTGGAGTCTGCGCTTGAGATAATCGACACAACATCCGACATTCCGATTTACAATCCCGTTAAGGTTTTGAAAGAATCCGGCGATTCGCTTGATTCCAAAAACACCAAGCTTTCAATAAACGAAATTGCTGTGCTGAATTACGTCGAATATAACGAGCTTGCAACCGATTTTATTGAAACCTACGGTCTGACGAAAACCAAAAGCAATCTCGTTGTTACCTTTAACGTAACCATTATCAGCGACTTCGAAAATCTCGGCAACAGCAGCAATACCTACACCTCACAGCTCAGAATACCTCTGACAACCGAAACTGTTAACGTAGAAATGTTCACGAGTGTTCCAGAAGCTGCGACCAAGACTATCGCTTGCTCCCGTGGATTTGGAAGCGAGGTATGCAAGATAGCCGCAATCATATTCGGCATTGTGGACGGTCTTGCCATAATATTCCTTCTTGCGTTTATCTACCTCACAAGAACAGAGGATATCACCTATGCTACGAAGGTTAAACGAATCGTCTCCCGTTACAAGTCTTACATTCAGAAAATAAATAATATCTTTGATATGTCACGCTACGACGTAGTTTCAGTCAACACCTTTGACGAAATGCTGGAGATCCGTGACACCATCCAGGCGCCTATCCTTATGTATGAAAATGAGGATAAGACCTCGACCATGTTCATCATTCCCTCTGAGCATAAGCTGCTTTATCTCTTTACTATCACTATGGACAGCTTCGTTACTCCCCTCGCTGAAGAGCCTATCATTGAAGAAGAGGCAATAACTGAGGAGATCATTGAGGAAATAGTTGAAGAAGAATCTGTTGAGGAAATCGCGGAAGAACCCGAGCCCGAGCCCGAACCCGAACCTGAGCCTGAGCCTGAGCCTGAGCCTGAGCCTGAGCCTGAACCCGAGCCTGAGCCTGAGCCTGAACCTGAGCCTGAACCCGAGCCCGAACCTGAGCCTGAGCCGGTTGAGGAGGAAATTCCCAACGCTGTTGACGTTATTGACGTTGTATGGCCCGAAACCAAGGACAAAAACAAATCCTACCGCTACGACCCCGACGGAGAAACGCTTGAGGAGGGCGACATAGTTCTTGTTCCCACAAGGGATATAGCAAGCAACAAGGACGTAGTACGAGAGGCTGAGGTTTCTCGCGGAAACTATAAAATAGATTCTACTACCCTTTCCCATCCCCTACGCAAGATCATCAGCGTGGTTCGTCGCAAGGCTGAAAAAGTGTTTATTTCTATGATAAATGCTGATGAGAAAGAATAAATACCGACAGATTTGACCTACGGCGAATGATCGCCGATTCAAGGTACAGAAAGGAGAGTGTTATAATGAAAAGAACGACGATAGTTATTCTTACAGCTACCCTCTCCTTGATGTACCTTTTTCTGTGCGTTGGTTTTGCCGCTATAGCCGACGATCTTTCGATAATCGGCACCGCAAGCGCTACTGCCACGGATTACGACGAGATAGTAATAACAGACATCAGCATTGAGTCCGGTACAACGGCAAGTGCCGAATCTACCGCGTGCGTAATTCCAACCAATCTGAAAACAAGGATAACCGGTACGGCGGGTGAAAAAATAGTCTTTAAGATTACGGCGCACAATTTTTCCGACACCGAAACCTACGTATATGCAGGAATAACCTACAGTCAGGAATACGCCGATTTGGCGAATAAGCTTAATATCACGGCTGCAATAGATGCGGCAGGTACTCAAGTGCTTCCCAATAATACAAGCGCTACTTACTCGCAAGGCACAGCGGTCACTCCGGACGAGGATTTCGTTTTCTATGCCACCTATACGCTGACGGAAAGCCTTTCTTCAGGCGAGATCATGGTAAATTTCTCGTTCAAGCCTATAATCTACACGGTTACCTATCTTAACAACAACGAAACTTACGCAACCGATCATATTACGGACAACAGCGTTGCTTATAACGTAATGACTGACGCCCCCACAAACGGTTCACTCTTTTTTGCGGGTTGGATAAATGCCAACGCAGAGATTGTTGAGTCCTTCCCTTCAGGCAACACCAACGACTACACCCTTTCCGCCAAGTGGGACAACGTATATCTGATAATTTTCGCCGACGCGGACGGAACAGTTCTTTACGAAGAGAATTTCACAGACTCCTCTACCGGACTTTCTGCCGAAGGTCAAGCAATAGTTGATGAAAAGCTTGCAGAGCTGAACACCGCCGCAGATGGTGATATGACCGTAACGTGGAGCGAATACGACATTGCGAATGCCACAAGCGACATTATAGTTCGAGCAATATACAACTACTCTGGTTATCTTAACATGGAGCCCGTAGATGTAGAGCCCAAGGACGGAATTATAGATTATTATCAAGTTCTTGCAGTTGATTCTCTGCCTGCAACGGTTGAAGTCCCCGGCAACGTCGGAGGTACTCCCGTAAAGGTGATTGACCGAATAACTAACGTGGACGGTGAAAGCGACTGGAACAACTACGAGAATAACGTAACCAAGATCATCATTGGCGAGGGCGTTGAGATACTATCCCATAATGCTCTGTCCTATACTCCTAATCTGTCCGAGGTATCTCTGCCAAGTACAATCACTCATATGGGTAAAAACACCTTTTCGCGTAACGACTTCCTCGGAAACGATAAGAAAAAGCTCACCATTACCTTCAACGGTACAAGAGCCGAGTGGAAGGCAATAGTTGCAAACAGTGATGCTGCTTGGGCAGGCGGTCTTGAAAAAGGATCGACCGTTGTATGTTCTGACGGATACTTTGAGTGTACGAGAGCAAGCTCCTTGTTCTCTAACGCATCATGGACAGAACACGCTTCATAAGACAAATAAATAAAAAGAGGGGCTGGATCACGTTGGTGATCCAGCCCACTTTTGTATTTGGTTTTACTCGTTTACGTTTACGCCGTCTGTGTCCGCACGCTTGCCCAAAATCTCGGGAAGCTGCATGCCCGACATTGAGAACACCTCGTCAAGGGGAGGAACTGATTTCATCATACCCGAGATGAAATTCGCCGTGGCGGTTTTGCCATCACTTCCCTGTCCGTTATCCCAAACGGTGACCTTGTCGATCTTTATGTTCTTAATAGCGTCAACCTGAACGCGCATAAGCTCCTCCAGCTTATCTGCAATAAGCAGCTTGAGTGCCGCCTCGGAGTCGCCGCCTGCGGACTGAACGATCTCGGCAAAGCCCGCAGCCTGCTTTTTGAGGATTTCCTCAACGCCTCGAGCCTCTGCTTCCATCTTTGCAAAAATTGCGTCAGCTTCACCCTTCGCGCGTCTGCGGATCTGCTCAGCCTCAGCCTCAGCCTCAAGCTCCATTTCCTTCTTTTTCGCCTCTGCGCGGACGATAATATCCGCCTCCAGGGTTGCCTGCTCTCTTGCACGTCTTGCTTCCTCTGCCGCGCGCTCAGCAGCATAAGATTCCTCCAGCGCCTTAGCCGCCTGAATCTTTTCTGCGGTGGTTGCGATTTTGAGCGCCTCAGCTTCCTTTTCCTTGAGCGCCGCCTCGGACATGGCGATCTTCATTTTTGCTTCATTTTCACCTTGAATAGCAACGGAATTCGCCTCGGAGACCTTGATTCTTTGCTCCATCTTTGCGTTTGCTTCACCGATAGAACCGTCGCGGTCCTGCTCAGCAACGCTCTTTTTTGCGTCGTTGATAGCCTTCGCAGCCGCTTCCTTACCGAGAGCCGCGATATATCCCGATTCGTCGCTGATATCGGTTACGTTTACGTTGATAAGGCGCAGACCGATCTTTTTAAGCTCTGTTTCTACGTTGCTGCTGACAGCCGCGAGGAACTTATCACGGTCGGTGTTAATCTCCTCTATATCCATGGTCGCAATAATAAGACGAAGCTGACCGAAAATGATATCCTTGGAAAGCTCCTGTATCTCGGAGAGCTGAAGTCCGAGCAGTCGCTCTGCCGCGTTCTGCATAACACCCGGCTCTGTGGAAATACCTACGGTAAATCTTGAGGGAACGTCGATACGGATATTCTGTCTTGACAGCGCATTTTTCAGGTCTACCTGAATGGAAATGGGCGTCAGATCAAGATATGCGTAGGACTGGAACACGGGAACTACGAACTCCGCACCACCGTGGATACATTTCGCACTTCGGTTTGTACCGTCCTTGTTCTTACCGATAGAACCGTAGACTACCATGATCTTATCGGACGGGCATTTCTTATATCTGGAGCATACCCAGATGATAAAGGATACCACAACGAGTGCCACTGCACAAATCAAAAAAATTACTTGGGGTTGCATACTTTTTCCTCCGTTTGTCTTGTTTATTTTTTGCCTTTCGGCAGAAAATCAATGAAAATGAATTATTTGCGCTTTACCACAAGCGTGGTTATACCGCTGACACCAACGACCACGACCTCAGCACCCGTGGGAATAGAATCCTCGTCGTCGGTAACGGCGTCGCGCTCAACGTACGCGCCTTGAAGCATAACGTGTACCTTTCCCTCTCCCGCGCGATTTGCAGGAACGGTAAGCTGTACCTTGCCTGACATGCCGACAGCGTTTCTGTTGTCAGTGTTGCCGTCGCTCCGCAGTCCCATAACAGCTTTGAGAATAAGTGCCAAGAACAGCATCATAGCCGCGCCGCAGACGATAGCCACGGGCATAGTGACCCACAGCGATATACCGGATGCGTCCATAGCGATTCCCACCCAGCCGAACACTACGAGGAAGGCTATAACGCCGCGGAAGGTGAACACTCGAAGTCCAAGGTCGCCCTCAGCATCAAAATCCACGTCGGGATCGTTATCTCCAAACACGCCGTCGGTTGAATCGGGAGCATCAAAATCGCCCGAAAGATCGTCAACGTCAGCGTCGCCGCCGACACCAATAAACAAAAGCACTGTTTGGATCAGAAGAATAAGAGTTGACGGAATTGCAATACAGTAAAATATCTGAGTTGCAAGACTCAACGCATTCCACCATGCCATCATAATAATATTACCTCCAATTTATTATATTTGATTTTATTCAAGCGACCACAGTATATTCTCCGCCTTGCCGCGAAGCTGTGCCGCCGAGTGAGCGTAAAGCATCACCTGCAATATTTTTGCAAGCTTTTGCCGCGCGCCGCTGATGCTTTCCTCAAAATCCGCCGACGCGCGCTCTGCCGCAAGCGCCACGGAATCGGGATCATCCAAGCTTATTTTATTCTCCGCTATCATGTCCACGTACCGGTGGTACAGCTCGTCGTCACCGATAAGATCGTCACCATCGTCGTCAAGAACTCCTCCGATAACGCGGATAAGCTCGCATATCCGCTCCAGCTGAAGCTCCTCGCGGAGCATATTGATGATAACTATACGGGCGAACTGCTCCTTGGAATACATCCGCTTGACGGGTGAGGTTATAAATCCCCTTTTCACCCAATTCTGTATAACGTGGCACTCCAGCCCCGTCATGACAGCTACCTGCGAGAGTGTTATTCCTCCTGCTGCAAATATTCCGTCAAAAAGCCGCTTGGAGCTTCCGCGATCGAGCTGTGTCACCTCGATCGTCGTTCCCGGAAATCTTTGTAGCATCTTATCCCTCCCTTCCTTTATACATTTTTACGTAAGGTAAAAGTCAATAATTTCAAGAATTTTTATTGAAAATTTTACTCAAAAATCTTTTGAATTTGCCCTTTTTCTTTCTCTTATTCCGATCAACTTCAAGGACACCGTCCTCTTGCACGTTTTGTGCCGCGAGGCGCTTTTCCTGCCGCAGTCGGTAAACAAGCTCGTTGTGAGTATTTATTTCTTGCCTTTTGCGGTAGCCCAATCTCTCATCACCTCCATTAATGCGTCATCCTAAATTTGTTCAACTCAATGTCCCACCGTGTCGGTTGAGTATCTTTGCGAGGTCAGCAAATTATTTTGACTTTCGTGCTCCCTTGTCAGGGTGTTGATAAATCCGCTGCCCGAGTAGAGCGTGTAGTCGTAAAACTCCTGTCCACTACCCGTGGCTATCACCGCGCCATCGCTGTCCCGTCTGAACATATCCAGCGGCACGGGATTGAGCACGACTGCCTTGACCGCCTTTTTTCGGGTATGAGGCAGCGCCGTATCCGCAAAGCCGAATTTTTTATCAGTTACTCGCGGATCGTTAAATCCCAGAACGAGCTTGAAAACATTTCTTGTGATATTGGTCTTTATCCGCACGGTGTTTTTGTCCAAAAAGACAACGTGGGAGAGCTTTTTTGACGGAATAAATTTCACACAGTAAAGTCGCTCCCCCGTTTCCACGGTGAAGTCCAAGCCGTCGGAATGAAAGCGCAGTGCCGAAAAAAATCCGCGCGTATACGTCAGCTTGAAATTGCATTTTCGGCACGTTTTCTTTAGTTTTCGGAGAAATTTTCTCCGTTTTCGTATTCTCCTAAACCCTATAAAGTAAACGAGGCAAGCGCTGATAATAACAGAAAGAGCAATACCTATCGGACCCAGCATACCTATCAGCGCATACACGCCGAGTCCCCACATAACCGCAAGAAATGCCAGCAGTATTATAAGATATACAGCAGCAAGAAGGTTGTTGAATTTTGCAAAAAAGCCTTCCCTTTTGCGCACGCCGTAGGAGCGATAGATCGGCACGGGGTTTTCTTTGCTTTCGACCGCACGGAATCTGTTTTTGTATCCGTTTCTGTTATGGAAAATCATACCGCTCACCTCCTGCGCGTTCACTTGCAGCCTATAAACTTTTAATCTGTTCAACGAGTTGTGCCGTCCTGTAATCATTGTACGGAATTGGGATTACAACATCAGAACCATCCATTCTGATATATACGCTCTTCTTATTTCCGTATTTAGTTCGTATAATTTCCTCTGTTATGTCAATTGATTTACTGTCGGTTACAGAATGAGAAATAATTTTTACAGATGCATCAATAATATTTACGTAATAACTTTTTACTTTGACCTCGGACGGCAAAACCGTTATTTCCGTTAAATAATAATTCGGAGAAACCACGCTTCCGTTCTTCATTCGTTTAAGATTTGCTTCCTTTAAATCATAGCTCGTTATTGTACTGTCGGAAATTTCTATCTGATTGTCCGCTAAAATTCTATTTTTGATCTCCTCAAATTCCTCGTCTTTTACTATCCGCGATCTGAAAATTGCAAATACAATTGAGCAAACAAGGAGCACCGGCAACCCTATCGGCCCTCCAAAGCGAACAAAAAACATTACGTATGCCGCTGTAATTGCAAGAATAATCAACACGATTTCTATAATCAGAAAATTTTTTTGAATAAAATATTTTTCTGCACGATTTTGGTTGTTCTTCATAATATCCTCGAAAATTATTTTCGGTATTTACTCAATTTTATATCCTTTACAAGCGTATGACCGCAGCTGCGGCAGGCTCTTTCCTCCTTGTCGTTGTCATCTGCGCACACGGGACACAAAACCATAGTATTAGACGTGGACGGTATAACCACGATATGCTTTGTTCCGTACAAATGACACACCTTTGCGCCAACGGGGTACATATTTAACGCTCTTTCAACGTTCCCCTTTCCCTCTCCCCTTGGGAATACCGCCGCCTGCATCTTATACCTCAGCGCTTTGCCACTGGTTTTTCGGATAGTCACTATCACTTTTACATCACCGTATATGCGCCGAGCGGCACCGTTTGCGGCTGAGAGTCCCTCCTTGACGGTAACGTGAATTATTTCACCCGTCCAAGAGGAATCCAGCATTTTAAACGGCACTCCCGTTAAGATAAACGGTATGAGCATAATAAGAGGATAGCAGATCATCTTCGCCAACGCCTTATGGGTTCCGATTATTTCTTCGCCAAAGGAAAACAGTACGTATCCGAGCAACGCCAAAAGCAAAATACACGGCACGACTCTTTTTAGTACTTCCCTGCGAGTATAATTTTTTAAATCGGGAGGAACATCCCACATACTGCCCACCTCCGTTCTACACTTTGATTATATCACACGGTCAAGCGATTGTCAAGAGAGAACAAGTGATTTTTCGCATTTCTCCGTTTTATACAATTTTGAAATGTGTTTTTGTATATGTTGGATATAATAACACTCGCGGCAAGAAATTATCAACTATGAAAGTCAAAAGCACACCTCATCCGTCAGCCCTCGGCTGCCCCCTTCTCCCGCTGGAGAAGGGGGACCATTCGCTTCTGCGAATGGTGGATGAGGTGTGTTTATGATAGCGTAAAAAATGCAAAATCCCCGACGGCAAAATCTGCCGTCGGGGGGGTGTACTTACTTATTAAAAACATATTTATCCATGCGGTCAAAGGCTTCTCTGACACAACAGCCCGGAAGTGCGAGATTGAGTCGGATATGATTTGTTCCGCCGTGCTGACGTCCGTCCTGCCAAGCGACACCGACTCGCCAACCAAGCGGCAAAAGCTCGTCGAGCGTCATATTATGCTCTCGCAGCCACTCGTCAACGTCCATAAACACCATATACGTTCCCTGCGGACGCGAGATACACACGCCCTTGAAATTATCATTTATGTACTTGCAGGCGTAGTCAATATTCTCGCCAAGAACCTCGCGCAATTCACTCACCCATTCCTCGCCCTCCTCGCGATACGCACCGATAAGCGCATGCATGGAAAGCACGTTGACCTCATTGTAATGTGACAGTGATGACTCCTTTTCCACACGGCGGCGCAGGCTGTCGTTGTAGATAACGTGATACGCTCCGACAAGTCCGGCAAGGTTGAAGGTTTTAGAAGGCGCGTAAAGAGCGACGGTGCGCATCCTTGCGTCCTCGCTTACAAGCTGGGTGGGAATATGCTTGTTTCCGTATAGCACTATATCCGACCATATCTCGTCGGACACCACCTTGACGTCGTGCTTTTTGAATATCTCCATCGCGCCCTCTATCTCCCAACGCTCCCATACACGACCGGTTGGATTATGGGGCGAGCAGAAAATAGCGGCGTGGATGCGGTTTTCCACAATGCGTCTTTCCATGTCCTCAAAGTTCATGCGCCAGATATTGTTTTTGTCAAGATAGAGGGGACTTGATACGATATTGTAGCCGTTATTCTTGAGCGATCTCGTGAATCCCATATAAGTGGGACTATGCACAAGCACGCTGTCCCCGCGCGAGCAGAAGGTACCCATTGCAGAAAGCATTCCGCCAAGCACGCCGTTTTCGTAGCCGATATGCTCTGCCTTTATATCAACAGCACCGTTGCGCTCTTTTTGCCACCTGATGATAGCATTGAAATATTCTGCGCTCGGACGGAAATATCCGAAAATAGGATGCTCAAGTCTGCGGGTAATAGCCTCCGTTACCGTGGGAACGGTCTTAAAGCACATATCCGCTATCCACATAGGGATAACGTCAAAGCCCTCGTCGGGTGTGCAGGGTGTCCAATCCTCGCCAAGGCAATCCACGCAAAGCGCGTCGTGACAATGTCTGTCTATGACCGACTGAAAATCGTACTTCATTTTACTTTATCCTCACTTTTTTAAATT
Source organism: Oscillospiraceae bacterium (assembly GCA_015065065.1). Classification (GTDB taxonomy): domain Bacteria; phylum Bacillota; class Clostridia; order Oscillospirales; family CAG-272; genus CAMEON01. The sequence goes on from SVQX01000019.1 coordinate 29,568, forward strand.
CACCGTCGTAAAGCGCAAAAATATATTCAAAGCCCACGTCGCGCAAGAGCGCCTTCGCCTCGTCAAAACCAAACGCAAGTGTTTCGATAGCATGGCTGTCAGACGCGAGAATCACGCCACAGCCTTTATTTTTCAGCACATAGAGCAGGTTTTGTGCAGGATACGGCTCAGTCCTGTACCCTCGCGATATCGCGCCCGTGTTTACCTCAAAAAGGCAGCCCGACTCCGCCGCAATACTCGCGTATTTCTCCGCTATCGCGTTATATTTCGGGTTCCCCAAAAATCCGTAGCCGTCCACCTCGTCAAATTTTGTAATAAGGTCGAAATGCCCGATAATATGCGGACGGTCCTTAAGAATATAATGACAAAAATCCGAATAGTACCGCTCGGCAAGAGCCAAAATATCGCCGTCAAAGGCATCAAAGCACTGTCTGAAATACTGACGGCTTGAATCCACGGGCAGATATTCCCCATTCACGCGCAGATAGTGGCAAGAGCCGATAATGTAGTCAAAATCCGCTTTTATCAACGGATTGAATGCGTCCGTTTCCACGCCGAGATATATCTGTATATCCTTTTTATACTTTTCCTTGAGGCGCAAGACCTCCGTGCGATACCCTGCGGTATCCTTCATGCAGTAACGCAGGTCGTGGGGCGTGTAGCCGTGCCCCGAAAAGCCGATAGAATCAAATCCACCCTCAATAGCCGCAAGGACTATTTCCTCCGCCGTATTTTTTCCGTCGCAAAAATCGGTGTGGGTATGTAGGTTACTTTTCATAAGTCCCGCCGTCCTTTTTCAGCCTTTTGATAAGGGCAATAACGCCGTCGATTCCAAAGGTCTTGACCAGCAAGCCTATAAAGGAGCTGATCGCAATAGTCAAGCCCGACAGCGCGCCGCCCACGACAACGATAAGAATGTCCGTTACAAGCACAGCTTTACCGATATTCATACCCGAATATTTTTGTACGATAAGGGAGATCACGTCTGTACCGCCCGAGCTGGAATTAACGTAAAACAGCATACCGCTTGCCACGGAGATCAGAAGCGCGCCAACCACGGCGGATATATAGTGATTTGAAATAAGCGGAGCATCAAAAACAAGTGTTTTTTCAAGCAGCGGTATCGACAGGGTGGTAAGCACCGAGCCCACAAGCGTTTTTACCGCCATATCCCGTCCGAGGACGATAAACGCTACCACTATCAGTGACATGTTTATTACTGTCAGTAGGGTTCCCGGGGAAAACGGCAGAAACTTATTTAAAATGACAGACACTCCGCTAATACCTCCAAGCAGCAGTGAGTTCGGGAAAATGAACAACACCGTTCCTGCGGCGTACAGTACACTGCCCAGCAATATGACAATATACGTCTTTATTTCCTGTGTTATCTTTTTATTCATGGTCGTCTGCACCTCTGCAATTCAATTCGTTCAGCATATCCGCAAGCCGCACCGTCGGCTCATCCGCGCGAAGTCGGTCGGCGGCGTAGGCACGACGCAACAGCTCTGCAGGGATATATTCGTCGTATTTTTCAAACATCGGAAGCTCATTTTTGCCGACAAGCTCCTCGGGGATTATTCCGTCGCGCTCCACTACGTAGTTCAAATGGCGGATAAGCTCGCATCCGTCACCCACTTCCATTCTGAAAGTGATGTAATAACAGCCTTCAAACTCCACATTTGAGATTTTGAGAGGTGTGCCGTTTTTCGCAAGAAATTTGCGAAGCGTGCGGAAGGAGCGCGTGCCAAGCCACGGGAACACGCACCACGTGTATCCGCCAAGATGCACGACGGACTTGTCAAGCATACCCGTATTGCGCGCGATATGCCGTGCGTTTTCAAGCCGTTTTTTAGCGTTTTCCTTGAGGTACGGATACACAGTATCCTCCTCAAGCACCTGTTTCATTCTTTCAAGTATTTTTGTGTGTATTTCGCCGAAGTCGCCCGGCCACGAGATCTCCATTTTTCCCTCGACCTGCTTTACATAGATCAGCTTGTGGAGCATATCCAGCTCCTCCACCTCCCACACGCGCCCTGCAAGAGCAAAGCGGTCGCCGACGGGCGGCGGAGTTGTTATAGTGCCGATCTCGTCCGAACCTGAGCGTACGGTATAGTCCTCGCTGTCCTTGAACACAGCGTAGAATTTAAAGCTTTTGAGCAGTCGCTCGCCCGCCAGACCCACAATGAGCCCCTTTTCCTCCGTGACCTCCAAAAAATCTTTTTCTATCATGGAGATCATAAGGGTACGGTAGTCCTCCTTGTCCACGCTTGCAAAGGGTGGGAGCGACAAAACGCGACCTGCAAGCCGCGCGGGAGTCAGCTCACCCGACGCCGCGAGAATACTCAAGGTCTGGTGAAACAAAAGGCTGAACGGCATTTTCCGTCTTGCGGGCGGCTCGATAAATCGCTCCTCAATATAAAGCTGTATAATGGCTATTCCACGTAAAAGCTCCCACGGCATAAGCTGTGGCAAAGGGGTATTCGGGAGCGGATCCTCCTCACGGAATACCATCATCATCTCTGGCGGCTCATCGCGTCTGCCCGAGCGTCCGAGGCGTTGCAAAAAGCCCGTGACGGAGTTCGGTGCTTGACTTTGAAGCACACGCTCAAGGCGTCCGATATCAATACCCAGCTCCATTGTGACCGTGGCGCAGGTGACGGCAAACTCCTCCTCGTTTTTCATCTTGGCCTCCGCCTCCTCGCGAAGTGCGGCAGACAAATTTCCATGATGGATAAGGAAAATATCCCTGTCCCCGCGATTTTTGGCTATCTGTCGGAGAGTTGCGCAAATGTACTCGGTTTCCTCGCGGGAATTGGAAAATACCAGAGATTTTTTATCTCTGACACAGTCGTACATATACTCGTACCCTGCGTCAAGCTGTGGCATTTTAGACGGTGCAGAGAGGGTATCGCGCCCCTCGTCGCTTTCCGTGCCCGCAACGTAGAAATGCTCAAGTCCCAAGCGCCATTTTATCCGTCCCCCTTCAAAATTTGGGACATCGGTGGGAATACCCGTATCAGCCGACAGCCATTCCGCCGCCAGGGTAGGGTCGCCAATAGTAGCGGAAAGTCCCACGCGACGCGGCACTCTGCCTATGATATGCGAAATACGGCTGAGCTGACAGATTATCTGATTTCCCCTATCCGTTCCCGTCAGCGTGTGTATCTCGTCAATGACGACATATCGCAGGTCGCCGAAAAGCCTTGGTATATCGTTTGAGCGGTTAATAAGCATCGCCTCAAGCGACTCGGGGGTTATCTGAAGGATGCCCGAGGGCTTCTCTAACAGCTTTTTCTTGTGGGACATAGCCACGTCCCCGTGCCAGCGTGTAACCGTTATCCCTGAGGCTTCAAGCAGCTCGTCCATGCGTGAAAACTGATCGTTTATAAGGCTTTTTAAGGGCGCGATATAAAGCGCGCCGACGCTTGTCGCGGGATGCTCGTAAAGCTCGGAGAGTATGGGAAAGAACGCCGCCTCCGTCTTGCCGCTGGCGGTAGATGAGGTGAGCAACAGATGATTGCCCGTCAAAAACAGGGTGCGCGCCGCCGCTATCTGCACCTCGCGCAGCTCCTCCCATTTGCGAGAGAAAATATATTCGCGTATGAACTCGGGAAATCGGGAAAAGATCTTGTCAGCCTCATTCATATCAAGGGCTCACCTCCAAATCAAATCTTTAAAAATCAAGCAGCTCTGCGGTTATCTTTTTTCTTTCGGCATCGATGGGTTTTGCACCGTCGCTCCACGGATCGCCGTCGCCGTCCGACTCCGTTTTCAGCGTTACCGCACTGCCCACCACCGCATCAAAGCTTGCCTCGGGATTTTGCATCAAGATATTCAATACCGTCATATAATCGCGGAGCATCTCACGCGGCGTTATCATGCTGTCAGCCCCTGCGCGTGACAGGCATATCTGCAAAAATTTCAGCTGCTCCTCGTCGCTGATGCGCACGTCCCAATTATAATACTGTGAATACAGCGAGCTGACGCGACGAATGAGAGCCAGCAGCTCGTCGTCGGACAGGCGGCGCAAACGTATAACGGGACCTATCAAATTCTTAAATCCATCAAGGGCAAATCGGCTGTCGCAAAGTCGTGAGCGAAGAGCCTCGTAGCTGAAAAGTCCGCGACGCGGATCCTCAAGAAACTGCGGTGTGCCTCCAAAGACTATGCAAAGCCCGGGTGCGCGCCCCTGCAGGGTGTCATTGAACATTGAAAGTATCTTTTCGTAGTTGTTTTCGCGGCTGACTCGATGGGTTATCTTGTAAAGATTTACGCACTCGTCGATAAACACCACGAGTCCGCGATAGCCCATTTTGCGCACGAGAGTCGCCCACAGCTTTAAAAAATCGTACCAGTTATCGTCATCAATGATAACAGATACCGAAAATCCAAGCTCGCCTCTTGCCTCTGTTTTGCTGGCAAATTCGCCACGAAGCCAACGGAGTGCCGCGCTCATTTTGTGCTGTGATTCGTCGCCGCCGTCAAGATACGCGCGGTAATATTCGGTCACCACGCGGGCAAAATCAAAGCCGCCGACAAGGTATTCCAGCTCGCCTATTTCACTCTTGACAAGGGCGGTGAGCTTCGCAGAAAACTCTGCGCTGTCAGGGGATATTCCCTCCTCTGCAAGACGCGACTGCAAGGTGGATATCCATCTGCCGATAAGCTTTGGCAACGCGCCGCCGTCGGGAGATGACTTGGACGCCAGATTTTTTATAAGCTCACGATAGGTGGCAACACCCGAGCCGCCACTGCCGTGAAGTCGCCGCTCGGGCGACAGGTCGGCGTCGGCGGTGATGAAGTCGCGCTCCAAGGCATAGCCGCGGATAAGCTGAATGAGAAAGCTCTTACCGCTTCCGTATCTTCCGATAAGAAAACGCATAGCTCCGCCGCCCTCGTTGACCTCTTCAAGGTCGGAGAGCATGGCGGCTATCTCGTCCCGCCTGCCAATAGCAATGTAGGGCGCGCCTGCACGCGGAACGACGCCCGCAGACACGGAGGACAGGAGCGAGGACAGTACGCGCCTCGGAACCTTGACCTCGGAATTGTTATTCATAGCATTAGTATTTTCTTGCATATTTCCTCCAAATCAAATACTCTCGCGCACCGCGTCGGCATAGTCATCTATCACACGGTAGCCGCCGTCGCATTCCTCAAGTATGATGTCGCCTATCTCGCCGTCGGCGGAGATGGCGTTTATCTCGTCGGCAAGCGCGTCGGGCATCCTGCCCATTCGTCTTGCAAATTCGCGCTGTCCCGCAAGGTCGCCGTCAAGACACAGCCGCACGAATTCCGAAAGCTCACCGAAGGAGTTATCCGTTTGCGGCTCTACCGCGGTCGCGGCTTCAATTTCGACCTCGACCAACTCGACGGTGTCGCTGTCACCGCCAAACGCCTCGGTCAGAATTTTCGTCGTTTCCCAAGAGCTTTTTTCAATCGCATCAGCGCCTTTGAGCGACGCCTCCGCGCGCGGCAGATCGTATCTGCGCTCGTATTCGGGCATTTTCTTTATCTCGTCTGCCTTTTTCAGCGCGGCAATATAGTCCGTCGGCGTGCGAGGGGACATATATGCATCAATAGCGTCACGCAGATTTATGGGCAGCGACATAACACTGAGGCGGGAGCGCGTGCCTATCCAGGAGCGCAACCTGTTTTCAATATGCCGCACCATATCCCCAATGAGAAATCTCAATTCGTGCGAGCGCGAAAATGAGGTGTAGGACACTGTCACGCGAAGCTTGTTCATATAGGCGCAAAGCGCCCCCGAATACACGTCGCGTGTCACTGTACAGTCGCCCATGCTAACAAGCGGCTTCTCCCCGTTTTTCCGTTGCAGAACAAGAGGAATTATCGCGCCGAGGGTGGAGGGTATCATTTTTTCAAACAGCTCCCTGTGCTGACCCTGATAAAATTTACTTTTAGTGTAATCGTAGCTGCAACAAAAGCGCAAGAAAAACCGTGCGATCTCCTCAGCTCCTCCTCTCTCGGATACGGGGTCAAGATAAAACTCTCGCAGAGCAGCGGAGGAGGACAAGGCGCACAGCTCCTCGGTGGTCAGCAGCTCGGACGGCGGCAATTTATGGACAAGGCAAAAATCGCACATCCATTCCGCCGCGTGAGCGTCAAGCTGAGGAAATTTCTTGCGGTAATTACGCCAGATAAGCGCCATTTCATCCCTTGCCGCACGCGCCGACTCGCCCGTGTGCGGAATATTTATAAGCTCAAAAAAGTAAAGCAGGATATAGGAATAATCAATTTTGACATACTCTCCCTGCCGTGCGCGCTCTCGCCAATAAACGTAATAAGCAAGCTGACCGCGCCGCATCTGTGCATATTGCGGAAAATATGAAAAGAAGGGCTCGTACGTGGGTGTCCCCTCGGGGCATCGGGCGTGATATTTTTCAGCGTCCGAAACGAAGCTTTCAAAATATCTGTACGCGCTGTCCCAAGCAAAAACGGACACTCGGTGGACAAGCAAGCCGTCGGTGGTGTACTCAAACAGCGGAGTCGGCGCGCGCTCGTCGGCGGTATGCGGCGGAACGTAGTGTATCTTGCCGATCTCTCTCGTATTTTCCTCGCCGTCAAAAACGTGTACCTTCTCCCCTGATTTGCCGCTGTCGAATTCTATTTCCACAGCTCGTGGCGTGGAACGCGGAGGGGGGACCGGGCGTGACACCGACTTTTTCGCGGGGAGCAGACTGTCAATGCTCCAAAAATCGTCAAGCTCTCTCGTTTTATCGTTCAAGATTGTCCCCTCCTCCCTCAAAATTTGCAAAATTCTTAACATACCATTGTACCATACAAAAGCAGTCTTGTCAAGTCAAACACGCTTCAATTCATCGGTTTACAGAAAATTAAAAAACTGTGCTTGACAATGGCGCGGCGGTGCTATATAATAATTGTAGCTTGACAAATTATAAGGAGGTACTGTCTTGAAGCTCAAAAATGCCGCTGTTAATTCTCTGATATATTTTCTGTATTTTTTCGGCACATGCCTTATCACTATGCTTGCCGAGGCGCTGCTGCTTAAAATAATAGACCAATTCATAATCCTGCCCTACTTCACCCAGACCGTTATGCGTATAGCTATATATTCCGCCGCCGTTCCCGCGCTCGTGTCCCTGCTCGGCTATTTTGAGGGCTACAGAGAGGCTCGCTTCAACGCGGCAGAATCGGCTGTTTCCTGCGTTTTTGCAATTATTCTGCACTCCCTTTTCGCCATGCTGTTTAATTTTCAGGCGTTTATCACGGGAGCTGTCAGATTCACCGCGGGTCTTATCCACAACGGTGCGGATATCACCTACGGGAACATGATGAGTCAAACGCCATACTCGCTCTTTCTGCTCATATTCCTCGCTTACGGAGCTCTGTACTCCCTCCTGCTCATGTTTTTCAAATACTGCGGAGCAAAGAAACGTATTTCCGACAGACGCGAGCTGACGGGAGAATAAATTTAAGGCAGAGAATTCTCTGCCTTTTTTATTTGGAGAATTGAAAACGGGAAATTGGCGGGCAATTCGTCAGTCGTCCGAAACGCCGCAAAAATTATAGAGATGTTTACTGTTATTACATAACGAAAAGCCCCTTATTGCGCGGGACGTCGAGCTGCTTTCGCAGAAAGCAGCTCGACTGTCCCGTAATATCTAATAAATCACCGACACGAAAAATTTATATTTTCCTGTTTACATTTCAAAAATTATGTGATATAATGATCATGCTACACAAATTGAATATTTGAAATTACGGTATTTTTCCTTTACAGGGATTACTATACCTTTTTTCGGTTACAATCATCATTGAATTTGGTAAAAGCGCAAATTCCACGGGTGATTGTAGGTAATACCTTAATTTCATTCAGTTTGTGTAGCAACAATCGGAGTTTGCGTTTTTCGGGCGGCAACTTCTCTTGATGTCCCATAACGAAGGTTTCAAAAAATAGTGGTAAAGACAATCGATACAGTATATCGCAAATATTTATTTGAATGGAGATACTGTAATGAAAACATTGTATGAAAACCTTGGTGGGACTTATCACGAAGAAAACGGACACCTAATTCCTAACGTAACCCTTCACGAACAGACCGACTTTCAGATCGGCAAGTATGGACGGATGCACCTTGATTACATCAAGAACCATCGTCGCGGAAGGTACACAACCTTGCTGACCGAAGGCAAGTTGAACGCTCGGCTGCACGAAATCGACCTTGAAGCAAATGAAATGCTTGAAACCATCATCCCCCGCCTCACTGCTGAAAGAGGTATTGACGAGAATATGAAATCTCGCGATATGCTCCGTTGGGTTGCCGAGATGAACAACATCAAGGCAAACGCGGAAGAAATTGTTTTGCGGGAGGTGGTGTTGGTATGAAGTCGATCATCAATGAACTGTGGCACGGAAATATTATTCCGCAAGAGGACAGCAGAACTAACTCCAAAGAAATGAAAGAATTACTCGGCTATATGTCAAGACACCACGAGGACTTGGAAAAAAGCTTCTCTGACGAGCAAAAAGAAGTCTTTGAAAAGTTCCACGATTGTTGGAGTGAGTATATGAGTTTAGCAGAGGCAGCTATATTCGAGTATGCTTTCAAGCTCGGTATGCAGATTGCGATAGAAACGTTAACGAATACAAACTAAAACCCAAACGGGCGCAGGCAGTTTTGTCTGCGCCCTATCTACTTTATAGGTATATTTTATTATAAAATTCCTATTATCGCACGAATATTTTAATTTGCGTGTTGATTTTTGGAATATTATGTGATATAATATAAATTGCAATAATGTAATTTTTTTGAGGTGACTTATGGCTGCAAGTTATAAACCCTTATTCAAACTTTTGATTGACCGCAACATGAAGAAAAAAGAACTCGCGGAGCGCGCAGGACTTAGCCTTGCTACTATCACGAAAATGGGCAAGGAAGGCACGGTTGTTACAACCGATGTTCTCGTAAAGATATGTGTAGCTCTGGACTGTGAAATCGGGGATATTGTCGAGATCGTTCCCGATGAGAACGCATAATGGGAGGTCTTAACGATGATTGATTTTACCAATATAGAAAAATATAAGGAAAACAACCGCATTGAAGCGAAAAAGGCAATTGGAGGTCTGCCCCGTAGCATTTGGGAAACTTATTCTGCGTTTGCCAATACACTCGGTGGTATTATTTTGCTCGGTGTTGAGGAACACGCTGACAAATCCTTATACCCCGTTGACCTGCCCGATCCCGAAAAGCTTATAAAAGACTTTTGGGATATTGTTAATAACGCGAACAAGGTGAGTGCCAATATTCTCTCTGATAAGGACGTAACCATTGAGAATATAGATGGCAAGCACATCGTGGCTATCCGTGTGCCTCGTGCACAGCGCAGCGATAAGCCCGTATATATCGACGGCAATCCTCTTTCGGGAAGCTACCGCCGCAACGGTGAGGGCGACTACAAGTGTACCAAAGAAGAAGTTCAAGCAATGATGCGCGACGCGGCAATCAAGACGCAGGATATGCTCGTGCTTGAAAATATGGAGCTTGACGCATTCGATTATG
>SVQX01000059.1 GCA_015065065.1 Oscillospiraceae bacterium
GGTTGAGCTCCTTTATCAGCTCGCGGTCGGGTGTATAGGAAAATTCAACATCGCGAAGAACGACCTTGCCGTCCACGTCGCCGTGTGAAAGCACCGCCGCATCGGGAGCGTCGGACAGCTCGGCGGGCGCGTCCATCAGCTCAAACAGCCTTGCCGCACAAGCCAGAGCGTTCTGCAGCTCGGCTATAACGCCCGAAATTTCATTAAACGGCTTGGTATATTGATTTGCATACGTCAAAAACGTGGTAAGCTGTCCAACGGTCAGCAACGCGCCGCCCGTTGCCACGCTCATCAAGGCGCCTATCAGGGCAACGCCCGCGTAAACGAGGTTATTTACAAATCTCGTCGACGGATTTGTCAAGGACGAAAAGAACGTAGCACGGCGGGAGCAGTCCTCCAGCCGTCCGTTTATCTCGTCAAACTCGGCAAGGCACTCGTCCTCACGAGAGAACGCCGCCACCACCTTGTGGTTGCCTATCATCTCGTCAATATACGCTGCCTGCTCCGCGCGCGTTTCGGATTGTTTTTTGGACAGCGCAAAGGTGCGCTTTGCAATAAAGGAGGCAACGAACAGCGACAGGGGCGTTATCACTACAACCCACAGCGCAAGAGGCGCGTTTATCTTTATCATAAAGATAAGCGTACCGAGAATGGTAGATATTCCCATAAAGAACTGCGAAAAGCCCATGAGCAGTCCGTCGGTGAACTGATCCACGTCGGACACGACGCGGTTTACCGTATCGCCGACGGGGTGTCTGTCAATATAGGACAGCGGCAGCCTTTGAATATGCTCAAATGCATCACGGCGGAGTCTGCGTGCAATACCGAAGGTGATTCGGTTGTTGCAGACGTTCATAAGCCATTGTGCAAACGTGGTGACTATAACTATAACCACTGCGCGGATAAGCATGGGGCGCAGAGCCTCGAAATCCACCCTTCCCGCCTCGATAATAATATCCATCGCATTTCCTATCATTACAGGGAAATACAAGGAGCGCGTTACCGCTACCAACGCGAGATTGAGGGAGAGCAATACCAGCCACTTGTAGTGCTTCAGATATTTCAGCACCTTAAACAGCGTCGCGAGCGTGGATACGGATCTTTTAGTCTTGGGAGTGTTACTCACAGCTCGTCACCCCCTTTGAATTGCGACTCGTGTATCTCACGGTATACGTCGCAGGTCTTCAGCAAGTCCTCATGCTTGCCGATACCGCATATCTTGCCGTCGTCCAGCACCACTATCTTGTCGGCGTGGCGCACGGCTGCCGTGCGCTGGGTTATGATAAACACGGTGGGCTTGTGATCCAAACGCTTGATAGCACCGCGCAGAGCCGCGTCGGTAACGTAATCAAGCGCCGAGGAGCTGTCGTCAAGAATAAGCAGCTCGGGACGTCTTACAAGTGCGCGGGCGATAGTAAGTCTTTGCTTCTGACCGCCCGAGAAATTGCGTCCTCCCTCCTCGACGACGGCGTCAAGTTCGCCGTCCTTTGAACGCACAAAATCCTCCGCTTGCGCGTCACGCAAAGCCGCCCAAAGCTGATCGTCGGTGGCGTTTTCATTACCCCACAAGAGATTTGAGCGGATAGTTCCTCGGAAAAGCACTGCCTTTTGCGGAACAGCCCCTATCCTTTCGCGCAGGGCTGTCGGCTCGTAGGAATTGACGTTTTTGCCAAACACGCGCACACTGCCCTCGCTCGCCTCGTAAAATCTCGGAATGAGATTCACAAGCGAGGTCTTGCCCGAGCCCGTACCGCCGATAATTCCGACGGTCTCGCCGCGAGCCACCTTCAGGTTGATGTCCGACAGCGCCGCCTCGCCGCCCTCGGCGTAGGTCAGCGACACGCCCTCAAGGCTGACGGCACAGCCGTCATCGGGCGCTTCGTCGGAGGTAATATCCATGCCTACGGGAGTATCAAGCACAGCGCCCACGCGGTTTCCGCAAGCCACCGCCTTGGTGACGAGGAAAATAGTGTCCGCCAGCTTTACAAGCTCCACCAGTATCTGCGTCATATAATTCACAAGCGCTACGAGCGCGCCGCGGGACAGCGCACCGCCGTCAACGCGAATTGCACCAACCCAGATAAGGAGAATGGTGGCAATGTTGAGCAAAAGATAGGTCAGCGGATTCATCAGAGCGGACAAGCGTCCCGCCGCGTTCTGCAGCTTGCTGTGCTCGCGGCTTATCCTTCTAAAGCTTTCTATCTCGTCCCCTTCCTTACAAAAGGCGCGGACGACTCGGACTCCGTGCAGATTTTCACGCGTAGCCGAAGTCACTCCGTCAAGCTTCGCCTGCACCTTTTTGTAAAGTGGAATGCCGCCGAGAATTATTCCGAAAACGACTATCGCAAGCAGGGGGACGGTAACGGCAAAGATCCACGCCGCCGACGGGTCAATAACAAAAGAGAGTATGACCGCGCCGAAAACGATTATCGGCGAGCGCAAAAACAGACGCAGAGTCATATTTACTCCGCTTTGAAGCTGATTTACGTCGCTGGTCAGGCGCGTTATCATTGCAGACACGCCCACCTTGTCCGTCTGCGCGTAGCTGAAGCCCTGCAAATGCGCAAACAGGTCGCGTCGAAGCCGTGCCGCACTTCCCGTAGCCGCGCGCGCCGCAAAATACTGAGCGCAAAGAGCGCAGGCAAGTCCCACTACCGCCAAGGCGCACAAAACAAGGGTGAGCCTTATGATAAGGGGCTTGTCCCCACCGCCGATTCCGTCATCAATGATACTCGCCACCACAAGCGGGACAAGCAGGTCAAAGCAGGCTTCAAGCAGCTTGAATAGAGGAGCAAGCACACTCTCCCTCGGGTATTCCTTTAAAAACCTGAAAAATACCTTCATTCTAATTCCTTACAAATTTTCGTATTTTTTCCACGCGGTGACAACGCCGCAGGCAGTAAATCTGCCTGCGGCGCTCGTGTTTTAATCAAAATATCCGCGTCTGTAAAGCAGCTCTGCGATAAGCACAGCTCCGCCCGCCGCGCCGCGAAGGGTGTTGTGAGAAAGTCCCACGAATTTGTAGTCAAAGCAGCTGCCCGCCACGTCCTCGCGCAGACGACCTACCGTTACGCCCATACCGCCGTAAATGTCACGGTCAAGCGCCGCCTGAGGACGGTTGTCCTCCTCAAAGTAGGTAACGAACTGCTCGGGTGCGTGAGGAAGCTCAAGCTCCTGAGGCTGACCGCGGAAATTCTTCCATGCATCAAGTATCTCTTCCTTGGTAGGCTTGTTTTCAAACTTTACGAACACAGCCGCGGTATGGCCGTCGGTAACGGGCACGCGGATGCACTGAGTTGTGATAAGAGGCGCTGCCGCCGGAGCGATCTTACCGTCCTCAACCTTACCCCAAACGCGCAATGGCTCCTGCTCCGACTTTTCCTCCTCGCCGCCGATATAGGGAATCACGTTGTCGATCATCTCCGGCCACTCGTTAAAGGTCTTGCCCGCACCCGAAATTGCCTGATAGGTTGTGGCAACGATAAGGGTGGGCTTGAATTTAAGCAACGGAGTAAGCGCGGGAACGTAAGACTGAATAGAGCAGTTGGGCTTTACGGCGATAAATCCGCGCTTTGTGCCAAGGCGCGCTCTCTGAGCCGCGATGACCTCAAGATGCTCGGGATTGATCTCCGGAATTACCATGGGAACGTCCTCCGTCCAGCGGTGAGCGCTGTTGTTGGACACAACGGGGATCTCGGCGCGTGCGTACTTTTCCTCAAGCGCCTTTATCTCGTCCTTTTTCATATTAACGGCACAGAAAACGAAGGAGCAGAGCTTGCCCATCTCCTCGATATTTTCCGCGTCAAGAACTACCATTTTCTTATACTTTTCGGGCATGGGCGTCTTCATCTTCCAACGGCCGCCCACAGCCTCCTCGTAGGTCTGTCCCGCAGAGCGAGCGGATGCCGCGAGAGCGGTGACCTCAAAATAAGGGTGATCCTCAAGCAGAGTAAGAAAGCGCTGACCTACCATTCCCGTAGCGCCTACGACGCCGACGTTCATCTTTTTCATATATGTTCTCCTTTTTTTATATCTGGTATACCATTAAATTTTATCACACTTTTCCCTAAATTGCAAGGGCTATTTAAATTTTTCAAAGCAAATCCTCTCGTCATTCCAAGAAAATTTTTGTGTAATACTTACAATAATCACAATATTCTTGACAATCGACGAGCTTTGTGGTATATTTATTATATTACAAAAAGTGAGGTTTCGTACCATGACAGATAAAAATATCCGACCGCTGTTTATAGTTTTTGAGGGACTTGACGGCTCGGGCAAGACCACTCAGCTCCACCGACTTGCAGATAAGCTGACGGAGATGGGACACAAGGTATACATCACCGCAGAGCCTACCGATTTTCCGTCCGGCAAGCTGCTCCGCTCTGCACTGCGCGGAGATTTTCCCTCTACCCCCGCACAGCTTGCGGCGCTGTTTCTCAACGACAGAATAGTCCACAACACCGACGCGGAGGGTATCGGAAAATATCTGTCCGAGGGCTACACCGTGCTTTGCGACAGATATTACTACTCATCCATGGCATATCAGGGTGCTGACACCGATTTCGATTGGGTAGCCGACATCAATCTCAACTGCCCCGAGATCCGCCACCCCGACGGCTGTATCCTTTTTGATATTTCCGCCGAGGTCTGCATGCAAAGGATAGATAGCCGCAACGGACAAAAGGAGATATACGAAACGGTGGCAAAGCAGACCGTATTGCGCGAAAAATTTGCACGTATCAAGGACTACATCGCGCAGAACAGCGGCGAGCCCATTATAACGGTAAACGCCGACGGCTCGCTTGACGAGGTGGCAGACCGTGTGTGGGACGCATACCTTGCAATAGCTGAGAGCGCCGACTAAATTTTATCGACACGCTTTCACAGCACTGTATAAAAAACGACCGTTACTCTGTCGCAAAGGCGCGGAGCGGCGGTCTTTTTGATTGTAAAAAAGCGTTGATGTCGAAGGATTTTTCTTGACTATGAGGAATAAATTTGCTATAATCCGAATGCATCATAAAACTTAAAAAGTCAAGGAGATCGGAAAATGAAAAAAAGTATTTTTATTCGTATGCTCTGCATAGCTGTCGCCGCCACCGCCCTTTGCCTTTCCGCCTGCGCAAACGGCGGCTCGGACACCCAGTCCACCGACACGACTGTATCGGAAACGGAAAGCATGCTTGAAACGCTCGGAGGCGAGGTCGCGGGGACAGGCTCGCTGAATGTGGGCGGTTACGACAGCCCCTTCCCCTCCGTAACCGCCGCCGCTACCACCAAAGCCCCCGACAGCATAACCGACGTTGAAAGCACCAGCTACTCAAAGGGACTCGCCTACATAAGCCTCGGCAACGGCACCTGCACCGTTTCGGGTATTGGAAGCTGTACGGACACCTGCGTGGTAATACCGCGCACCAATCCCAACGGAGAGATCGTCGTTTCCATAAGCGACAAGGCGTTTTTCGGCTCGTCCGTCATTTCCGCCGTTTTTCTGCCGTCGAGCATTGCAAGCATTGGCAATATGGCGTTTGCCGCTTGCCCCGCTCTCGCTTATTTCTCGGTGGATGCGGGCAATCTTGCCTACCGTGACGTGGCGGGCGTGCTTTACACTGCCGACGGCACGACTATAATTTCCTACCCCGCCGCTAAAAGCTCGGCTTCCGTGACTATTCCAGCAAGCGTGCGCAATATCGCGGATATGGCGTTTTACGGCTGCACTAAATTGCAGACGGTAGCTTACGCGGGCACGCTTGCCCAGTGGCAGCAGATATCTGTTGGCTCGGGCAATAATAGCTTGATAGGGTTGAATATTCAGTACCAATCATCGGGAAAATAATATTGAATGATTAAACGGGCGGCTCATGCGAGCCGCCCTATTTTGGAAAAAAATTCCCATTATTCATACGCAGTTCATAAATATATGATATCATATAATTGCAAAACACCGCGGATCTACACGTCGGTGGCAAAAAAACAATCGGAAAAGGAGGAAAAATAATGTTTAAAACCGTTAGCATATCCACAGCAAACACA
>SVQX01000020.1 GCA_015065065.1 Oscillospiraceae bacterium
CGTATTGTCTTTTTCACTATTTTTATCCCTCGTCTGATTATCCGAAGATGATAGAAATAGTGAAAAAGACAATACGGGCATACAATCCGACGGCTGACATCGTTTTTTGGACCTACAACTGGGGATGGGCGCCAAAGGACGCGCGACTTTCTCTGATACGGTCGCTTCCGCGCGACATTTCCCTGCTTGTCACCTTTGAAATGTGGGAATATCTGAAGGATTCCCGCGGTGAGACCTACCGCATTGCCGATTATTCTATCTCCTTCCCCGGTCCGTCGCAGGTCTTTGTCGACGAGGCAGAGGCGGCAAAGGACTGCGGCATCCGACTTTATGCTATGAGTAACACGGGCGGCAGAACGTGGGATATGGGCTCCGCTCCGTATTTACCCGTACCGCAAAAATGGCAAAAGCGATATGATCAGCTTCGCCTTTCAAGGGAGAAATACGGTCTTTGCGGGCTTATGGAAAATCACCATTACGGCTGGATGCCATCCTTTATCGATCTGTTTGCCAAAAATGCGTTTAGTACAAATTCAACTGCTGACGGCGAGCTTTTAGAGAAAATCGCCAAGCGCGATTGGGGAGATTCTTATAAGTCGGCTCTTGACGCGTGGCAAGAATTCAGCAACGGTATGGCGCAGGTTGTTGCCGCCGACGTGGACCAATACGGACCTTACCGTTGTGGCCCTGCTTACCCACTTTTGTTTACGCAGACTCAAAAGGAGCTTACGTTCCCCTCAGTGCCGTGGGCAAACCACCCCGGATTCGGTATATGGCGTCCTATTTATGCCGGCAAGGTTTTCCCTAATGCTGATGACACGCTTATGAGGTTAAGACACGTCAGTGACGTATACTCCTGCTTTGAGCGAGGAGTTGAAATCCTCAAGTCAGCGGCAGACGAAAAATCCGAAAGTCAAGCCGAGCAAATAGGCGTAGCCGACTATATCCGTTGCTGCTACAAAACCGCTATGCACGTTATGCAGTGGCACATCGCAAAGCATTTGCTGCTTACACCCGAGAGTGATAAGCCACAGGACACGGTCAATAAGCTGCTCTCGGCACTCTCGCTTCCGTCATGTGATAAGCGCACATTGGCAAATTATATGCACGCGTTAGCAGATCGGGAAACAGACAATGTGATCCATGCGCTAAACCTCCAAAAGCAGGATAGCCGTCTCGGATTTGAGGCGAGCATGGAATATGTTTTCAACGGCGAGGTCGCCGAATGGAAAAATTCAACCACCGCTTGGTCGCTCGAGCTACTTGACGAGGAAATTGATAAGCAATAATTTTAAAAGGCAATATTCCGCACGGAATATTGCCTTTTTCTGTTGCTTTGAAAAATTCAATTTTGTATAACAATTATCGCTTATAAAGCAGAGGTGTACTGATAACACCCGTGCGGCGGAGACGGTATTCGTATGTCCAAGCAGCACCCGTCTGCATCCAAGCAGAGGGTCCGTGCCAGATCTGCTTTTCATCCGCGTCGTGCACGTCGCCGAAGCAGTTGCGGCGGGAGATATAGGTATTGACCAAAATCTCGTGCTTGCCTGCTTTAAGAACGCCAAGCTCCCCTTCGAAAGGAGGATATGCTATAACTGCCTTCTTTTGACCGTCAACTGACACGGTGTTGACCGCCGCATCAAAGTGAGGCACCTTGATGATAGCGTCCCAATCCTCCGGGCAATCCACGGGCAGCTTATAGGAAACCACTCCGCCGTAGAACGGAAGTCCCTGATAGGTAAGATCGCTAAAGCCCAGCTTCTCGGGAAGATCCGTAATTGTCATAAGTCTGCCCGCCACGCGAACTCCGAACTCGCCCAGAAGATACATAGCCTCAACGTTGCTTCGCTCCCCAAAGGGCCAAGTCACGCGGAGAATATTTGTACCCTTTTTGAGAGGCGGCAGAGCAACCCTTTGGATGGACTTATCGGTATAGTAGCCGTCAATTTTGACGTCAACGGGCTCGCCGTTCCACACGATAGTGGAGATATCAGCCTCCTCAAGAGCGAGGTAAGGCTTTTCATAGTCTATTTCGCTGTTGATTTCAAATTCAAGCGTAACGGTATGCTCGCAGGGCTTCTTTTCAACCACCCAGGGCTGAGGCTTGTCAACGTGGAGTCCAAGCTTCGTACGAATAGCCCTGTCTATGCGGAGAACTGTATTCTGCTGGCAGAGCGGCTCGTCATCAAGAGCATATTTAGCTGTGTCAAGCAGCAGCACGTTGGGCTCGGAGAGGGTATAATCTACCACTGCAGGGAAGCTGCCCACCTCCACGGGAACAGAAGTTACGGTAGGCTCCCACGCGCTATGCACATCGGTATCCTCAAGGAAGATAAGCGCGGAATCATAATCAAAGAGACGGAGAATCATATGAGTCTTACCGCCGCTGTTATCGTGACGGATAGGCTTGATCTCGCCTGTGATAGTATCGTAAAGCTTGGGAGAATACGTACCGTTCACATAGACGTGCAGTCCTTCGTTTAACGGCATTTGCTTGTTGTACGGCTCATCGCAACGGGAAATAAAGAGCCACAGCCCCGTCTTGTCACGGCGCACCTGATGAATAAATTTGTTGGAGAGAGCGCCTGAAAAGCTGCGAAGCTCGACGGTTCTGTCGTCCTTTAATTCATCAAGCAGCGCCCCCCTGCTGAAGGCAATATTGCGGGAGTTTTCAAATAGCCTCTTGCCTCTTGTTGAGGGAACAGCATCCTCGTACCTCGGCGCGTCACCCATAAACACCAGCTTACCGCCTGCCGCGCGGAATGCCTCAAGACGCTCCAAGGTGGTAGAGCGGAGAGTTTCGCACTCCGGAACGATAACGACATCGTAAGCCATCTCTCCTACCTTGAGAGGCGCGCCTCCCTTTTCGCAAAGCGAGGGCAAGAGAGATTCGCAGATAAAGTCGAAGTCAATACTTCCGCGGAGCAGCCAATCGGTCACGTTTGCAAAATTCTGCTCCTGCTTTTCGCGCACAAGCGCCGTCTGCTCGTTGGGACCGAAGTGGAGCCAATAGCTTTCAACGGGATGAATAACGCCTATCTTTACGAGAGGCTTGCCTCTTGTCAGCGCGGTGTTGACACGCGCGAAGTGATCCTCAACGTATCGGTATTCCTTGTACCAAGGGGACTGATATGAAATCGACGCGGGATAGTCGCGCTTGGCAGTTCCCTTCATGGATACCCAGGAGAGGTGATGCACGCGGACGGTAACTCCGAGCGCCGCTTGCCAGTCGCCGTGAAGCTTATGACCGCGGAAGTCAAAGTCCCAACCCGTAACACCGTAAAGCTCGCTGAGCATTCCCGGTCTGCCGTACTGGTGAACTGCCGACTGACACTGCTTGGCGGTGGTGAATTCAATGTAGGCGCAGAGCATATCAATGCCGGGGATACCGAAGGAGCGGTAAGAGCGCATACAGTCGCCGATGGCTACGGTCTGGGAATGGAGAGTGGGCTCCATCATCATATGTCCCGTGAGGGCAATGCCATGATCGTCACACCACCTGCCCACGTTGTCTACAAACGCCTCGGCAAATCTCTCTGCAACGTGATCGTGATAATGATATCTGACAGTGGATATCTTGCCCTCGGGCAGATCCCAGAGAAGCTCGGGCAAGCGGTCAATAAGCGACTCGCCGTAAGCTGCGACATAGGTTTTTTCAAGGTCATCCGTCCAAGGGAGCTGAACATTCTGTCGGCTTTCCGCGAAGGCAAGAGTGCCCTTTTTCATAAACTGAGGCTCGTCGGTAAAAATGGCGGGAATTGTCTTGCCGAATTCGTCGCCCACGGCTTCAAGGTACTTTTCGTGGGTAATCTCAATAAATCTGCCGATTGCCTCCTTGCTGAGGGTATCGACGTACGCCTGATTGTTATACCATATACTGTTCGGGGTGATCTCAGTCCATACGTCCCAGCAAACGCCCTCAATCTTGTCGCCGTCGGTCACCTTTTTATAGGATTTAAGGCACTTATCCTCGCCCAGAACGACATCGAAGCTTACGAGTATCTGTCCCTTGTTGGCGGGCTTGTAATCCCTGTGGGGTGTGAAAGTGATAAACTTCATTCTGTACCGCTCGTCCTTCGTGACGTAACCGCCCGCAAAGCCGGAGGGCCACTTGTCCTCGTCGTAGAGCCATGAGAGCATCCCGTTTTCCTTAGCGCGGTCGGTACACGCTCGGATCAGCTTCATAAAGTCCTCCGAGAGATACTCTGTAGACATACCGTCGCGGCAGTGCATATGGAAGCCGCCAAGCCCCATTTCCTTAAAAATATCTATCTGACGGAGCAGCTCCTCCTGTTCAAGATCGCAGTTCCACGCCCAGAACGGAGTGCCGCGATAGTCTGAAGTAGGATTTTTAAAAAGCTCGGCATCAAGCTTATTATTCTTTTTGTTATCATCGTAGATCATCAAAAACTCCTCCCTTAATTGTTAACTACAGTATATCATATTTGCCGTGATAAATCAATATTTTTCGCATAAATAATTCGCGATTTTGAAATTATTTTCACGCCTTTCGCTTAGAGTCGGCAACTGTTTTTTGTCAAGGATTCACAGACATACCCTGCGACTTGTTGGCGTATACTGTTACAAAAATCACGAGGTGCTTATGAAACGGTCAATAAATCTTTGGCAGCTGCTCGGCTTTGCCTCTGCCTCGCTTGGCGGCACGCTGCTGCATTTTTTATACGAATGGACGGGCAAGGTGATATTCGTCGCGCCCTTTTCGGGTGTGAATGAATCGACTTGGGAGCATATGAAGCTGTTGTTCGTCCCTATGCTTATTTTTGCCGTCGTGCAGCGCTTTTTCTTCCGTGACAGAGAGGATTTCTGGTGCGTGAAGCTGCGCGGAATACTGCTTGGGCTTGTGCTTATCCCCGTTCTCTTTTACACCTACAACGGTGTTATCGGCAGCTCTCCCGATTGGATAAACATTGCGATCTTCTTTATTTCGGCGGCGGCTGCGTATATCTACGAAGCACGGCTTTTCAACGAAAAAAGGCTTACCTGCAGATCACCGAAATTCGCCATAGCGGTTCTTTGTATAATCGCCCTGCTCTTTGTGGTGTTCACCTTTGCGACGCCACAAATCGGCATTTTCAAGGATCCGTTGACGGGGACTTACGGGATATAAACGCTTAGCGGTGGGCGAAAACGCCCACCGCTTTGGTGCTTGAGTCTGTGAGTACTTAGTGCGTCGCAGACTCTTTTTTATTCCGCCTTGGTAACAGTCCAAGTGCCGTCGCCGTTGTTTGTTACATCAAAATTACCGTAAGCTGTGAACAGATTATTACCCGGGTCAAAATGGCACACTATGGATCCGCCATAGCTTGCTAAGCCGACATAGTAGTCATTGACCGTACCTACGCCCAACGTTACTCCTTCATAAAGTGTCATCGTGCCATCGTAATTAGAAATAGCACCATTTAGCGTAGAGTTTGTAACATTTGTCAGTCCTTCAGAGTTAGTCAAGGCAGTTGTTGCATCGGTAACCGTGCAGTTGTCAATAAAGAGTGTTCCGCAGTTTATAAGCGTACCGCCATCACTCACTATGTTTCCGTTAGAAATGCTTACCGTACCGGCAGGTTGAATGCATAGTACTGTACTATTGCAAGAAAGTGTTTTTTCATTCAAATCAATGGTTACGTTCGACTCAACGTATATGGTATTGTCCAAGGCGATGTCTGCTCCCAGCTTGATATGTTTACCTTTTTCAATGGCAGCTAACAGCTCGTTGGGTGTCGTAACTAAAAGGTTTTCTGCGCCGCAATTACACTCGCTGTTTTCGTCATAGGAGTGCTTTTCTGTCACGTGGCTATCACAAACGGTGCAGGTTAAGGTGTGAGTGACCTCACCGATGTCAGTGAATTTCAAGGAGTGCTTTTCATTGAGAATTTTGCCGCAGACAGTACAGGTATAGCCGTGAGTGCCGTTGCCAAAGTCGATATAGTTGGTATGAGTGCTGCCGTTGTGATTACAGCTCACCGTCCATGTACCGTCGTTGTTGTAGGTCACGCTGTAGTTCTCCGTATCCACGTACTCGGAAGGGTCGCACGAAAAAGTACCGCCGGTGATTGTAACACTTGCGTGTTCATTTGAAAAATAGAAATTTACTCCTTCGCCTCTTGCATTAAACGTACCTCCACTGATATTAACCCTCTCAGCATCTGTATCCCCCTCCATCACTATGGCATCCCAGTTACCGTCTATTGTAACGTAATCCTCGACGAATAAAGAGCCTCTACAATGAATAGTAACCCTTCCGTTTGCGGTAATCGTTCCCTCGTCCTTAAGCGTCAATGAAGCGTTATCAATAGAAATGTTATGATTAGATTCAAAGGTAATATCGTTTCCGTTCATATCCAAAACAGCCGTTGTTCCATATTGACAGAAAAGGCCTTGGATATTGTCAAGGGTAGCATCTAAGCGGATCGTTACCGTTTCGCCCGATTGCAACAACATATTTAGTTCATCATACGTCGTTACCGTATGTACCTCTTGCGCCTCTATAGCCGAATTTTCAAAGGCAGCAGTAATCCTTTTTCTCCAGTTACGCCGTTTGCCACCTCAATTGCTTCGTCTTCACAGTATAAGCATACGCCCGTTGCTGTACAGGTTGAATAGTCCTTCGACCAGGCGAAAGAGATTTCGCGTTCCGTATCAATAACGTGCTTGCCTGCAAGGCAGCTTGTGAGTTGCGCTACATTATCTTCAAGCTCCTCATTCTTACCTTCCAGCTCTGCCACTTTATCTGTAAGAGTTGGCTTTTCTGTCATAAGGGTTGCAATCGAAGAATTAAGACTTGATATCTCCGTGTCCTTTGCGGTAATGCTTGTTTCAAGCTCGTCAACTCTTGCAGTAAGAGTTGCCTTTTCGGTATTGAGAGCAGAAATTGAAGAATTAAGATTTGCGATTTGGTTATTCTTTTCGGTAATAGTACCGTTAAGGGTGGTAATCTGACCTTCAAGGGCTGCCTTTTCGGAAGTGAGAGTTTCAACATCAGCTTTCAGCTTGGTTATTTCCGCATTGTCAGCATCCGCATCTGTTTCAAGGGCTGCCAATTGTTCTTCGAGATCATTAATTTCGCCCTCAAGCTCTGCTACTTTTGCAGTAAGCGTTGTTTTCTCAGCTTTGAGAGTTGCAAGGTCTGCTTCAAGCTCGGCTTTGTCTGCTTAAAGGGTTGCCTTTTCCGCTTCAAGAGCAGTTATGTCAGCTTCAAGCTCGCCCTTTTCGGTAGTGAGAGCCGCTTTCTCGGTTTCAAGCGTGGTGAGCTTTGCTGCTTTGTCGGCTATATCCGCTTCAAGTGCGGTGATCTGCGAATTTAACGGGGCTGTTGCTTCGTTCACGGCTTTGTCGATATCGTCTTGCGTAAAGCCGCCGCAAGCGGTCAAGCCGAATACCATACAGACACAAAGCAATAGTGTTGTAATATTCAAGTAAAATGTTTTTGTCATAAAATTTGCCTCTTTTCAAATACTTTGCCCGTTTTTGTCAGGCATTATCATATCGGGGAACGCAAGGCTTAACCGATCTCCTCGATTGGATTACCCTCCTCGTCGTATTGATTTACCACACTCAACACGCCGTACTGATCATAATATTTTTCGGTTTTAATTATACCGTTCTCATAGTAATAGGTTTCATCCTCAATTACGTCGCTGTCGCCGAAGTATCTTATATAGCTCTTTCTGTTGCCGTTGTCGTAATACTCGGTTTTCGTGGTCCTCGTTATCTCGCCCTCCGCGTTCGCTTCAACTGTGGATATCTCCTGTCTGTATTCATTATAAATGTAGTTAGTAACATACGACAGCTCGCCGTTATAATAGTCGGTTTCCTTAATCTGCAGACCGCTCTCGTCAAATTCTCTTAATTGCTTTCTTACGATATCTCCCTCGGGATAATATTCAACGTAGTCATACTCTATAGCATTCCCGCGCTCATCATAGGTCTCCGTTGTCTTGATAGTAAGCGTACCGTTCTTGTCGTAGCGGTGCGAGACCGACTTTGTTTTTTTATTATCGGCATTATATTCGTATGCTATTATGTACTTGCTGCCGTCAACGGAAACGCTGGTTACAAGTATTATATTTTCATTGGTGTCATATTCGTGTATTTCATAATTTCCCTCCGGCCATTCCGTCCTGCTGCTAAGGCGTGCGCCCTTAGAGTCGTATTTCCAAGTAACCATTACGCCCTCGGCATTCATTCGGCTCTCGCCTATCCGTACGCCGTTCTCATCATATTCAAAGGTGCTGTATCCGTTCGATGTGCCATCGCCAAGATACCAATCGATCCTTGAAATCCATCCTTGGGCGTTGTATTCATTCAGCTGATACCTCTCGCATTCTCCGTCGCCGTTATAGAACTCCTGCTGGACGGCTTGACCTTTATCGTTGTTTTCAAAAAGGAAATATTCCAAAAGCCCTTCATCCGAATTGTATTTCTCCTGCCTTATCAAGTATCCGTTTCCGTCGTATATATAGCTCACGTGCCGCAGGTATTCACCGTCCGTGGTATATGCCACGGTCTTTATGGGCTTTCCGGCGGAGTTAAAAAGCTCTATCTCGTAGTGCTCGGGATACTCTATTTTATTTTGTGTCGGCTTGTAGCCGCATTCACAGGTATGATCGTCACGAAGGACGTGGGGGGCGCGGTTTTCACCGTTGACGTCGCCGCAAAGCACACACTTTCTGCTATGCATCGTATCATTGTAGTCCCACTCGGAGAAGTCGTGGTCCAACCTGTCGCCCTCGGTATCTCCGCAGGTCTTGCAGGTCTTGGGGGCGTGGCAATCCGCATCGAGCCAGATATGCTCTATGTAGTCCCCTTTAACCGCGCCGCAGCCCCGGCAAGCCTCGCGGTCATTGCAGGTGGCATTGTCGAGAACGGGCTGCCAGTCGTGCTGTACGGTCACGGTTCTTTCTTCGCCGCATTCGTGACAGCGCGCATCACAATCGCCGTAGTATATATGCTCACAGTCATTATTTTCTCCGCTGCATGCGGTAAGTCCAAGCACAAGGATCAAGGCTGCGACTCCCGCGCCGATAATATTTTTATAGCTCTTTTTCATAATTGCCTCCGAATTTTACGTTTTACTTTCAAGATATGCAAGCATATTGGCGATGACACCCGCGGCTATCTGCTCCCAGGGGAACTGCCGCACGAACTCCACCGCCTCGGCTATCTTTTCGTCGGGTACGCGATAAAGCAGGAAGGTGGATTCAAGGAAGGAGCGCACCTTTCGGTCCATAGTGAAATACATATCGCAGGGCACGGACATATGATTTCGCATAACGCCCGCCGAGGCTATCTCACGCTCGTAGAAGTCCTTGGTCTCCCAATCGGGAAGATATTCCTTAAAAATATGCTCCAGCTTGCCCGTTATGGTCCGATAGATAACGCCTGATGAGCCGGGCAAGGAATACGCCACGTTGTACATCTCCCGCATATGCTCGCTTGACTCGGCTATATAAAGCTGAAGCGTGGTCTCGGCGGCGTAGAACAGAATCCTGTCATCCGTTTTACTGTTCAAAAACTCCGTCGTTGCCTTGAACTGTCCCTCAAGGACGTAAGCCACAAGCTCGGAGACTATATTTTCCTTATTTTTAAAGAAATAAATGACCGAGCCGCGGTTGACGCCCGCCTCCTCCGCTATTTTTACTATGGTGGCTTGCTCGTATCCAACGGATAAAAACAGCTTTGCTGCGGCGTGCAATATCTTACTTTTCACGCTTTCGTTTTCAAATTCCTTTCCTGCCATTTCATCGCCTCCTTGTGCCGTAGTACTTGTTGCGTTCTGTGTCGTAACACAATTTATACGGTTATTATAGCACATCACTTCCATTTTGTCAATATTTTCTTGAAAAATTTTTAAAATTCTTATCCGATTGCGGCAAGAATGCCCGGAAGCCGTTTCGGACGGCAGCGGGAAAGTGCCGCAAGAAGCAAGGAGCGAATTTTACGGGGTAGGACAATATTCCTCCGAACACCCACGCTCCTTTCGAATACGTTTCCAGCGCATCTCATACCCGTCCGTGCAAATTCACAGCAATTTTGTTATATTTTATCAATACAGCCGTTAAAATCACGCAAAAAGCCATCAATATGTACATTTCTATTGACAAACAGACAATTAAATGGTACAATATATTGATATATCAATAGAGTTATATTGTAAGCATATGAATACAAGCAGAAAGGTGCAGATCAAATGTCTTTTTCCCTGCATGGAGTTCACGTTCCACACAGAAAAAATACCGCCGACAAGCCCGCTGTACGCTTGACTGAGATCAAATCGGTGACTATCCCCACGTCAATGCATATTGTCGCGCCCGCCAAGCCCACGGTAAAGGTGGGCGACGCTGTTCGGGTGGGTCAGATGATAGCGGAGGGTATCGGATTTGTTTCATCCCCCATTCACGCCAGCGTATCGGGCAAGGTTACGAAAATATCCGACATCCTGCTCTCCTCGGGTGCTACCGTTCCCGCAATCACCATCGAATCCGACGGCGAGATGACGGTATGCGAGTCGGTAGAGCCCCCCAACGTAAGCAGCCGCGAGGAATTGATTGACGCTATCCGTAGCAGCGGTGCGGTCGGTCTTGGCGGCGCGGGATTTCCGACGCACGTTA
Organism: Oscillospiraceae bacterium; assembly: GCA_015065065.1. Lineage (GTDB taxonomy): Bacteria > Bacillota > Clostridia > Oscillospirales > CAG-272 > CAMEON01. The sequence continues at coordinate 10,629 of SVQX01000020.1, forward strand.
AATGGAGCGTTGAGCCTGACAGAATTCAGGAATTTATCATAAACGGAGCAGAATGCGAGCCTTACATCACCAGCGACTCCTATACTATGACGGAGCGCGCCGACGATATGGAAATTTTCATTCGTGCCGTTCAAAAGCATTTCGGCGTCAAGCGCACAGTTATCGGCATCGAAAGCAACAAAAGAAATGCTATTCGGTCTATGCAAAGAATGGCAGAGAGGATGGAGGGCGTGGAGGTAAAGGTGCTGCCCCGTCTTTATCCTCAGGGCGGTGAGAAGGTGCTTGTATATCACACCGCCAAAAAGGTCATTACTACGGGCAAGCTGCCTATTGACGTCGGCTGTATCGTTTGCAACTGCACCACGGTCGCGGCTATCGGCTCGTATCTCAAAACGGGTATGCCGCTTGTCAAAAAGTGCGTTACCGTTGACGGCGGCTCGATAAAAACTCCGCAAAACGTTATCGCGCCTATCGGTGCTTCCATAAAGGACGTTATTGACCTTTGCGGAGGATTTACGGTTCAGCCGCAAAAGGTTCTGTACGGCGGACCTATGATGGGGATCACAGTGCCCGATCTTTCTTTGCCGATAATCAAAAATACCAATGCGATAATTGCGCTGTCAGCAAAGGAGGCAGAGCTTCCCAAGACCACAGCGTGTATTCGTTGCGGCGCTTGCACCAACGCTTGTCCCTTCGGACTTGCGCCTGCGCAGATACTGCGCGCTTACAACAAAAATGACACCGACGCGCTCCGACGCCTGTCGGTGGACACCTGCATGCTGTGTGGCTGCTGCAGCTTTATTTGCCCCGCAAACCGTCCGCTTGTCCAGACCAACAGCCTCTCAAAGCAGCTGTTGAGGGAAGAAAAGGCAAAGGAGGCGTCAAAAAATGGATAATTTGTTGCATTTATCCCCGTCACCGCATATTCACAGCCACAGGTCCACGTCATCTACCATGCGCGACGTGCTGATAGCCTTGCTCCCTGCCACCGTCGCCGCCGTCGTTATATTCGGCTGGCGCTCCTTGCTCGTGGTGGCGGTTTGTGTGGCGTCCTGCGTGCTGTTTGAGGCACTTTTCAACTTAATAACCAAAAAAGAACAGACCGTAGGAGATCTCAGCGCGGCGGTCACGGGACTGCTGTTAGCGCTTAACCTGCCTGCAAATATTCCAATCTGGCAGTGCGTTGTCGGATGCGCGTTTGCAATTCTTATCGTTAAATGTCTGTTCGGCGGTATCGGCTGCAATCTTGTCAATCCAGCCATAACAGCAAGAGTTTTTATGCTCGTTTCATTTGGAAGCATGGCTGTGGCGGCAGCTCCCGTCATCGTTGACACTGCCTCGGGTGCGACTCCGCTCCTTCAATTTGCACAGGGCAGCTCACCGTCACTGCGCGATCTGTTCTTCGGTACGACGGGCGGTGCTATGGGCGAGACCTGTGCGCTTGCACTTCTTATCGGATTTGCATATCTTTTGATACGCCGCATCATCACCTGGCACATCCCGGTTATGTTTGTGGGAAGCGTTTTTGCTCTTTCGTTCCTTATCGAGGGCTTTGACGCTGTTCGGGCGCTCGGGCTTATTCTGTCGGGCGGACTTCTTATCGGTGCTATATTTATGGCTACCGATTACGTTACCTCCCCCTCCACAGCGTGGGGGAAGGTCATTTTCGGTCTTGGAGCGGGACTTATCACCTTCCTTATCCGCTATTTTGGCGTTTACCCCGAAGGTGTGTCCTTTGCTATTCTGTTTATGAACATACTGACACCCTATATTGAAAAGCTGACTGCACGCAAGATCTTTGGAGGGATAAAAGCATGAGAAAATCCATAAAAAGTGTTGTAGTGCTGGTCTGTATCTGCGCGGCAGTATCCGTACTGCTGGCACTTGCCAACTACGTAACCGCGCCTATCATCGCTCAAAACGAGCAAAAAAAAGCCAATGCGGCACTGCTTGAGGTGCTTCCCGACGGAGGAGCTTTCGAGTCTGTTGATATCAGCCTATATACTCTTCCGTCAACCGTTTCGGAGGTATACCGCGCAACAAACGGCGGCTACGTCGTCAAGCTCACCACCACGGGCTACTCCTCGGGCATGGTGATGATGTGCGGAATTTCCGCTGACGGTACTGTCGCGGGAAGCAAGATCATATCCTCTGCGGAAACACCTGCTATCGGCGGCGTTGCGGCTGACAGCATTGCATCCGCCGCAATAGGAAAGGATATTACAAGCATTGACACCGTGGACACCGTCTCGGGCGCTACAAAAACCACGGCGGCGTACCGCGCGGCACTCAAGGATGCCTTGAATACCGTCGCCAAGATCGACGGCAGCTCGGCAAAAATTTCAGAGGAGGGCGGAAACCAATGAAAAAGAATAATTGTTTTTCCGTGCTGATGAGCGGTATTATCAAGGAAAATCCTGTTTTGGTGCTTATCCTCGGAACCTGCCCCACTCTTGCTACGACCACAAATGTTTTCGGCGCATTCGGTATGGGTATTGCCACCCTTGCTGTGCTGATATGCTCTAACGTGCTTATCTCCCTTCTGAGGAAGGTCATTCCTGACAACGTGCGTATTCCCTGCTATATCGTTATTATTGCGGGATTTGTAACCGTCGTCCAAATGCTTGTGCAGGCGTTTCTCCCCGAGCTGTACGAAATGCTGGGCGTTTATCTTGCGCTGATCGTAGTAAACTGCATAATTCTCGGCAGAGCCGAGATGTTTGCAAGCAAAAACTCGGTGGGACTCTCCGCCCTTGACGGTTTGGGCATGGGAATCGGCTTCACGCTTGCTCTGTGCGCTATCGCGACTGTTCGCGAGGTCTTGGGGGCTGCAAGCTTTGCGGGTATCGCTATTCCCTTCCTGGAGGACTACAAGATCGAGTTTTTTGTAAAAGCTCCCGGCGGAATGGTGGTCTTTGGACTTATGATAGCTCTCGTCAGTCTCATAACCCTCGGAAAAGCTCCCAAGAAAAAGGAATTCTCCTGCGCAAGCTGTCCCGGCAGTGAGCATTGTCATATCAAAAGCTGCTCTGACGGAAAGGAGGAAGCTTAAATGGACGGATTTAAAGGTCTTGTCATTATACTTATGTCCTCCGTGCTGGTGAACAACTACGTGCTTAGCAGATTTTTGGGAATCTGCCCCTTTCTCGGCGTTTCCAAAAAGCTGGATCAGGCGGCAGGAATGGGTGTTTCCGTAACCGTGGTAATGCTGATCGCCACGCTCGTAACATGGCCCATTCAGCACCTCGTGCTTGAGCCGTTTGGTCTTGGATATCTGCAAACCATCGTGTTTATTCTCGTCATAGCATCCCTCGTTCAGATGCTGGAAATAATCCTGAAAAAATTTTCCCCCGCTCTGCATCAGGGGCTTGGCGTTTATCTGCCGCTCATTACCACCAACTGCGCGGTGCTGGGCGTTTCCATCAACAATATCACCGACAAGTTCAGCTTCGTCGAATCCCTTGTCAGCTCGCTCGGCTGCGGACTCGGATTTCTGCTTGCCATGGTACTGTTCTCGGGACTGCGCTCCCGTATTAACGAGGATGAAGTGCCGAGCAGCTTCCGCGGAGTTGCTATCACGCTTATCGCCGCATCCTTTATTTCCCTTGCGTTTATGGGACTTGCGGGGATAGTGGATAATCTCTTTGCATAAGGAGGACTCACTATGCCTATGTTAACTGATATTCTGACGGCGTTTGCCGTCGTAGTAGCTGTGGGGCTTCTTTTTGGAATACTGCTTGCTCTGTTCATTCGCTTCTTTGGCGTGGAGGAGAATGAAAAAGAAAAGAGAATCAGAGCAGCTCTGCCCGGCATCAACTGCGGTGCGTGCGGGTATAAGGGCTGTAACGACTACGCCGAGGCTCTTGCGAAGGGGGTCGCAAGGCCAAATCTCTGTGTTCCCGGTGCTGATGCTACCGCACGCGAGCTTAGCGAGATACTTGGCGTTGAGGTCGAAAAGGCTAAGGACGTAGTCGCATTCGTACACTGCAACGGAGTATGTGATGCCGCCACATACAAGTCTGCATACGACGGCATTGCATCCTGTAAGGCCCGTGCCATGATATACGGCGGACCCAAGGCATGTACTTACGGCTGTCTTGGCTGCGGTGACTGTGCAAAGGTCTGCATTTCGCACGCTATTTCGGTTGAAAACGGTGTCGCGAGAGTGGATACCTCCCGTTGCGTGGGCTGCGGTATGTGTGCCAAGGAATGTCCCAAGCACATCATTTCAATGATACCTCAGGAGGCGGCTACCGTAGTTTATTGCAGCAGCAAGGACAAGGGCGCGAATGCGCGAAGGGCGTGCAAAAACGCTTGTATAGGCTGCAAAAAGTGCGAAAGGGTATGCCCCGAGCAGGCGATCACGGTCAAGGACAACTGTGCTGTGATCGATTACACTAAATGCACGGGCTGCGGCATATGCACCGAGGGCTGTCCCACAGGCTGTCTGAAAAAGGCATATTTCCCCGACCTGCCCGAGGGTTTTAGCCTGTCCGCCGATGCGCATGAATAAGAAAGCAAGCACCGCACCTCTCACCGCGGGGTCAACAAAAAAGCTTAGAAACGATATTATTCTCATATCCGCTCTCCTGCTTACGGTACTGATAGCGGCACTTGCGCTGTTCTTGCTCAGAGTCAAGGGGGATACGGTAACGGTGAGTGTTGACGGCAAGCTGTTTGGCGAATACTCACTTGGAGATGCCAGAGTCGTGGAGATACAAAGCGGCGACGGCTATAATATTCTTGTTATTGAGGACGGCAAGGCTTACATCAGACAAGCAAGCTGTCCCGACGGGATATGCTCCTCTCACCGCCCTATCGGACACGGCGGCGAGAGCATTATCTGCTTGCCTAACAAGGTAGTCATTGAGGTGCATACGCAAGATCAGCGCACCCCTGACGTGATCTCTTAAGGGGGGGCGGACGTGATGCACAGACAATCAAGCACTAAAAAGATCGCGCTTGTCGGACTTTGTGCGGCGCTGGCACTTTTGCTTTCCTACGTTGAATTTTTACTGCCGCCGCTCTACGCCGCAGTCCCCGGCATCAAGATGGGACTGCCAAACGTAGTTATCATCTACGTTATATACTGCATTGACGTAAGATACGCGGCGCTCGTGTCTGCTACGCGCGTCCTTCTTTCGTCGTTGCTGTTTGGCAACGCCGTGACGCTGGCTTACAGCGTCGCGGGTGCCGTTCTCAGCCTTTTGATAATGGCGATATTGAAAAGGACGGATAAGCTGTCGGCTGTCGGCGTCAGCGTTGCGGGCGGCGTTGCCCACAATCTCGGACAGATACTTGTGGCTATCCTGCTTCTCGACACCCCGCAGATAGCATTTTATATGCTTGTTTTGACGGTAACGGGTACGGTATCGGGTATTTTCGTAGGATCATGCGGCGCACTGCTGATAAAGCGTATTCCAAGCGACAAGCTGCTTCGGCGCGGTGATGCATAATATCAATGAACAAGCAACGATCTATTTCTACAATTTTACTCGTCTTTATACTGTTCTCCTACCTCTCGCTTCCGTCGTGTGGCACGAAAAAGACGAAATACATCGCGCAGTCCCTTGATTATTTCGACACGGCGACTACCATAACGGGATATGAGAAGGACAAGGCGGCGTTTGACCGAACAAGCGGCAAGATACTTGACCTTCTTTGCGAATATCACAGGCTGTTTGATATCTATCATCGGTACGATGGTATGGAAAACCTTTACACTGTAAACGGATTAAAAAACGGAGTCCACCGCGTGGTAAAGGTTGACAGCCGCATCATAGATATGCTTTTGTACGCAAAGGAAATGCACCGCGTAACGGAGGGTAAGCTGAATATCGCAATGGGAAGCGTGCTGTCTATCTGGCACGATTATCGCACGGCGGCTTCTGAACATCCTTCTGATGCAAAGCTGCCTCCCAAGGAGCTGTTGGACGAGGCGGCGGAACACACCGATATTGATTCACTCGTTATAGACAGGGAAAATTCCACGGTGTGGATCTCCGACCCTCAAACGACGCTTGACGTTGGTGCCGTCGCCAAGGGGTACGCCGTTGAAATGGTGGCGCGCGAGCTTGAAGCGAAAGGAATTTCGGGCTACGTTATAAACGTAGGAGGCAACGTGCGCACGGTTGGTGTAAAGCCTGACGGAAATGGGTGGCTCGTGGGTATTGAAAACCCAAAGCTCGAATCGGACGAGCCTTACGTCGAATATTTACAGCTTGCAGGCGAATCTGTCGTCACAAGCGGCTTGTATCAAAGATATTACACGGTAGACGGCAAGAATTATCATCACATTATCGACCCACAGACCCTGCTCCCTGCCGAGGGGTATCTTTCGGTATCGGTGGTATGCAACAATTCGGCAGACGGTGACTGCTTGTCCACTGCTCTCTTTTGCATGTCCTTTGACCAAGGACTTGCGCTCGTCGATAGTCTTGACGGCGTTGACGCGCTTTGGATAATGTCAGACGGGTCAAAAAGATACTCAAGCGGATTTGAAAAATATACTACCGCGCCATAAAAAAATGAAATCGGCGACATAGTCGCCGATTTCATTTTTTATTTTACCATTCCGTAGCCGCCTGCGTGCTTGCTTACCTCCGACGCCACCACAAACACGTTATTGTGGCACAATCGGCGTATCTCCTTCAATACGCGCGTCGCTTCCCTTCGCGGCAAAACGATAAGTATCATATTCATCTTATCCGTAGAGCCGTGTCCGTCAAAAACGGTATAGCCTCTGCCGTTTTCTTTGAGGTAACCAATGATCAATTCCGTGTTTTCGTCGTTGGCTATCAGCTGCAGATTCGACGTTCCAAGCGCGATCTTGCTCTCAAGCGTCGAGCCGAGAAACAGTCCCGTCGCGTAGCCCATGCAATAAAACGCGAGCAAGAAAAGATTATCTCCAAGCGTGCTGATAATGGTGGATATCACAAGTCCCCATATCGCGCACTCCAAAAATCCCAGAGCCGCCGCCTTAACTCGCTGTCCCTTTACCATCATGCAGGTCTTGAGGGATTGTATTGTTATCTCGATTATCTTTGCGGCGCAAACGATAAAGCACACGGCGAGCGGTGGTATGGAAGCTAAAAATTCAGACATTTCATTTCTCCTTTATTCTGCGCAGGCGTCCTATTTTCGCCGCATCACATATAATAGAATTTCCGCAAAAGCATTTCGTTATATTCCTTAACCTTTGGCAAAAAAGATTTTGACACCAACGCATCCTTATCAACATCCACAAGAATAAACGTATCCTCCACATCCATAAAAAGGATATGCGGATTGTTTTGCGTATACTTCATTATTACGTGCTTGCTACCCGCTATAGTAAATTCGTCGTGCTTTGCATCCTTCAAATAAATTAAATTTTTAAAGTCATCTATGTATACGGCATCGCTCTTGTTTTGCGCCTTTGAGAACGGAACAATATGATGCAGGTCATAACCCTTGGTTTTGGTAATTCCATGGGCTTTAAAATATTCAGACTTTGCCTTTGCTCCGCGGTTTGCGGCAACATCAAAAAGACCATAATTCCCGGTATTGAGTATCAGCTTGTTCTTTTCCACCTTAAAATAGGTGGAGTTAGCAAGCAATCCGTATATTTGCTGACTTTCGTTTTTCCAGTTACTATAATCTCTCAACAACAGCTTATTGTCATAATCCTTCCGATTTTCGGGATTGCAAAACAGCTTCAAATTATTATTGATTTTCTCCTTATCACTCGCAGACAGTCTACGGTATTCCAGTAGAAGCCGCAATTTATCATTTGTTGTGATTCCGTCACGATCATCGGAAAATATATACATAAACTCCAGCAAATCTATAGAATCCACGCCAAAATCATTCAAGTACAAAATCTCAACCAGCTCAGATGCAGTGTTTTTTGTAAGGATATCGATGCCGTCAGTAAAAAGCTTTATTTTTTCAAAAGGTGTTGCTTGAGCAAACCTACAGCCAAGCGCTGACAATCCTACACTGTATACGCTCGTTCTGGAGCCATTCTCAATTATTTTGACACCGTTTTTATCATAGCGATTCAAAAATCCCATCCTCGCTATGTCAGGAAAAGTATTTTTCTTGACGGAATTAACAGTACCCTTGCCCGTGGCGAGCTTTATGCCGTCAACAATTTCATAGTAGGTTTTTGCTTGCGGCTGTCTGTCTCCAAAATCGTCTCCGACATGAATCTTAAATACCGAAGTCCCGGCAACATTATATATAACGGAAATCAACCTTGAAAAATACTCGAAGGTAAGTCGATTATGCTGTGAGCATTGTACACCTCTATATTCATTTGACGCAACTCGGTTAGCTATGTATTTGACAAAACCGTTTCCCGAGGATACCGATTCTATTTCACGCAAATATTTATAATCTTCCAACTTGGATTCCCTCTTTCTCTATATTGCCTATATATTTTTCGCTTTTTTCACATCCTATAAAGTTTCTGTTCAGCCTTTGGGCAACAATGCTCGTTGTTCCCGAACCGCTAAACAAATCCAAAACCGTATCCCCCTCCCTACTGCTCGCCTTAATCATGCGTTCTATCATTTCGTGGGGCTTGACGGTTGGATGAGATAATGCTCTTACCTTACCGTTTGCTTTTTCCTTGTGGCGCTGTGAAGTTATTTCCCACACATCTCCGCAAAGCTTTCCATTGGGGTTTGGATACCACCTTTTACCGTTTTTGAGAATTCCTTTTTTGGCAGCATGAGCCATTCTGTCTGTTGACAGATACGGTTGCCTTATATCATCACTGTTGAAAATATACTGTGCTGTTTTGGTATAAAACAAAATAGTTTCTTGCGAATTTACATATTTCCGCTTGGTTGCACTGAACCCGTCTTTTTTATACCAAGTTATCCAGTTTCTGAATACTAAATCCTTTTCCCTGAGGTGGTTCAAAATAACAGCGGAATTGAACGCGGTATTAAACAGATATATTGATGCATTGGGTTTCAGCTTTGGAATTAAGCAGTCTATCCACTTGAAAGTAAAATCAAAATAGTCAGCATCATTATTGAAGCTATCCCACTCCCCCTTGGATAAATTATACGGTGGGTCTACTATTGCCAAATCTATACTATTATCCTCTAATTTTTCTAAAAAATCAAATACATCCGACAAGTACACCTTATTTATTTCCAAGCAATTCACCCCACTCTACACTATCGATTTTTTCGTCAATGATATCTTTATAGTTTTCATACAATTCATATCCGACATAATTGCGCCCAAGCTGCTTTGCGACTCTCAGGGTAGTACCGCTTCCGGCAAACGGGTCTAAAATAACGTCATCGACGCAGCTGTATAGCTTTATGCATCGATACGGAATTTCCTCGGGCATAATAGCCGAGTGTTTTCCAAACGCCAAATCGTTTTTGCCGGGAATTGGAATATCCCATATCTGCTTAGTATAGGTTATCCACTCATCCTGTGTTAATGCACTTTTTTCCTTGATTTCTGTCGGAGTGGCTTTCGGATATCCGTCCTTAACATACACAGTTATGAATTCCGTCGTGTTTTGAGCATAAAAATTTCTTGGATACGGATAACTGCCGAACATCAGCTTCTTCGATGGATTTGTTCTGTTCCAAATATATAAATCCAAAAGATAAAGATTCGTTCCCTTGAGAATGGAATTTTGAATGCTGCTTTGTATATCAAAGATATCCCGATTGTAGTGCGTGCAATAATTCTTTTTTATCATGGGCATTAACGGAACATTTATGCAGAGCTTTCCATTTGGTCTCAGCACTCTCTCACATTCTTGCCAAACGTCAAGCAATGCATCGATATATTCTTGAAATGTTTGATACGATCCCAGATCATCCTTTTTAGATGCGGAGTGCTGTTCTATTTGATATCCATCCTTAGAGTAATCTTTTATATTAAAATATGGCGGTGAGGTTATTATTAAATCCACACTGTTATTTTGAAGCTCCTGCATATTAGCGGAGGATTTATAATAAACGCAATTCATCTCGTATCTCCTTCATTTTTTCAAATGCACCTATGCGCTATTTTCGTATCTGAACACTTTTATACCTGAATTGAAAGAAGTTGTCTATAACATGCCGCTTTATAAACATACACTCCCACATTATACATTGTATCACTTTTTGTCGCAAAAAGCAAGCGATTTTGTAAAATACGTTACAATAACTTTTTAATACTCAGAGATAAAAAAATGGGCATTGCTGCCCACCTTGATTTGATACAATTGTATCCCGTATTGCTATAAACATTTCCCCTGCCACGTGTTTTCGGCGTACATCAGCTTATCAATATCGTTGATGACGGACACCTTTTTGCGGCTCCAATCGGGGCTGAGCAGGTCATCTGCCATGCCGTCACCCGTAAGACGTGCCACCACCGTATCGGGCGGCAACAGCTCGAGGGCGCGGACAACAAGGAGGATATACTGCTCGCGCTCCATAGGTGTATACTCTCCGCGCTGGTACAGCTCTGCCATTTTTGTGCCACGAAGAACGTGCAAAAGATGTATTTTCACCTGCTCGGGGTGCAGCCCTGCAACGTCGCGGACGGTGCGAAGCATATCCTCCTCGCTCTCGCCCGGCAGTCCGAAAATTATATGCACGCAAACGTTTATTTTATTACTTGCGACTCTCAGACGGCGGTATCCGTCCACAAAATCCGCAAAGCTGTGTCCCCTATTGATAAGCTGGGCGGTCGCGTCGCTTGAGCTTTGGAGTCCAAGCTCTACCGTAAGAGTTGTGCGCTCTGCAAGCTCGGCAAGATAATTTACCGTGTCCTCGGGCAGGCAATCCGCCCGCGTAGCGATATTTAGTCCCACTACGCCATCAAAGCCGAGGGCGGCTTCAAAGCTGCTTTTCAACACGTCAAGCGGCGCGTAGGTATTGGTGTGCGCTTGAAAATACGGTATGCACCGCTCCACGCTCCACTTGCGGGAGAGCTGTTCCCTTATGGTTCTGTACTGCTCGTCAAGAGGTACGCTCGGCAGCTGTGCGAAGTCGCCGCTTCCCCGCCCCGAGCAATATATACATCCGCCCACTCCGCATCTGCCGTCAATATTCGGGCAGGTAAAGCCTGCATCAAGCGGAATCTTGGCGCACTTGCCGCCGAAGATCTGCTTGAGCCAATAATCGTAAGTATAGTAACGCTTATTCGAATCACTGAAGGCAAACGGGTTGCTCTCTTTTTGCGTTTTTCTTGGCACGGTGCGCTCCTTTCCTTGTATTTTGGGGAGGGTATCACACAAAGGACGCCCTCCCCGAAAATTTGTATTTTTAATCTGCCAGCAGCTTTTCAAGTGCCGCCAGACGCAGGCAAACGGTAAGTCCCTCCATAGCCACCACAAGCTCGTCAAGAGAGGGATAGGTGGGCGCGATACGGATATTGCTGTCGCGGGGGTCGATTCCGTATGGGTACGTCGCGCCGACGGTCGTCAGCGTCACACCAGCGCTCTTTGCAAGCTCGTAAGCACGCTTTGCCGTGCCCTCCATGGTAAACAGGCTGATGAAATATCCGCCGTTGGGATCTGTCCATCTTGCAAAGCCAAGCTCGCCCACGTCACGGGCAAGGATAGACTTTACTGCATCAAACTTGGGACGGATAATATCCGCCAGCTCCATCATGTGGCGAAGGATATTTTCCGCGCTTCCGAAATATTTGACGTGGCGCATCTGATTGAGCTTATCAAAGCCGATGGTCTGCGCGCCGATTACGGACATTGCCTGCTTCATATTGGCATCCGACATAGCAAAAATTGCAACGCCCGAGCCCGGGAAGGATATCTTTGAGGTAGAGGCAAAGTAGAAAACTCTGTCCTCAGTGCCGTACTTTTTACACACCCCAAAAATATCGGCGAGTCTGTCGCTTCTGTCCGCATAGAGGTCATGCACTGCATAGGCGTTATCCCAGAAAATTCTGAAATCCTTTGCAGCCGCAGGCATTTTCGCAAGGCGCTCCACCGTTTCGTCCGAATAGGTATATCCGTCGGGGTTTGAGTATTTGGGACAGCACCAGATTCCCTTTACCGACTCGTCGGCGGCGCAAAGGCGCTCCACCGCGTCCATATCGGGACCGTCGGGAGTCATATCCACGGTCACCATCTCGATACCGAGGGACTCGCAGATCTTGAAATGGCGGTCATAGCCCGGGACGGGACAGATAAACTTCACCTTATCCAGCTTACACCACGGGGTACTGCCGCACACGCCGTAGAGCATTGCGCGGGACACTGCGTCATACATAAGGTTAAGGGAGGAATTTCCGCCGATAAACAGATTTTTCTCAGGGATGGAGAGCAGCTCGGAAAACATTTTCTTCGCCTCGGGAGTACCGTCAAGCAGACCGTAGTTGCGGCAGTCAAAGCCGCCACCCGTCTTACAATCCTCAGTACTGCTCAGGCAATCGAGCATGCCTGTCATTATATCAAGCTGGTCTGCGCCCGGCTTTCCGCGGGAAAGATCAAGCTTAAGACCGCGACCTTTAAATTCACTGTATGCCGCCTCCATTGCCGCCTTTTCGGCAAGCAGTTCGGCTCGGCTCATCACACTGTACTGCATTGGGTTTGCTTCCTTTCAAAAAAAACAAAATATTCACTGCCGTGTATTGTACCATACTTTTGCAAAAAAAGCAAGAGGATTTTTGAAATTCCGCAAAAAATATTCAATTTTTTTCATTTTTTCGGGTTTTGAAGGCAAAAAGCAAGGAATTTATGCAAGTCGAGCGTTCAAACTTGCAAAATTCAGCCCTCGTTTCCCCAAAACCTGAGCGCTACCTCGCGCAGAGATGCGGGATCACCGACAGCGTACATATTGCCTCGCCAATGCTCGGGATAGAGGGGCAGATAGCGCTCGGATGCGTATCTGTCATCTATCAGCACAACTATTCCCCTGTCGTCGTCGCGTCGGATAACTCTGCCCGCCGCCTGAAGAACGTTATTCATACCGGGATAGGTGTAGGCGTAGTCGTAGCCCCTGCCCTCGCGGGTAGAATCAAAATACTCGCGCATGATATTGCGCTCGCTCGACAGTCCCGGCAGTCCAACGCCGACTATGACCGTGCCTATCAGCGCCTTACCCGGCAAGTCCACGCCCTCCGAGAAGGAGCCGCCAAGCACGCAAAAGCCTATCTGCAATTTGTTACTGTCAGGCTTGAAGGAATTGATAAACTCCTCCCGCTCGGCGTACGTCATGTTCGCGCGCTGAAGCACCGTTTTGACATTAGGATATTTCTTTGCGAAGATCGAATGCACCTTTTCCATATAGCTGTATGACGGGAAATATACGATATAGTTCCCCGCCCTCGCCGATACTGTGGCGGCGATATAGGTAACTATCGCGCGGGCGGACTTATCTCTGTCCTCGTATCTCGTGCTTACTCCGTCCACCGCCGCAAGACAAAGATTTTCGCGTGGGAACGGCGAAGGATAGGACACCTTGACAGCCTCGTCCCCGCCGCCGAGAATGTCCGCAAAATAGTCCGCTGGCGTGAGAGTCGCCGAAAAAAGCAGGCATGAGCGCGCGCGGCGGAGCAGCGGCTTCATTATCCCCGACGGATCGAGGCATTGATATCTGACTGTAATATCCTCCCCGTCAAGCTGTGTAAAGGTCACGAATTTATCATCATAATAGTCGCCGGCAATACGGAAGGTACGCAAGTCGGCGGCGAATTTCTCCACCTCGCCATACAGCTCGTGTCCCGCCTCGGTGCGCAGCCAGCCGTCGCATATCTTACCAAGCGCTTCGGCGGCAGCGCAAAGCTCTACGGGTAGCTGGCGGATAAGCGAAAAGGCGTGAGTCACTCCGTCCGCATCCTGCATCTTGTTTTCGTCGCAGTGACGCGCCATACCGATAAGACAGCCTATAATTGAATTAAACGCGCTCGAATTGAGCCGCGCGTCCGTGGGCGCGTCCTCGTCGGGAAAAATATATTCCTTGGCTCTGTTCTCGTACTCAGCAAATGCGTCGCGCATACGGTAAACAGCTGAGAGACTGAGCGAGCCCGAATACATATCTCTTGCTCTGTCAACGAGATTGTGCGCCTCGTCCACGAGGAAAATATACTTGTGCCCCTCGGTGTTTGGTATACCGTTGGCAAAATATCGGCGCAGATAGACGGAGGGCGAGAAGGCGTAGTTATAATCGCATATTACTATCTCGCAGTATTCGGACAAATCAAGTTCCAGCTCGTAGGGGCAGACCTTGCCCTTTATCGCCGCGTCACGGATATCCTTTGCCGAGAACACGTTTTTGCTTGACAGCAGCTCGCGGATAATGCCCTCTGCACGGTCGTAGTATCCCCTCGCAAAGGGGCACATCACGGGATTACAGCAACGTGATATACTATGTCCCACAAGACGTGCGCCGTCGTTGATACAAGCCGATTCGCGCGAGCTGATAACACAGGTGCGAAGCGGAGTTCCACTCCCGTTCAATCGCTCGGCGGCGGCGAGCGCCTCCCGCCTTGTACTTGATTTTGCGGTAAGGTAGAATATTTTATCCGCCCTTCCCTCGCCGAACACGCGCACGGCGGGATAGAGGGTGGATATAGTCTTGCCGATACCCGTGGGTGCGCCGGCGAACACTATCTGCCCCGCCCGCATATCCTGCCAGCACTCCTTTATCATTTCCTCCTGCGCCGCTCGGATAGCTCCGTAGGGAAAGACCGCGTGCTTGGCTTTGTCGCGCAGCTCTGTATTTGAATATTTTATCTGTTCGGCGAAAAACAATGCTCGCGCGAGTATGCCGAGATATGCATTTTTGAGGTCGTCGGCACTCATCACAGTGTCGCTATACAGCTCCTCGCCGCCGTCCGAGCGCTTCACGTAGGTCAGTCGGAGCGTAACGACACCGACGCCGCGACTAACGGTCAGAAAATAGCCGTAGCAGATAAGCTGAGCCATATCCGCCTCGCGTGCGCCCGCAAATCGTGACATATCAGATACCGATTTTATCTCCTCGACCACAAATCCGCCAAGGCCGTCGGCAAAAATGCCGTCGGCTCTGCCACTGACCGCAAAGGTAACGCCTCCGTATCGGCAGATATTTTTCATTTCCACCTCGGCGTGATAGCCCGCTCCGCGTGACTCCATCAGCTTGCGGTGCGCCGCCTGTCCCTCGGCAAAGGCGCGATATCTTGAACGCGCGGGGAATCTGTTGTCAATATCCCCTCCTCGGAAGGCAAGCTCACACAGCTCGCGCACCGATATCTCCAGCACGCCGTCGGAGGATATTTCGGTCGCTTTTCGGTTGTATTTCATGTGATTTATCCCCCTTTCGCAAGCCTTAAAATCCTATAATATAATTATACTCCCCGGTGCGAAATTTGTCAAGGAAAATCGGACAGCGGGGATAATGGCATATAAGCGCAGCGAAAAGCACACAAGGAGCGGGCTAAAATGCTTGCTCCTTGTGTGCCGGAACACTTAACGGCGTGTCCAAGCGTAATATCTAAATGATGACGTAAGACAAGTAGCCGCGGTTGATGTATTGGAAAGATCATCCTCTGAGAAAAATTTAACGGTATCTCCGTATGTTTCATCAGCCATCCAGCCTTTTACATTTTTAAAGGTTACGTCTGCAAGACTTAAGCACCCGCCGAAGGCCGAATTGCCGATGCTTGTAACACTATCTGGAATGATTATACTCAAAAGATTTGAGCAATCAGCAAAAGCTACACCTTCAATGCAAGTCACACTCTCACCAATCGTTACATTCGCAAGGCTTGAACAACCGAAGAACGAGCCATAGCCAATACTTGTCACTTTATCGGGGATTATTATATCCGTAAGGCTTGTGCAATACTCAAATGCAGAATCGCCAATGCTTTTAACGTTATTTCCTATTATAATATTCGTCAGGCTTGAGCAATTTTGGAACACAGAAGCTCCTATGCTTCTCAAACCGTTTCCGATGGTAACGCTTTTAAGTCCAATACATTCATTGAATGCATAATCACCGATGTCAATCACACTATCGGGAATGATTATGCTCGCAAGACTCGAGCACCCTTTGAACGCCATCATACCAATGCCAGTCACGCTGTTGGGGATAGCTATGTTTGTAAGGCTCGGGCAATTGTAGAACGCGTAGTCGCCAATACCCGTAATGCTATTTCCGAGAATAACGCTATCAAGGCTTGTGCAATCAGCGAAAGCATATCCGCCAACGTTTGCCGCGCTGTTACAGATCGTAACGCTCACAAGGTTAGAGCATTTATAAAATGCATAATCACAAATACTCGTTATGCTGTCGGGGATAGTGATGTTAAGCAAATTCGTACATCCCGAAAATCCATAATCCAATATCCGCGTAACAGCCTTACCGCTATGCGTTGCGGGAATAACTATCTTATCCATATACTTTGCTCTGCCGCAAGCCACACCGTATGTGCCATCTGGCAGAGGATAATATTCCAAACCGTCGTTTACCATTGCATATCCGGTATCAAAATCGCCTATCCACCAATTTCCGTTTTCGCCCACGTGCGGAGTAACACCGTCTTTTCCGTCAGTACCGTTTTTTCCATCTGCGCCATCTTGTCCGTTTAAACCGTTTTTACCGTCCTCGCCGAGGGCTTTGGTGTTGGTTTTGATGCTGTTAATTACCCAATAGCCATCTTCACTTACCGTTACGGTAGGAGTAAGACCGTCCTCTCCCTTTTCGCCTTGGATGCCTTGAGGTCCTTGTTCGCCACGGATTCCCTGCTCACCTTTTTCGCCCCGCGGACCTGCGGCCGACTCGTTGCAAGCTGCCAAACTGCACACCAATACAATACACAAAACGACTGATACCAAAACCTTGAGATATTTCATTTTGTCCTCCCCGTGTTCTCAATGAAAGAGCTATGCATTTTTTATTAACACTATCGTCATTATAGCATAAATCTCTACTTTTTACAAGCATTTATACAATAAAGTTCATCTTTCTGTAGCAGAGGCACAAATCCTGTCTTTTCCACCAACCAAAATCCAAAAAACTCGTGATAATTAGACATTTTTTATATTGACTTTCATTTCCGGAAGTGATATAATCTGTGGTTGTGATAAATATTATTTAGTTATACGATGCAGTAACATCCTTGGAGGCTTTATATGGAAGCATTACTCAGCATATCTTTAGCCCTCTTTGCGGGGCTGATCCTCTCCCGTCTGGCGAAGCTGCTTCAGCTCCCCGCAGTCACCGCTTATCTCGTGGCGGGAATTTTAGTTGGTCCTTACGTTCTCGGCGCTTTAGGCATTGAAGGACTCGGATTTATAAGCCATGAAAATGTCAAAGCCTTCTCGCTGTTTTCGGACGTTGCCCTCGGCTTTATCGCCTTTTCTATCGGAAACGAATTCCGTCTGTCCGATCTGAAGCATATCGGCAAGCAGGCGACGGTTATCGGTATCGTTCAGGCGGTTTTCACAACTGTCCTTGTGGACGCGATACTTATCGGTCTGCATTTTCTCATGCCCGACAAGCTCTCTCTCCCCGCCGCTATCGTGCTTGGCGCAGTCGCGTCGGCTACCGCGCCCGCGGCGACTCTGATGGTAGTCCGTCAGTACAAGGCAAAGGGAAAGCTGACAAATCTGCTTCTGCCCATCGTCGCGCTCGACGATGCTGTTGGACTTGTGCTGTTTGCCGTATCCTTTGGAATTGCAAACGCGCTCAATACAAACCATCTTGACGTTATCTCCATTGTGGTAGAGCCGCTTCTGGAAGTCGTGCTGTCCCTTGCGTTCGGATTTATCATGGGCATGCTGTTTACCTTCGTGGAGAGATTTTTCCACTCCCGCTCAAAGCGTTTGTCGGTGTCGGTCGCTTTCGTGCTTGTGACCGTTGCACTTTCCATGATGAAATTTGAGATCGGCGGCGTACATATCGGATTTTCCTCCCTGCTCGTGTGCATGATGCTTGGAACGGTATTCTGCAACGCCTGCGACCTGTCGGAGGAGCTTATGGATCGACTCGACCGTTGGACTGCTCCCTTATTCGTTATGTTCTTCGTGCTGAGCGGTGCGGAGCTTGAGCTTTCGGTATTTGCAGACCTTGCCATTGTGGGCATCGGACTTATCTACATTATCTCTCGCTCCTTGGGCAAATATTTCGGTGCGTCGTTCAGCTCAAGAGCCGTTGGATGCGACAAGAGCGTCGTCAAGTATCTTGGCTTTACCCTGCTTCCTCAGGCGGGCGTTGCGCTTGGCATGGCGATAAAGGCAGAGCAGCTCGGTGCTGACGGATTTATCGTTGCCAATATTACACTTTTTGCGGTTCTTATTTACGAGCTTGTAGGCCCTATGATAACCAAAATATCCCTTCTCAAGGCGGGCGAGATACAGCCCGATGGCAAAACAAGCGCCCGCGAGGAGCATAAAAAGCTTATGCTCGGAAAGCATCAGAAATAAATAACTCATTTGTGCTTACAAATGCAGTAGTTGCCAAAGAATAAAAATCCACCCGCGGATGGTATTTCATTTTCGGGTATAGCCCTGTACTATCGGCTGCTCACAAGTGCGCTTTTTATTGGCCTGTCAGCCATGCAATTATTACTTGATACCCGTAAACGGATTCTGTTTGTGTATTGTTGTTACTTGTAGGGACAGGCGTCCTCGACTGTCCGTATAAACGCAAATCTAACACCTAACTAAAGTTGAAATGCCATCTTTCCTTTGTCGTTTAAATATCTTTTTTCTCGCCATAAGACTAACCTTTGTTGCTCGCTTTTTACGGACAGTCGAGGACGCCTGTCCCTACACTCATTTATTTCTTTTACACATTTAATCTCTTTTTTCGCTCATCGGTTAACCTCTTTTAAACCACGCCACTATGGCGTGGTTTTCGTTTTACAAAAAAGGACAGAGAGTGCAAACTCTCTGTCCTTTGATGTATGTAATCAGACAAGTCTCAATTTTTTTGCTACATTTTCTCCGTCAACGGAAATAAAGCTATGCGTGCCTGTATAGCCCGCCGAAATGTAATGACCGTCCACCCACGCCTTCAGCGTGTGCGGGTATTCAAATACACCCTCGATCTCGTCGTATACGTTTCCGTTTACAATAAGCTCATTGGTGTGCTTTACCCTTCTGTAGCAAATATCGTAATTCAGCGTGCGTTTTTCAAGCAAAACTCTGTGCTTAACGTCCTTATCCGCTTCTCGTATAGCATTAGAATTTGACGGCTCTGCGACGGCAGGCTCGGAATTTTGCTCAGTCTCTCCAACCTCTTCAACCAGCGGAAGGATATTTTCGCAGTCGACCACCGCCTCTTCCTCCTCGGGAGGAAGCTTTTTGAGCTTATAGTGAGCGCTGATTCCGAGAATAAGATAGTATATCACCCATGCGTGGAATAAAATATCAAAAGCCGACTCTATGGTAATGCCGCTCAAAGCCAACATTCCAACCGTGTCAATGCCAAAGAAAACAAGTGCAAAAATGAGCCAGCCTACACGGTTTTTGCTTGACATAAGCCATGCCAGGAAGTAGAGTAGCGTGAGTACTGCGGAAATTACCAGCAGAACGACGAATACGGAATCATCAAGGAAGGTCATACCCCCAAAGTCGTCCGTATAATACTCCTCAGGGAAGCGTCCGCACACCAACATTCCGAAGCTGACTATAAAGTATGGAATAAACGCGGAAAACAGAAAATATAAGTCTGTATTTATTACGAGAAGAAACAAATTTATTGCTGTGAAAACAACCACAAGCAGCAGATTCATTCTCGAATTTTTGTATTTCTGTTCAAGAATGCTATGCTGTGATAGCTGCCCTTGCGTAGAAAAATTTGCCATTGATAATCTCCCTTTTATAGTGATTGGTATACTAATGGCAAAGAATTTTTAACTTCTCTACCCTTTTTGCGGTTTCGACCCGAGATCTTTGTTATTTCACCAGCCCGAAAAACGTCTTGTTTTTGAGAGCTTCAAGCATTATCGTTCCGCTGGACACGTTGGTGGCAAGCGGTATTTTTTGCACGTCGCAAAGGCGAAGGAGTGCGGATACATCTGGCTCGTGAGGCTGTGCTGTGAGCGGATCGCGCAGAAAAATTATAAGATCAAGCTCGCCGTTTGCAAGCATTGCTCCTATCTGCTGGTCGCCTCCGAGCGGGCCACTTTTGAGGCGGTGGATATCCAGCTTGGTTTCCCCCATTACCATAGTTCCGGTCGTACCAGTAGCAAAAAGCTCATGCTCTGCGAGAACATCCTTATATTTCTTTGCAAGCTCGATAATTTCTGCCTTTTTCTTGTCGTGAGCAATAAGTGCTATTTTCATATTCCGCTTCCTTTCAGTCAAAGATTACCTTCTGCTTCAGGGTATCCAATGTCTTTCTGTCAAAGCGATAATACTTTTCGATAGGCGAAAGCTTACGTCCGTCCACAAGAATAGGATCGTTTATCTCGATATCACCGCTGACCAGCTCGGAATATATGATGTCACCGCACATATATCTGCCCATGCGGTCGCGGCGCAGAATGCGCTCGCCGTTCTCGTCAAGCTCCAGCTCGGCATACAAAATGTCTTTATTCTCAAAGGCGTACCAAAGTCCCTCCGCCCATCTCATGGAGCAGCAGAACGCCGCCTCGTCCCACTTGATAGCAACACTGTCGCAGATCTCTGGCAGGACTATCCAATCGGGGCCTGCACCGCCGTTGGGACGCTGTGCAGATGCAAATCCGTTGTGCCATACGCGAGCCGCCGTGGTGCGGTATTCCGCATCCCCCGTGATGCGATAAAGCTCACCTGCGAGGATAAGGGAGTCAACGATAGCGCAAGGTTCTGTCCACGTATCGGGACGTCCCCACCAATTAAGATTCTGATATACCGCGCTCATTCCGCCGCCGTGGACGTAAAGGTCGTATATCTTCTTTGCGCCGTCAAGGTATTTTTCATTACCCGTAGCGCGGTAAAGTCTTACAGCACCGCGTGCGGCGGTAAGGGTGCAGTGAGTCTGCACGCGCAGAGCCACCTTATCAATGGCGACGTAGAAATCTATCATTTCGTCAAGAAGCTCCAGCACGCGCTGATCGCGAGTCAGCTTATAGACGTGGGAAAGTCCGTCAACGCTCATAAACGCACATCCGATATCGGTGGAAAGCTTCCAGCCGTCAATGATGCCAGTGCTGTTTCCTCCTACTCCACCCTCATCGACCTGCTCGCGATTGACGGGATACGTGCCGTAACAGCCCTTCGTGGGCAGGAACAAATTTTCGGTAATATTTTTGAGCGTTTGCATTGAAAAATCGTCACCAAACGCTTCGTAATGCTCGCAAAGTCCGCGAAGCATCCAGGAGTGTCCGGAAAGCTGCTGCTCAAATATGTACTCGCCCGTGTACTCCGGACCGAAATATCCTTTGTCGTTGAGATGCTTGGGAGTCTCGCGGAGCATAGCCTCCATGCAAGGGTTTTTGTCACCCGTCATTTTATAGTGATCAACGAAGGCGAGCAGCGCTCTGCCCTCCTTGTCACCGGGCCACTCGGTGTTAAATTCATGGAACACCTGATCTATCTGATAGTACGGTGCGTACAAACGGTTACGGTTGAGAGCTATGCGCTCATTAAGCTCGGCTACGTCAAGCTCCATACGGTTAATTGTTGTCATTGTGCATCCTCCTTCGGGTTTTAGATGATTATATCACAAAACCCCTTGCCTGTCAAGCGTTTTTTGAGCTTTAACAGCAAAAAAACACACACGTGTACAAAAAGCATTCCGCACCGCCTATTTTATAACAAATTATACGGTATCACGCAAATGCACTAAGCACTGCCCGCTTACATATGTGTCGCTATTTTTTATCTGTCATAATCAAGCAGTATAAATTCAATATTTTATCAAAAAAGGCTTGACTTTCGCGAATAACCGTTGTATAATGGTGGATGTTTATTAAATAATAATACATTTAAGGAGAAAAACAATGAAAAAGATTATCAGCTTTGCGCTTGCGATGATAATGATCCTCGCAGCCGTATCCGCGCTTGCATCCTGCAACGCAAAATCCAAGGTCAAGGTATACACCGAGTACGAGCTTACCGCAGAAAAGTACGCTTTTGCGGTTGCTAAGAACAACACCGAGCTCAAGGAAGCGGCAAACGAGCTGCTCGCAGACCTCAAGGCTAACGGCGAGCTTGACAAGATCATCAACTCTTTCTTTGACGGCACGGCAGAGTTTACCTATACCAATACCGTTTCCGCAGTTCCCACCGGAGCTGACAGAGAGAATTATCTCGTAGTTGCTACCAACGCTTACTTCCCGCCCTTCGAGTACTACCAGGGCAACAAGCTCTCCGGCGTTGATATGAAGATCGCTTCCCTGCTTGCAGAAAAACTGGACAAGACTCTTTACATCTACGACATGAACTTTGACGCTGTTATCCTGTCCGTACAGAAGGGTCAGGCAGATATCGGTATGGCAGGCATGACAGTAAACGAGGAGCGTCTCAAGAGCGTTGACTTCACCTCCGAGTACTACGAGTCCGCACAGGTGCTTGTAGTTCGCGAGGACGACAAGGTGTTCGCTGACTGCAAGAGTGCTGACGATATCGTTGCGAAACTCGAAAAGCAGGAAAAATCCTTCAAGGTCGGAACTCAGAACGGCACTACCGGATTTATGTTCTCCGCAGGTAACGAGGACTTCGGCTACGACGGCTTTAAGAACCTCACCACCTCCGGCTACGACACCGGCGCTTTGGCTATTCTCGATCTTGCAAACAAGAAGGTTGACGCTGTCATCCTTGACAAGCAGCCCGCAATCATGATAGCGGACAGCACGAATAAGTAATAAATGAGCGCTTGGCAAACCTTTTACCGACAAATGATAGAGCTGGAGGGCTATAAAAACGTCCTCCAGGGACTCGCAAATACCGCGCTTATCGCAGTTTTCGGATTGCTTATCGGTATGATTGTCGGTTGCCTCCTGGCAATAACCAAGATAATCCCCAAAAACGGATTTTTATCAAAGCTGCTGTCAAGGCTTACAGACGTATACGTCGCGGTTTTTCGCGGCACGCCTATGGTAGTCCAGCTGTTGATAATCCACTACGTCCTATTCCCTGCCGTCGGAATACAGCTCCCCCTTCTTGTCGAGGCGATACTTGCCTTCGGTCTTAACTCGGGCGCATACGTCTGCGAAATAATGCGAGGCGGTATTCTTTCGGTGGATGCGGGACAAACCGAGGCGGGACGCGCACTCGGACTTAATTACAAGCAAACGATGCTCAAAATAGTGCTTCCCCAGGCTATAAAGAACGTAGTTCCCACTTTGGGCAACGAGTTTATCGCCCTCTTAAAAGAAACCTCGGTAGTAAGCTTTATTACGGTTCTTGACTTGACAAAGGCGTTCCAAAATATAGCTAACAGTACCTATGAGTACGTTATCCCCTATCTCGTGCTTGCCCTCATATATCTTGTGCTTGTGCTGGCAGTTACGGGAATAATCAAGCTTGTGGAGAGGAGGCTGCGCGCAAGTGATAAGCGTTAATAACGTATACAAAAAATTTGAGGAGCAGCCTGTTCTCTGCGGTATCAGCTGTCATATCAGTCAAGGAGAGCGCGTGGTCATTATCGGACCGTCGGGCAGCGGCAAAAGCACTCTGCTGCGCTGTATGAACCTTATGGTCACTCCCGACGCGGGCGAGGTATATCTTGAGGATAAGCTGATAAGTCCCGCTGACCCCGCGCTCCATCGAGGACTCACAAAGAACGGCAAGGTAGATAAGCGCGCCCTGCGCGAGTTTGAAAAGGAGAACCGCCTTGACATCAACCTTGCCCGTCAGGAAATGGGCATGGTGTTCCAGCACTTTAACCTTTTCAATAATCTTACGGTCATTCAGAACCTTATGCTCGCACCCGTTCAGCTTGGAATCATGGGCAAGGACGAGGCGGAGAAAAAGGCTATGGAGCTGCTCCAGCGCATCGGACTTGCTGACAAGCGGGACGTCTACCCCTCCACCCTCTCGGGCGGACAGAAGCAGCGCATCGCCATCATCCGTGCCCTTGCAATGAACCCCAAGGTAATGCTTTTTGACGAGCCGACGTCAGCACTTGACCCCGAAATGGTGGGCGAGGTGCTTGATCTTATGAAGGAGCTTGCAGACGAGGGCATGACAATGGTCATCGTCACCCACGAAATGGGCTTTGCCCGCGAGATCGCGGACAGAGTACTGTTCGTCTGCGACGGCGTAGTCAAGGAGGAGGCTCCTCCCGAGGAGTTCTTCTCAAGTCCCAAGGACCCAAGACTTGTGCAGTTCTTGCAGAAGGTGCTTTGATTGAATGAATAACCCCCCCGCCGTTCAATGAACTGCGGGGGTTATCATTGACAAACATTATATTATGTGATATAATATACGCAGAAAGCCTGGCTTCGCAAGTCTCTGGGCTTTGCCCTATGCACACTCAGTGTGTCTGCGCTATTGATGCACGTCGTAAAAAGCCCTTGCAAGCAAGCATTTTTACTTGTGATATATTGCATTGTATCGGTAGTAATCATAATTGAGAACACATATTACGAAAGGAAAACGCCCAATGAAGAAAATTTCTTTATTACTGATTTGTCTGCTTATGATATCGACAATAGCCATAGGCTACGCTAAGATAACAGATAATCTTTTCATTGACGGAACGGCATCAGCCAGCGCGCCCGATTACGATATTTACATAAGCAGCATCTCCCCTTCCCAAAGCGGCACTGTCAACATTAAAGGATACATGGGAACCGTGCTTTGGGCAAGCACTACGGGCGGAGGTAGCGCATCATTTACCGTAACGGTAGTAAATAAAAGTGAAAAAACTTACGTTTACGAGCGCATTTTGAACGGCAGCGAGGCTGGCATTGAGGGCGTTTATTCCGGAGAAGGAGTGTCATTCACCGTTGACGGAATCAGCTATCTGCAGGAAGTCGCACCAAGTAAAAGTATCTCATTTTCGTTAAATGTAACGGTTGATTCCGGCATAGTGGCAGATAACGTATACCTGTGCTTCAAGTTCATGGAGAAAACGGGTTCGGAAATACTTCCCGGAGGAGATAGCCAAACAGAAACCGAGACAGTCACCGAGGTGGATTCGGAAAATCAAACCGAATCCGAATCTGTTACGGTGCCGGGAGTAGAGCCTCCCGTGACAGACCAGACCGAAACGGAAACGGAAACGGAAACGGAGGTGTCGAGCAACCAGCTCCACTCCGATATGCTCGGTCTTTCCGAGGCGTTGCTTTCGGATGCCACAAACTGTCTTAACGACAATAATGTTATCTGGGATGCAGTTCAAGATGCGATCACCACAAAGCACCGTCCCCAGGATACGCCTGCTATGGTGCATTGTATGGTTACAAGTATCTCGGGCGGTAATATGGTAACTATTACACAAAACGCCAACCAGAATCTGCATGGCGAGGTTAACTTCGTGGTAGTGGCGGATGAAACTAATCCAAACAGATTGTTTCTGTATATGTATTACTCCGAATCTTGTACTAAAGCGGCTGAGGGAACTCAGATAGTAACATATTTTCAAGTTCTGTCAAGAAACGACGAAAATAGCGAGTGGGACGAGGACGGAACTTATCAGGGCATTGCAACCGTAGCTACGATGTGGGGCGGTGGAAACAAAAACGACTACCGATTGACAATCGACCCGCGCACATGGATATCTGCAAAGTCAATTGGCTAAGAATAAACGAAACAAATCAGCCACACCTTTGGAACTCCGCAGGCACTGCAAACACTTAAAGTCTAAACATTACCGTAGCCACCCAACAAGAAGCTGCTATATATTCATGCTTCTTAATGCAATACACGATGCTAAAAACAATCGGTGCAAACATTATAAGAGTACTGTTCGTCTGCGACGGCGTAGTCAAGGAGGAGGCTCCCCCCGAGGAGTTTTTCTCAAGTCCCAAGGATCCAAGACTTGTGCAGTTCTTGCAGAAGGTGCTGTAAATAAACACAAAATAGACACACCAAATCGGTTTTACCCGAAACGGTGTGTCTGTTTTTTCGCGGGAGCATTTACGAATGACTCGCAAACATTTCCGGCGTATGGCGGGGGCGCATTTGCGTGCAAATTGGCTCCCGCCGATTTTTTCTACCACTTGTAGCGGCAGGAGCAAGCCCATGCCCTACGAAAAAATTGGACACATCACACAAGGCAAAAGCCCCGAATGATGCGTCCAATTTTTTATTGTTGATTTTGTAGGGGCGATTCACGAATCGCCCGCGGGTCATTCGTGAATGACCCCTACGAAAGCCTTATAAACTAAGGATTATTTGCTTGCCTCTTCGATAGCAACCGCAACCGCAACAGTCATACCGACCATGGGGTTGTTGCCCGCGCCGATCAGACCCATCATCTCTACGTGAGCGGGAACAGAGGAAGAGCCTGCGAACTGAGCGTCGCCGTGCATTCTGCCGAGGGTATCGGTCATACCGTAGGAAGCGGGACCTGCAGCCATATTATCGGGATGCAGAGTTCTACCCGTACCGCCGCCGGATGCAACGGAGAAGTACTTAACGCCGTTCTCCTGGCACCACTTCTTATAGGTTCCTGCAACGGGGTGCTGGAATCTTGTGGGGTTGGTGGAGTTACCGGTGATGGAAACGCCTACATTCTCAAGGCGCATGATTGCAACGCCCTCGGGAACGCTGTCAGAGCCGTAGCACTTAACGTCAGCTCTGGGGCCCTTGGAGAAGGGCTTCTCGGAAATCACCTTGACCTCCTCGGTGTAGGGG
>SVQX01000021.1 GCA_015065065.1 Oscillospiraceae bacterium
AAATACCATCTCGTCGGATGCGGCGATAACGTCAAGGCCGTATGACACAGCCACCGTCGTCTGCTCCTTTTTCCCCGACGTCCACAGCGCGCTATCCTCCGATATTGCCACGACGTTATCTGCCGCCGCAACGCCGATACACAGTCCGACCGCGCAAATTGCGGCGAGCAGTATCCCCTCCACCGCACGCTTTGCACGCATTATTATCTTCATATATTCTCTTTCCTCTACACTGATTTTTTCTGCTCCCGAAATGTCTGATCTCTTCATATCATTCGTTCCCCCTCTCATAATCACTACAAAATATGTGCAGAGCGGCGAAAAAATACCGTCAGCGGACGTAAAATTTCCAAAAACCCCTTGAAATTACGGGAAAATGGTATTATAATATTGATATCGAAAATTTACCCCCAAAGGAGAAGGATAAATGAATATCAGATTTGAAAAAGCACCCTATACACTTAAGGTTAAGCCCGAGGACGCAAAGCTGGGCTTCGGTAAGTATTTTACCGACTATATGTTTCTTATGAACTACGACCCCGAGCAGGGCTGGCACGACGCGCGCATCGTTCCCTACGGACCGCTCTCTCTCGACCCCTCCTGCACCGTTTTCCATTACGCGCAGGAAATGTTCGAGGGACTCAAGGCTTACCGCACCGCAGACGGCAGCATCCAGCTTTTCCGTCCTATGAAAAATATTGAAAGAATGAACAATACCAACAAGAGAATGTGCATTCCTCAGGTCGATCCCGATGACGTTCTTCAGGCTATCAAGGCACTGGTTGAGGTTGAAAAGGATTGGGTTCCTCGCTCCGAGGGTACATCGCTCTACATCCGTCCCTTCATTTTCTCCACCGATTGCCACCTTGGCGTTCACCCCTCCAAGACCTATCTGTTCTGCATTATCCTCTCTCCCGTCGGCTCTTATTACGCAAACGGAATTGCTCCCGTTAAGATCGTAGTCGAGAGCGAGTACGTCCGCGCGGTACGCGGCGGCACGGGTTATGCGAAGGTTGGCGGAAACTATGCCGCTTCGCTTATCGGTCAGGAAAAGGCTGAGGCTATGGGATATGCGCAGGTGCTTTGGCTTGACGGTATCGAGCATAAGTATATCGACGAGGTCGGTGCTATGAACGTATTTTTCGTTATAGACGGCGAGATTATCACACCTGCTCTTGATGCAGGAAACATCCTCCCCGGCGTCACTCGCGATTCCTGCATCACTTGGCTTAAGAACAACGGCTACAAGGTCACCGAGCGCAAGCTGTCCATTGACGAGGTGCTGACAGCGGCGAAGGAAGGCAGACTTAACGAGGCATTCGGCTCGGGTACTGCGGCAGTTATCTCCCCTATCGGCGAGCTGTTTGACGGCGTTGAGCATACCATCATCAATAACGGCGAGATCGGTAAGATCGCGCAGACTCTGTACGACAATATCACCGGTATTCAGTGGGGTCGCGTGGCTGACACCTACGGCTGGGTCGAGCCCGTTTGCTCGGCGGAATAAAGAATATTATGTGAGATACCTGCCACAGAGCAGGTAGAACGGTATAACTGTGAAAATACGGTTATACCGTTCTATTTTTGAAAAAATCCAACTTGAAGTTGGTTTTTGCTTATATAAAATCTCCTTTTGATATGTTGGAAACACCATCAAAGTATGATATAATTACTACAGTAATCACGAAAAATACATTTTAAAGGAGATATCTTTATGAATATTGGAACAAATATATATGCTCTCCGCAAGGAAAAGAAAATCACACAAGCACAGCTTGCTGAAAAGCTCGGTGTATCGGAACAAGCTGTTTCCAAATGGGAAAATAATCAATGTGCTCCCGATGTGAGTCTTTTTCCGATAATTGCAGACTATTTCGGAGTTTCTATTGACCGTCTCTTTGGATATCACATGAATAGTTACAACGATGAAGTAGAAGCAATTATGAAGGCTGCCGATGACAGCATGAACACCTATAAGGAAATTGAGATTATCAGTGAAGGATTAAAAAAATATCCTAACAGTCCGAAATTAAAAACGTATCTCGCTTTTTCCCTGTCTATGGTCAATCGCTTCTCAAAGGACGAAAAAGAACGAAATGAAGCTATTGCGCAGGCTATTAAGCTGTGTAACGAGGTCGTGAATACTTGTGGTGATATCAATGAAGTAGATGGCGCACTCAACATGCTACGGCGAATATATTGTGAGATCGGCGAATACGAAAAAGCAACAGAAGCAGTTGAAAAAATCAGTGCAAACGGTTATAGAGGAAGAATCGTTGGAAAAGCTCAAATATTGGCATACAGAAAAGACTACCCTGCGCACGCAAAATTCACAGAAAAAAGTATGCTTCGTTGCTATTGGCTTATGGATGAATTGTTTGAGTTAAAAAGAATAGCTTTGCTTGAACAAAAAGAATACGAAAAGTTATTACCTTGGTGTCGCGCTCACGAAAAGCTTCTTTCAATCTTTGATGAAGGATGTGAGGATTTCTATGTATCCCACAAGCTTTGGAATTGTGAAGCCAAAGCACAAGCATACAAAAAGCTCGGCAAAAAAGACGAGTGTTTGCAGGAGCTGAAAAATTTTGCTTCACTAACAAAATATCTGAATCCAAATGCAAAATCCGAAAACTATCAAATCGGACGGCGGAATTCTTTGTATTTTTCAACGATTCAAGATCCAAACACGCAGGAAGAATTTATGACAACAATATACTTTTCAAAATTATTGTCCAAATACGATGCATTTTTTGAAAACGATGAGCAATATTTAACCTTTAAAAAGGAGTTGTCACTTTGATTTTCGCCACGCGCGCGGAACTTCGTTTTTGTATTCACAAAAGCAGTGCTTGTCAGAAAAAGCAGACGGACATTCCGGACGACCAATGTGTATAGTGTGTGCGCCCGCAAGAGAATTCATTCTTTTGCGGGCGTTCAAAGAACGCCCCTACGAGATTTGCGGAAATTTAAATTACTTTACTGTAAGCTCCCGCCAAGTGTGAGCTTTACGATCCCGTAAAAATTTTCATTTTAAGTCGCAAAAAATTAAAAAAGCTCTTGACAAAGCCAAATGTGTGTGGTATAATAAGCAGGTCGCTGGTATGGCTCAGTCGGTAGAGCACGTCATTGGTAATGACGAGGTCATCAGTTCGATTCTGATTACCAGCTCCAAAAATTCCGAGAACTTTTGTTCTCGGAATTTTTTTGTATCCAAGCCGAAGGCACAAGCCTTCGGCTTGGCATATCGTCACGCGCAAGCGTGATAAAGGTAACTTTTCGCCCTCTTGCGTGTCATTCTGAGCGAGAGTCAGCGAGTCGAACCCGAAGGGCGCGAAGCGGAATCTCGCAGAGGGGCGAAAAGCATTTTTTTAATTAAAAGGCTTGAAAAGGCACGTGTTTTATGATACAATAAGTCTATCAATGCACCACCCAAGGAGGCTTTTAAAATGTATAAAGTTGGACTGTCAAGCAGCGGATTTGCGCTGAGTGAGGAAAATTTCAAAAAATTAGAGCGCAGCGGAGTTTCCGCTGTTGAGGTGTCAATGCCTTCGGAGCTGTACGGCTCTATCAATTACCATGAGCTTGCCGAACTTTCCGCGCGTTATAGCGTCGAGCTGTGGTCATATCACCTCCCCTTCTGGCCATTCACGCAGTTCGACCTTTCATCAACCAACGGTGAATTGAGAAAAAGCACGGTTGAGTATTACACACAGCTGATCGAAAAGGCGGCTGATATGGGAATCGACAAGTTTATCGTTCACCCCAGCGGCGAGCCTATCGGCGATGACATGCGCGAGGAGCGCATAAAATGTTCAATGCAGAGCCTTAATGCTTTGGCTGAGATCGCACACCAACACGGCGCGGTAATTGCTGTCGAGGATCTTCCCCGCACCTGTCTTGGAAACACGGCTGATGAAATTCGGCGACTGATAAGCGCTAACGACAAGCTGAGAGTTTGCTTTGATACCAATCATCTTTTGTGCGACACCAATATGAACTTTATGGAGAAGCTCGGCAATAAAATTATCACTATCCATGTATCCGACTACGATCTTATTGACGAAAAGCATTGGCTCCCCGGCGAGGGACTTGTAAATTGGTCGGATATTCTGACAATGCTTCAGAAGATCAATTATAACGGCGTTTGGATGTACGAAATAGGTCTTTCCAACCCCAAAATGCTCACCCGTAGCCGCGATCTTACCTTTGAGGACTTCGTAGAGAATGCAAATGCCCTCTTTGCAGGAAAGCAGCCGAAGCGAATATAAGCAATCACGCCCTGAAAACAAGAATTTTCAGGGCGTCTAAAAATTTTCGAAAATTAAGTCGCAAAAAGTGAAAAAATCTCTTGACAAAGCAGTTTTGATATGATATAATAACAAGGTCGCTGGTATGGCTCAGTCGGTAGAGCACGTCATTGGTAATGACGAGGTCATCAGTTCGATTCTGATTACCAGCTCCAAAACGGTAAATTTTCTCGCAAAATTTACCGTTTTTATTTTGCCTTTTTGTCGGGTGGGATCGCACTTGCCGTTTAGCGGTAGGAGCAAGCCCCTGTCCTGCCGTTATAATAAATACAAAAACACGTCCCCGCCGCATGCAAAAGCACGCGGCGGGGTTAAATGTTCTCATCTTACAACGATATTTACGATCTTATTGGGAACGACGATTTCTTTTACGACCGTCTTGCCTTCAAGCAGCGACGCCAACTTTTCGTCAGTCCTTACAGCCGCGATTGCCGCGTCCTTATCGCTGTTTACGGGCAGGGTTATCTTGCCTTTGACCTTGCCGTTGATCTGCACCGCAAGCTCAACGGTAGCGTCTACCGTCTTGGCTTCGTCATACTCCGGCCACTTTGCCATAGAGCAGAAGCCGCTGTGTCCCGTCATCTCCCAAAGCTCCTCGCAAAGGTGAGGCGCGAAGGGGCAAAGCAACAGGAGGAAGGCTTCAAGCTGCTCGGAGGTGAGCGCACCTGCCTCGCCTATCTCATTGAGCAGTCCCATCATAGCCGCGATTGCGGTGTTGAACTTCATTTCCTCAATGTCCGACGTAACTTTTTTGATAGTCTTGTGGAACAGGGACTCCAGCTTTGCGGGTGCGTCCTTGCTTACCATAGAGGGCAGATCCGCAACTCTGTCAAGGAAGCGTTTGCAGCCCTTAACGCTATTATCCGACCAGGGTGCGGCACTTCCGTAGTCGCCCATAAAGAGGATATACACGCGAAGAACGTCTGCTCCGTAAACGTCGACCACGTCGTTGGGGTCTACTACGTTTCCGCGGGATTTGGACATCTTCTCGCCGTCGGGACCGAGGATAAGTCCCTGAGCGGTACGCTTTGCGTAAGGCTCCTTGGTGGGAACCTCGCCGATATCATAAAGGAATCTGTGCCAGAAGCGGGAGTAGATAAGGTGGCGGGTAACATGCTCCATACCGCCGTTGTACCAGTCAACGGGCAGCCAATATCTCAGCTTATCCATGTCCGCAAGGCTCTCGGAATTGTGAGGATCGATATAGCGCAGGAAGTACCAGGACGAGCCTGCCCACTGGGGCATTGTGTCGGTTTCCCTCTTTGCAGCGCCGCCGCACTTGGGACAGCTGCAATTTACAAAGCTGTCGATCTTTGCAAGGGGCGATTCACCGCCCTCGCCGGGCGCAAATTCATTTACTGCGGGAAGTCTGAGCGGCAGCTCCTCATAAGGCAGAGGAACGATACCGCACGCGGGACAGTGAACTATCGGGATAGGCTCACCCCAATATCTCTGACGGTTGAACGCCCAATCCTTCATCTTATACTGAACGCCGCCCTCGCCGACGCCCTTCTCGGTCAGATACTCGATCATCTTAGCGATAGAGTCCTTCTTATTGGTAAAGCCGTTGAGGAAGCCGGAGTTGACCATTTCGCCGTCGCCTGCATAGGCTTCCTTGGAGATGTCACCACCCTTGATGACCTCAATGATATCAATGCCGAACTTATTTGCAAAATCGTAGTCGCGCTCATCGTGTGCGGGCACTGCCATAATAGCGCCTGTACCGTAGCCCATCATTACGTAATCGGCGATATAGATGGGAATTTCCTTGCCTGTCACGGGATTTACGCCCTTGATGCCCTCAAGGCAGACACCCGTTTTATCCTTTACGAGCTGGGTACGCTCAAACTCCGTTTTTTTGGAGCATTCCTCGCGATATGCAAGCACTGCGTCCATATTGGTGATCTTGTCGGCGTGCTTGTCGATCATTGGATGCTCGGGAGCTACGACCATAAATGTAACTCCGAAGAGCGTGTCGGGACGGGTGGTGTAAACACGCAAGCTGTCCTCTACTCCGCTAATGCCGAAGTTAACGAATGCACCGCGAGACTTACCTATCCAGTTTACCTGCTGCAGCTTGATGTTGGGCAGATAGTCAAGGTTGTCAAGCTCCTCGAGCAGCTTGTCTGCGTACTCGGTAATTCGGAGATACCAAACGTCCTTGGACTTCTGGACGATATCGCTCTTACAGATATCGCACTTGCCGCCCTGCGAATCCTCGTTGGACAGCACAACCTTACAAGTGGGGCAATAATTTACGAGCGCAGTATTGCGGAAAACAAGTCCCTTTTCAAACATTTTGAGGAAAATATACTGCGTCCACTTGTAGTAATCCTCCTCGGTAGTATCAACCACACGGTTCCAGTCAAATGCAAATCCGACGCGGCGAAGCTGGCTTGAAAACTTATTGATGTTTCTGTCGGTCAGCTCGCGGGGATGGATACCAGTTTTGATAGCGGAGGTTTCGGTGGGCAAACCGAAGGCGTCAAAGCCTATCGGGAACAGGACGTTGTAGCCCTCCATTCTTCTCTTTCTGCCGATAACCTCAATACCCGAATAAGCCTTGATATGTCCTACGTGCATACCAACGCCCGAGGGGTACGGGAACTCAACGAGTCCGTAAAATTTAGGCTTGTCGGAGTTATCTTCGGCATTGAAAATGCCCGCGTCCTCCCAACGCTTTTGCCATTTTCCCTCAACAGCGGAAAAATCGTACTTCATAAGAAAATTTTCCTTTCGATATATGAATATTTAACAAAAATAAAAAATCGCCTCTGCAAATTCAGAGGCGGAGTTACCGCGGTACCACTCTGCTTTGAGCATAAAAAGCTCCACTCGTGGGTGCATAGCACCTCGCCGAAAATAACGGGCGGCTTCCGTTCCTCCTACACACGCGACAGAACGCGCTTCGTCAGACCGCTAACGGGTGAGATGACCGAATTTCCGTACCGCGTCGCACCATACCGCGGCTCTCTGAAACGGCAAATGACGGACAATTCCCGATCACAGCGTTTGAGTTTGTTTACCTGAATATTATAATATATATTTTTCAACTTGTCAAGGGATTTTGGGGATTATTTTAATGATTTTGATGTTTATGCGTTTTATGTTACTTTTCGCTTCTCCGAAAAGTAACCAAAAGGAGAATTAAGGGAGGAAGCCCACGGTTTTCTACCTTAATAATCTCTCATTCCTAAATGCGCCGCCTTTTTGCAAGTTTACAAAAAGGCGTGATTGCGCGTACAAGTTGCTGCATGCCCATATCGCCAAGTTCCCGTCGGAGCGACGGAAACTTGGTCCGGCAGAGTACGCCTTGTGCGGAAAGGGATTCTGTTATCCTTTTAAGATTTAAAACTATATTCTAACAAAACAAATTTCTTTCGGTGCTGTTTTTCCTGAAAGCTATTGTGGCAGAAGGCGCCTCAAAACTCACTTACCGTTTTTCCTTTTCGGTCCTCCGCGCAGGGCGGGATTTTTGCCGCTCTTGGGAGTGGGCTTTGAGGATGCTTTAGCTTTGGCGGCAGACGTTTTTTTGTTGCCTTTTCCCTGCCCTGCACTGCGGCTTTGTTTACTCTGCACGCTCGAGCGCGAGCCCTTGCCTTCGGGACGGACGAGGCAACCCTCGCCGTATCCGATAAGGTCCTCCCTATGCGCCGCGCGCAACGCCTCGCGCACCATTGGCGCGTTGTCAGGGCGGTTGAACTGAAGGAGCGCGCGCTGAAGCTGCTTTTCGCGATAGTCGGTTGGTACGTATACCTTTTTCATATCAAGCGGATTTATGCCCGTGTAGAACATGACGGTGGATGCCGTCCCGGGCGTGGGATAGTAATCCTGCACCTGCTCGGGCGCGTACTTGTCCCGCTTGAGCGTGACGGCAAGAGCTACCGCGTCGCTCATTGTCGAGCCGGGATGGCTGGACATAAGATACGGCACAAGATACTGCTCCTTGCCGCACCTCTCGGTGATCTCAAAAAACTTACGTCTGAACGCCGAATAGACCTCAAAATCCGGCTTGCCCATACAACGCAGAACAGGCGACGAGCAATGCTCGGGAGCTACCTTGAGCTGCCCCGAAACGTGGTCGCGGACGAGCTTGTTAAAGAACGTATCATCCTTGTCAGCCATAAGATAATCGAAGCGTATTCCCGAGCGAATGAATACCTTTTTCACCTTGGGCAGGGTTTCTATCTGACGCAGAAGCTCTATATACTCGCTGTGGTCCACCTCAAGATTGGGACAGAGCGTTGGAGCGAGGCACTTGCGGTTAGTACAAACTCCGTTTTCACGCTGCTTCTTGCAAGCGGGCTTTCGGAAATTTGCCGTAGGTCCACCGACGTCGTGGATATAGCCCTTGAAGTCGGGCATTTCGGTAATTATTTTTGCCTCGCGCACCACCGATTCTATACTGCGGGAGCGCACCGTTCTTCCCTGATGGAATGCAAGGGCGCAGAAGTTGCACGCGCCGAAGCATCCGCGGTTGTGGGTAATGGAAAAGCGCACCTCCTCAATGGCGGGAACGCCACCGTCCTTTTCGTAGACGGGGTGATATGTCCGCGCATAAGGCAGGGCGTAAACTCGGTCAAGCTCTTCCCTCTCCAGTGGCGGCATTGGAGGATTTTGCACAAGCAATTTATTGTCGTATATCTCGCAAATAGCCTTGCCCGATATAGCATCTTGGTTTTTATACTGTGTGCCGAAAGCCTCTGCGTACAGCCGCTTGTCCGATTTTAATTCGTCGTAATTATAGGTCGCGGCAACATCAAAATGAACGCTGTCAGACTCCTCCGCCTTACAGAGGTACACAGTTCCGCGCACGTCGCGTATCCTCCGGACGGGAACGCCACGGTCAAGGAGCTGAGCTATCCGCAAAAGGATATTTTCACCCATACCGTATGTCAGAATGTCCGCACGGCTGTCGATAAGCACCGAGCGGCGCACCTTGTTGTCCCAATAGTCGTAGTGAGCAAAGCGGCGCAGGGACGCTTCAAGTCCGCCGATAATTATCGGAATATCACCGTACGCCTCGCGGATGCGGTTACAGTAAACGATAACCGCGCGGTCGGGGCGTTTGCCTATCACTCCGCCGGGCGAATAATAGTCGCTCGTGCGCTTTTTCTTGGCGGCGGTGTAATGCGCCACCATTGAGTCGATATTTCCCGACGTGACGAGAAATCCGAGACGCGGTCTGCCGAACTCGCGGAAGGCATCCGCGCTTTTGTAGTCGGGCTGTGAAAGGATGGCCACGCGGAAGCCCGCCGCTTCAAGCACGCGGGATATTATGGCAACGCCAAAGGACGGATGATCCACGTAGGCATCACCCGTAACGTATACAAAATCAGGTCTGTCCCAGCCCCGCGCGTCCATTGTGCGCTTGTTTATCGGCAAAAACGCAGACTCGGGCGGGAGAATTTTCTTTTCAGGCATTTCAGCCTCCATACAATTTATTCGTTCTTTTTGATTTTACCACATTTCGTTCTTTTTTGCAAGGGGGGTTTTGCTTACAAATGTCAAAAACCGCGGCACATGCCGCGGTTTTTGAACTCTGACTATGTTATTTTCTCTTTTTCACCTTTTGTATCTTGAACATTCTGCGCAGAAGCGGTGACAGAAGGGCGGGTGAGCGCCAAAGCACGATTTTCATAATACTGTCCTCCAAAATCATAAAGTCCTTCACGGGCAGTATATGAAAAAAATCGCCTCCGTGCTATTTTTGAGCATTAATTACCTGATATCCTTGGATTCGATGATGTATATTCCGCCCTTGCGGACTGAAATGAGCGCGACGTTACCCGTTATCTCGTTGGACACGGCGTACTGCAATCTGCGGTTGATCGTAGCCTTTTTCAAGGGATATTTACACCCCTCGACAGACACGCCCTTGGCTACCTCGTCGGCGGCGATAATGGAAAGATACTTATACTGACTCCGCGCGATAAGCGTTGACGTGGAACAGATATACCGCGCGCGGCTCTGACCGTCGGTCACATATCCGTGTACCGCTCTGCCACGCAGATCCTCAAGGATAGACAGAGTTGACAGCGTGTGATCAAGTCTGCCCGAAAGTCCACCGATAATGAATATTTCATTCGCGCCCGAGCCGATAGCCAGCTCCACCGCGATCTGAGTATCCGTCAGATCCTTTTCGGCGGGAACTTGGTGTACCTTCATTCCCTTTTCCTCGGGTATATCGCCAAGGGAATCAAAATCCCCCACGAGAATGTCCGGGGTAACTCCGAGCAGCTTTGCGGTATTATATCCAGCGTCTGCGGCTATTTTTATATCCCCTCCGCGCGGATGCTCGGTTATATTCTCAACGAACACCTTGCCACCCGTATATATGAATGCTCTCATTGCATATCTCCTTTGCTTGGTATGCTTGCATTATACCACCCGCCGAGAAATTTGTCAAGTCGCTCCGAAGTATTCCGCGCCGAACATCATATCCTCCACCACGTCCGTCAGCGTGCAAGGAGTTACGCAGTGGTGCGCGACGGACTCGAATATCCTTTCTGCCAAGGCATAGTCTCGCCCTGCAAACGCCACGCGCCGCTCGCCAAAGCCACGCACTCCAACGGCGTACCCCATCACTTCTCCGTCGGCTGACATTTCGTACAGCCTGTACTCTACTCTCTCCGATTTTACGCTTGCCGAGCAACGTCTGATTGCCGACAAGCGGCAGGGCGTGGCTCCGTTTGAATTTTCGCTTTGCTTTTCCATAACATTTTCCCCCGTTGATTTTTTTGCGGTGTTACACACCGCAATTACAATTATAAGACTTTGCTGCATCTGTTTTTGTCATATTTTGCCGTCATAAAATGCATTTTTTGTGTCGTTTATGACGCTTACAGACGTTTTTTATGCAAAACGGTAGAATGAACGGAAAATATGATAAAAACGGCACTGCTTCCATGAAAGGCGGCAGAAGCAATTTACAAAACAGCAAAGATTCGGAAACAAAAAATTCAAATCTTTCGGCAGTGGAATTATTTACAGCTTGATTTTCTGCGGAAAATATATTAAAATTTTATAAAAGAACGTTTGGTTTTCTCAAATATTTGACGTTATACACATTTTGTTACGCTTAACCATACGGACAACGCTATCGGAGGTGAAAATATGCTTAAAAACAAACACTCAGCAAGGATAGGTCCTCACCCTTTAGCCTCCCGCCTTTTACTTATAGGTCAGCCGCTTTTGCTGGTGGCATTGATGGACATAGCCGCACAGGTATACCGCGCGGTAGCCGAGGGACATCTCGGTGTGAATCTGTGGCTTGTGGAGCGCGGCGAGTACGTGCTGGCGTCGGCAGTGATACTTTACGGCGGCGCGCTTTTCCTCAATTATCTTGAAAAATTTTATTCTAAAGCGCAAAATGAGCAAAAAAATTAAAAAAACGCATATCTTTTAAGGTTTTTGCCGATTATTGATTGACAAAACTCCAAAGTGGTGATATAATGAAATGTAACTTTGATGCGGGCGCAGGCTCGTCCGATACGTTTGTTATTTCACTTGAAACGGAGATATTACCATGAAAAGAGATTTTGTACGCGATATGTATGAAAACCCCGAAGCATTCGGCGGCAAGACTGTCACTGTGGGCGGCTGGGTGCGCAATCTGCGCGACAGCAAGGCATTTGGCTTTATCGACCTTAACGACGGAAGCTGCTTTAAGAGTGTCCAGGTGGTTTTCGAGCGCGAAAAAATAGCCAACTACGACGAGATTGCTCACCAGAACGTCGGAGCTTCCCTTATCGTTACGGGTAAGCTTGAGCTGACACCCGGCATGAAGCAGCCCTTTGAGCTGAAGGCGGAGGAGATATGCATCGAGGGTACGTCAACCCCCGACTATCCCCTGCAGCCCAAGCGTCACTCGGTTGAATTCCTCCGTGAGCAGGCTTATCTGCGCCCCAGAACAAATCTGTTCTCCGCAGTCTTCAGAGTGCGCAGTGAGGCGGCTTATGCAATTCACAAATTCTTCCACGACCGTGGATTCGTTTACGTTCACACCCCCATCATCACTGCATCCGACGCCGAGGGCGCGGGCGAGATGTTCCGTGTAACCACGCTGGATATGGACAATCTGCCCAAGACGGAGAGCGGAGAGGTGGATTACTCCGCCGACTTCTTCGGCAAGTCCGCAAACCTTACCGTTTCGGGACAGCTTGAGGGCGAGACCTATGCGCTGGCTTACGGCAAGATCTACACCTTCGGTCCTACCTTCCGCGCCGAGAACTCCAACACCGCGCGCCACGCGGCAGAGTTCTGGATGATTGAGCCTGAGATCGCCTTTGCCGACCTTAACGACAACATGCAGCTCGCGTGGGATATGATAAAATTCATCATCAACCACGTGCTGACGACCTGCCCGCAGGAAATCGACTTCTTCAACAGCTTTGTTGAAAAGGGACTCAAGGACAGACTTACCGCTCTTGTTAACAGCGAGTACAAGCGCGTGACCTACACCGAGGCGGTCGAGCTGCTCCAAAAGAGCGGGGTTGAGTTCAAGTATCCCGTCGAGTGGGGTATCGACCTTCAAACGGAGCATGAGCGCTACATCACCGAGCAGATATTCAAGTGTCCCGTGTTCGTAACCGATTATCCCAAGGACATCAAGGCTTTCTACATGCGCCTCAACGACGACGGAAAGACAGTCGCGGCTATGGATATGCTGGTTCCCGGAGTCGGCGAAATTATCGGCGGCTCACAGCGTGAGGAGCGTATAGACGTGCTTACCGCGCGCATGGCAGAGTGCGGACTCAGCGAGGAGGACTACTGGTGGTACCTCAACCTCCGTAAGTTCGGCGGCACCAAGCACGCAGGCTACGGTCTTGGCTTCGAGCGAATCATCATGTACCTCACGGGCGTTTCTAACATCCGCGACGTACTGCCCTACCCCAGAACCGTGGGCAACGCAGAATATTGATCTATGTAATCGGCGCTGTCTGACATTTTCTCGGACAGCGCCGAGCTTTACAGGAAAGGACTACAATGATACCCGTTTTACTTACTGCGCTCGGCGTCGGACTGTCAACGGTCTTTGGAGCGCTACTCGGATTTCTGTTCAAAAAAACGTCCCATAAATTCAACGATATCGTGCTTTCCTTTGCCGCGGGCGTTATGCTTGCTGCGGCGGTTATAGGACTCATCCTTCCCTCGCTGGAATACGGCGGATTTTCAATTATCTTTACGGTCGTAGGCATTTTCGCAGGTGCGCTGTGCCTCAACCTTATCGACAGGTTAGTCCCCCACCTTCACACCATCACGGGAGTTGACCGCGAGGCTCACCACAACGGAAGCATTGACAAGGTAATGCTGTTCGTTATCGCGATAGCTATTCATAATATCCCCGAGGGTATTGCTGCGGGCGTCAGCTTCGGCACGGGCGACATCACCAGCGCCATTACGGTGGCAGGAGGCATCGCACTTCAGAACATCCCCGAGGGTATGGTGATAATCGCGCCTATGCTCGCCTCAGGCATATCTCGCGGACGCACCTTTATTATCGCCCTTATGACAGGCGTTGTCGAGGTTATCGGCACGTTTATCGGATATTTCGCCGTGAATATCTCCACGGCTATCCTTCCCTTCGCGCTTGCCTTCGCGGGCGGAACTATGCTTTACGTAATCAGTGACGAAATGATACCCGAAACTCACGCACACGGCAACGAGCGCGGTGCGACCTATTCCCTGCTCGCGGGCTTTTGCATGATGATGGTATTTGACTTCTTGCTGGGATAATTCTCTTTATAAAATTCACATAAATAACTTGACACAGGCACAATATAAGGTTATAATAATTACAGATAAATTTAAGGAGGTAAATTGAAATGACAGTAACTAAACAGTCTATTATCGGTGACGTTCTTGACAACGCTCCCGAAACCGCTCAGTTTTTCTTTGAGATAGGCATGCATTGCCTTGGCTGCCCTTCCGCTCGCGGCGAGTCCATTGAGGAGGCTTGCGCCGTTCACGGAACGGATGCGGATGCGCTGGTTGCAAAGATCAACGCTTTCCTTGCAGAGTAATAGTTCAAAGAAAGCACACCGCCGCGGCTTTTCGCGCTACCGCGCAGAGAGGTCGCGGCTTGATTTGATTTTGGGGAGCTTGACTGTATGTCTGTTAAACTATCACCGCGGCTTATGACCGCGACAAAATATGTGCGTGGCGGGGTTGTCGCCGACGTTGGAACTGACCACGCTTACCTGCCAATATTCCTTTGCTCGGAAGGATTTCTGCACGGGGACGAGGACGTTCGCGCGGTGGCGTCAGATATAAACGCAGGACCTGTGGAGCGAGCGAGTCTGCATATAAGAACGGCAGGGCTGTCGGACAGGATAGTCACCGTGCAGACGGACGGACTTTCGGGGCTTGACAAATACGCACCGACGGATATAATTATTTTCGGTATGGGCGGCGAGCTTATCGCGGCAATATTGGAGGCGGCACAGTGGGTACGTCACGACGGGATACGACTTATCCTTCAGCCTATGACTCACGCTGAAAAGCTTTGCTCGGCACTTGCTGAGATGGGATTTTCCATTGTCGGAAATACATACAGCCAAGAAGGTGACCGACTTTACCGCACGGTATGCGCCGACTATGCACCCGACTCAGCCCGGGCGGACTATTCGGCTGCAGAGCTTTTGCTCGGGCGCGCTGACGGACTTTGCGGCGAGCAGCTTGAGCTTTATTTGAGCTACGCAAAAAAGCACCTTTCAGCGCTGACGGCACGCCGAGCGGCGAAAGCCGCGTCGGGTGTGGATACCACTGACGAGGATAGGCTGATAGACGAGATAAACCAAATAATCATAAAAGGAGAAAGTCAAAAATGACGGATAACGGATACATGAGTGCGAGCGAGCTGTACGCCGCTCTGTGCGAAAGAATTCCGACCTCCCTTAGCTGCGATTGGGACAACGACGGTCTTGCCGTTTGTGCCGACGGAGGCAAAAGGGTTGATAAGATACTTCTCGC
Organism: Oscillospiraceae bacterium; assembly: GCA_015065065.1. Classification (GTDB taxonomy): domain Bacteria; phylum Bacillota; class Clostridia; order Oscillospirales; family CAG-272; genus CAMEON01. Next base: position 15,282 of record SVQX01000021.1, read on the forward strand.
GCTTGACCCCGACGGCTACGCAGTCGACTATGCGGTAAACGGCGGATACGACTGTCTTATTACGCATCACCCTCTTATCTTTTCGGGACTCAAGGCCGTAAACGAGAGCGACGCCACCGCAAAAAAAGTGTTGAAGCTGATTTCGGGCGGAGTGACGGCTATGGCTTTCCATACTCGCCTTGACGCAGTGAGCGGCGGAGTCAACGACGTGCTTGCTTCCCTGCTCGGGCTTGAAAAATCAGAGGTGTTTGGTCAAAACGGCGAGGAGATCGGCAGAATAGGATATCTTAAAGAGCCTACGACAGCCGAGGCTTTCGCTACACTTGTCAAGGAGCGTCTTCTGGCGCCTGTTGTGACATACGCATCCTGCGGTCGCCCTGTACACCGAGTCGCGGTGCTTGGCGGCGGCGGCGCGGGTGACGTACACGCGGCAGAGGCGGCGGGTGCTGACACCTACGTTACGGGTGAATTGAAATATCATCAGCTTTGCGACGCGCCATATTCGAATATGAATTTGCTTGAGGCGGGACACTACTATACCGAATATCCCGTGCTTGAAAGACTCAAAAATATGCTTTGCGAGATATACGCGAGCTGTGGAAAGCCCTTGCCGCAGATAGATATTCTCAATGCGACGCAAATCAAAACAAACTGAATTTTTTGAAAGAAGGTACATAAAAATGCAAGAAAAGATCTACACCAAAAACGCGCCCGACGCCATAGGCCCTTATTCTCAGGCAGTTAAGGTCGGCAATCTCCTTTTCACGTCGGGACAGATAGCTATCAACCCCGCAAGCGGCAACGTGGAGGCACAGGATATCGAGGGGCAGACCCATCAGGTCTGCAAAAACCTCGCGGCTGTGCTTGAGGCGGCAGGAACGGGATTTGACAAGGTCATCAAGACAACCTGCTTCCTCTCCGACATTTCCATGTTTGCGACATTCAATGAAATTTACGGTTCATATTTTACCTCCAAGCCCGCGCGCTCCTGCGTTGAGGTAAGCAAGCTTCCCCGCGGTGTGCTTGTCGAGGTTGAGGTAATCGCGGAGCTTTGATTTAAAAATGGCTGTTGATTCTAAAAGGCTTGACCACTTTCAGACGGGCATTTTCGCCCGAATGACGGAGAAAAAGACGGAGCTTGAGCGTGCGGGACGCACGGTACATTCGCTGTACGTCGGAACTCCCGATTTTCCCGTAGGTCAGCACGTTATTGATGCTTTGTGTCAATCGGCGCAAGACCCCGAGGCGTGGAAATACACGCTCGTGGACTCCGACGAGCTGCTTGATGCGGTGATAGATTACTACCGCCGCCGCTACGGTGTCGCGATAGAGAGAGATATGATAACCGCCGTGCACGGCACGCAGGAGGGCTGTGGACATATTGGCATGGCCCTTTGCAACAAGGGCGACGTGGTACTGCTTCCCAATCCCGGCTATCCCGTTTTCGAGGCGGGCGCATATTTCGGTGAGGCGGACATACATTACTATCCTCTTACGAAGGAAACGGATTTTCTGCCACGCATGGCGGATATTCCGACGGATATTTTGAAGCGCACGAAATTCATTATCCTCTCCTACCCATCAAATCCCACTGGCGCACTTGCTACTCGCGAGATGTACGAGGAGGTCATAAGCTACGCGCGCGAGTACGGCTTTATCGTCATACACGACAACGCATATTCGGATATCGTGCATGACGGAAACAAGTGCGGCTCCTTCCTGTCGCTTGAAGGTGCTGTAGACGTCGGAATGGAGTTCTTTTCGCTTTCCAAGTCCTTTAACGTCACGGGCGCGCGCATATCCTTTGCTATCGGACGGCGGGATATTATCGCCGCTATCAAAAAGCTTCGCTCACAGATAGATTTCGGTATGTTCCTCCCCGTGCAAAAGGCGGCTATCGCGGCTATGCAAACTCCGCGCGAGGTGATCGAAGCACAGGGCGCGGAATATCAACGCAGGCGCGATGCGCTTTGCGGTGGACTCCGTTCTATCGGCTGGAATGTCCCCGACTCCAAGGGAACTATGTTCGTGTGGGCGCCTATCCCCGACGGATATTCCTCAACCGAAGAATTCTGGGAGGCTCTCGTTGACCGCGCGGGCGTGCTTTGTACCCCCGGCACGGCTTTCGGAACTCTTGGTGAGGGCTACGTGCGCTTTGCGCTCACCCGACCCGCTGAGGACATTCAAAAAATTGTGGACGCTATTGACAAAAGCGGTGTCATAAAGCATAAAAAGCCGTCAACTTACGGCTTGGATATGTAAAATATCATAAAGTTGCAAAAAATTGAAAATTCCTCTTGATATGAGGTAAAAAATGTGTTATAATATCGGGTGGTAAAAAATCAACAAAATATTTGTGAAAGGTGGATTTTATCATGACCTACAACAAGAAAACAATCGAAGACGTTGACGTTGCCGGTAAGCGTGTGCTTGTCCGTTGCGATTTCAACGTACCGCTCAAGGACGGCGTTATCACCTCTACTAAGAGAATCGTTGCCGCTCTCCCCACCATCCAGTACCTGAAGGATCAGGGCGCTATGGTTATCCTCTGCTCTCATATGGGCAAGCCCCACAATGTGTTCGACAAGGAGCTGAAGTTAGACAAGAAGGAGATCGCCAAGATCGAAAAGCTCCCCGAGGCTGAGAGAGAGGCTGCTACCGCCGCTATGCTGGAAAAGGCAAAGGGCGACGTAAAGAAATTCTCCCTGCAGGTAGTTGCCGATAAGCTCAACGAGCTGCTCGGCGGCGGCGTTGTATTCGCAAACGACACCGTTGGTGAGGACGCACAGGCAAAGGTTGCCGCTATGAAGCCCGGCGATATCGTTCTGCTTCAGAACACCCGCTTCACCAAGGCAGAAACCAAGAACGATCCCGAATTCTCCAAGAAGCTCGGCGCTCTCGCTGAGGTATTCGTAAACGACGCTTTTGGCGCGGCTCACAGAGCTCACGCATCTACCGCAGGCGTTGCACAGCACGCAGGTCTGCCTGCAGTTTGCGGCTACCTCATTCAGAAGGAGATCTCCGTTATGGGTAAGGCTCTTTCCAACCCCGAGCGTCCCTTCGTTGCTATTCTCGGCGGCGCAAAGGTTTCGGACAAGCTCAACGTTATTGACAACCTCCTTTCCAAGGTTGACACGCTTATTATCGGCGGCGGTATGGCTTACACCTTCCAGGCCGCTAAGGGCTACGGCGTAGGTACTTCCCTGCTCGACGCTGAAAAGATCGACTACTGCAAGGAAATGATGGCGAAGGCTGAGGCTAACGGAGTTAAGCTGCTTCTTCCTATCGACACCACCATTACCAAGGATTTCCCCGATCCTATCGACGCTCCTATTGAGACCTCCGTTGTTGCGGCTGATGCTATCCCCGCTGACATGATGGGACTTGATATCGGCACTGAGACCATGGAGCTTTACGCTGATGCAGTAAAGAACGCAAAGACTGTTGTTTGGAACGGTCCTATGGGCGTGTTCGAGAACCCCATTCTCGCAAAGGGTACTATCTCCGTAGCAAAGGCTCTTGCTGAGTCCGACTGCATCTCTATCGTTGGCGGCGGCGACTCTGCGGCAGCCTGCGAGCAGCTCGGCTTTGCTGACAGAATCACCCATATCTCCACAGGCGGCGGTGCTTCCCTTGAGTTCCTCGAGGGCCGTGAGCTTCCCGGTATCGCTTGCCTGATGGACAAATAATAATTCCCGATTAAAATTTTGCACAGGGCGGCATCGCCCTGTGCAAGAAACTGTATAATACTTATTTTGAAAGGAAATCATTATTATGAACAATGCAAAAAGAAGAACTGTTATCGCGGGTAACTGGAAGATGAACTTCACCCCCGCTGAGGCAACTGCTTTCATCAACGAGATCAAGCCCATGGTTGCAGGAAAAGACAACTGCGACATTATTTTCTGCGCTCCCTACGTTACCATTGCGGCAGCTCAGGCTGCGGCTGAAGGCTCCAACATCAAGATAGGTGCGGAGAACGTTCACTTTGCAGAGAGCGGCGCGTACACCGGCGAGGTTTCCGCAAAGATGCTCACCGCTTGCGGCGTTGAGTACGTTATTATCGGTCACTCCGAGCGCCGTCAGTATTTCGGCGAGACCGACGAAACCGTTAACAAGCGCACTCTTGCGGCACTTGCTGCAGGCATGAAGGTTATTCTCTGCCTCGGTGAGGTTAAGGAAGAAAGACTTGCAGGTATCACCCGTGAGATCGTTTCCATGCAGACCAAGCTCGACCTTGCAGGCGTCAGCGCTGAGGATATGAAGAATATCATTATCGCTTACGAGCCTGTATGGGCTATCGGTACGGGTCTTACCGCTACTCCCGAGCAGGCCGAGGAGACCTGCGGACAGATCCGCGACGTACTCGTTGAGCTTTACGGCAAGGACGTTGCAGAGGCTACTACCATCCAGTACGGCGGCTCTATGAACGACAAGAACGCCGCAGAGCTTCTCTCCAAGCCCAACGTTGACGGCGGTCTTATCGGCGGCGCATCTCTCGTTGCCTCCAAGTTCACCGCTATCGTTGACGCGGCACAGTAATTCAAATTATTCAAGAGGAAATTATGGCAAAGTACAGGCAGGACAGAATAAACGAGGAAATGTTCCGCGAGGCAGCACAGATCATTCGCACGGTCAAGGACCCTCGCGTCAGCGGCGCTTTTGTAAGCGTTACCGCCGTTGAGGTCACTCCCGACCTCAAATACGCGAAGATCTACTACTCCGCCCTTCAGGGGGACAAAAAAGAGGTCGCAAAGGGACTTGCGGCGGCAAGCGGATATGTCCGCGGTCAGCTCGCCAAAAGCCTTAACCTCCGCGTAACTCCCGAGCTTACGTTCTGCGAGGATACCTCTATCGCCTACGGTGCAAAGATCGAAAAGATCATCAGCGGATTTAAGTATTACACTGACGAGTCCGAGGACAGCACCGACAGCGAGCAATAATTTAATTAACGAACTAAAAAACGCGCCGTGAAATGTTTTCACGGCGCGTTTTTTATTATTCGTCAGACACGTTGTCGATAAGATTTTGCGAGTCCTCGGCGGTCATTTCTGCGGACACGGCGCGGAGCTTACGGTTGATGGCTCTTGTGCGCGTTCCGACCAGCTTTTCAAGCTCGTCGCCCGTCTGAATTATACGCTTTTGCGCCGCTTCAAGAGCGTCGCCAAACTTGTTAAACTCGGTCTTGACCGCGCCAAGCACCTGCCATACCTCGTCCGAATGCTTTTGAATTGCAAGAGTTTTGAAGCCCATGCGCAAGCTGTTGAGCAGCGCCGAGAAGGTCGTAGGTCCTGCCACGCTTATCTGATAGGTGCGCTGAAGCTCGTCCACGAGTCCGCGGCGCACGACCTCGGAATAAAGTCCCTCAAACGGCAAAAACATTATACCAAAATTGGTGGTGTTGGGCGGATCGATATACTTGTCGTGGATATCCTTCGCACATCCCTTAATACGCTGTTCAAGCGCGTTGCTCGCCGCCTTTATCTGCTCTGGGTCGCCCGTATCGTAGGCATCAAGCAGATTGTGATAGGTATCTGCGGGGAATTTGGAGTCGATAGGCAGATAAACGTGACCGTCGTCCGCACCCGGCAGCTTGATTGCAAATTCTACCCTGTTCTGCGAGCCGAGCTTTGTAACTACGTTCTCGTCGTACTGCTCGGGCGTCAGCATTTCCTGCATTATAGCACCCAGGGCAAGCTCACCCATGATACCGCGCGTCTTTACGTTGGACAGCACCTTTTTGAGGTCGCCCACGTTGCCCGCCAGCGTCTTCATCTCGCCAAGCCCCTGATAGACCTCGCCGAGTCTGTCGTTTACCATCTTGAAGGACTGCGAGATACGGTCGTTCAAGGTCTTTTGCAGCTTTTCGTCAACCGTTTCCCTCATTTTGTCAAGCTGCTTTGCGTTATCCGTTTGTAGCTGAACAAGCTTAGTTTCCATAGTTTCTCTAATGGCATCAAGGGTTTTCGTGTTCTGCTCGCGGATGGCGTCAAACTGCTTTTCAAGCTTTGTAAGGCTTTCGGTGAGGTTTTTGTTTATCGCTCCGAGCTGCTCGGACATCAGCCTTTGCTGTGACTCGTTAAGCTTATCCTGTGTGTCTGACAGCTGCTTATTGGTTTCGGCAACGGACGTGCGGAGATTTTTGATGCTCTCGTCCAAGGTGCGCTTGAACTCGTCCATTTTCTCCTCGACCGCGCGCCTCAGCTCATTCTGTCTTGCGGTCATATTATCCACAAGCTCGGCTATGCGCTTATCCTGACGGTCAAACGCCTGATTGATAGACGTATTGATGCTCTGACCGAGCTGACCGACCGAGTTCTGCACCAATGTCACGTTGGAATTCTGGGATGCGCGTATCTCATTCTGAAGCTCGCGGCGGAGACCGTCAAGGTCGCCGCCCACAGACGCGCAGCCTGCATTTTTCTTTTGTCCAACAATGAGAATTACAAGTAAAACTATCGCAACGACGATACCGCCGAAGCAAAGCCAAACAGCAAATTCCATAGATTACTCCAGCTTAAAGCCTGCCGCCGCAAGTGCGGAGGTTATTTCGTGAATATGCTCGTAGTTTCGAGTTTCAAGCTCGATACGCAAGAAGCAGCCGTTGATATCCGATGCCTCGCTTGCGCGCTCATGATGTACGGAAATAACGTTTCCGCCGAGTGACGCAATAATCTTTGAAACCTTCTGAAGCTGACCCGGCTTATCCATAAGCTCAATGCAAAATGCGCAGGAGCGTCCCGTCTTATAAAGACCGCGCTGAATTACGCGGGACAGAATGGTAACGTCGATATTACCGCCCGACACGACGCAGACAACTCGCTTCCCCGCAACGGGAATTTTATTGAACATAACTGCCGCGACGGACACAGCGCCCGCACCTTCGGCAATCATTTTATGCTGCTCAACGAGAGCCAGAATAGCAGAGCAGATCTCGTCCTCGGTAACGGTCACAAGTCCGTCAACGTACTCGTTTACCATTTGGAAGGTGTTAGCCCCCGGCTCCTTGACGGCGATACCGTCAGCAATAGTGGACACCTGTGACAGTCGCTCGATCTTGCCGTCGCTGACCGACTGCACCATGCTTGCCGCGCCCGCCGCCTGCACGCCGTAGACCTTGCAAGAGGGACGAAGCTTCTTGATAGCACATGCAATTCCCGAAATGAGTCCGCCGCCGCCAACGGGTACGACTACCGCGTCAACGTTGTCAAGCTCCTCCAAAATTTCAAGTCCGATAGTTCCCTGTCCTGCGATTACAAGCTCGTCGTCAAAGGGATGCACAAGCGTATATCCGCATTCGTCGCGAAGCTCAAGCGCACGGCGGTAAGCGTCGTCGTAAACGCCCTCTACCATGCAGACCTCCGCGCCGTAGCCCTTGGTAGCCTCCACCTTGGAGATGGGTGCGCCGTCGGGCAGGCAGATAACGGATTTGATGCCGTATTTGGTTGCGGCAAGGGCCACGCCCTGCGCGTGGTTGCCCGCAGAGCAAGCGATAACTCCGCGCTTTTTCTCCTCGTCGGAAAGCTGTGAGATCTTATATCCCGAGCCGCGCACCTTAAAAGAACCCGTGACCTGAAGGTTCTCGGGCTTGAGATAAAGCTCGCAATCGGGATTTATCTTGGGGGACGGGATAAGATTCGTTTGTCTTATAACATCCTTGAGTACGTATGATGCGTGGTAGATCTGATCCAATGATACCATATATTCTTCCTTTCAAACGGGCAGATTGCCGAAATAACTTAATAATATTATTTATTATAAAGCTATCCCGCCTATTTGTCAAGTCAAAATATGTAAAATCCCGCACTTTGGCGCGTTAAATCGGTAAAATCACGCCACAAGCTTGACTTTTGAGGCGCATAGTGGTAAAATATCGGTGATAACTCAACAAAAGAAGGGCTTTTCCATGAAATACAGATATATTATTTTTGACCTCGACGGCACGTTGCTTGACACTCTTGACGACTTGACGGACAGTGTAAATTTTGCCCTTGAGCAATTTTCCTTTCCCACAGTTGACCGCGAGCATGTCCGCCGCTCCATTGGAAATGGAGTAGATCTTTTGATACGGCGCTCCCTGCCCGTCGGGACTGACGAGGCGGTACTTGAGAATTGTATCCGCGTATTCCGCACCCGATACGCCGAGAATTGCGAGGTAAAAACTCAACCCTATCAAGGAATTGTTCAGCTTCTTGACCATCTTGCATCATGCGGCTGCAGGATAGCCGTGGCATCAAATAAATTTGATGCGGCAGTGGTACGGCTGTGCGACAAATACTTTGGTTCGGTCATAAGCGTCGCTGTTGGCGAGCGAGCGGGGGCTGCTCGCAAGCCTGCCCCCGACTCGGTACTGACGGCACTCTGTGAGCTTGATGCCGACGTCTGCCTCGACCTTGACAAAACGCTGTATATCGGTGACTCGGATGTGGACGTGCTGACTGCAAAGAACGCGAGAATTGATTGCATAGCGGTTTCATGGGGCTTCCGCGACCGCGAGGTACTGCTGAACACGGGTGCGACGCGCATAGCCGACACCGTGACCGAGCTTGAAAATATGATTTTGCGGTAAAAATAAAACGGCTTTCGCCGTTTTATTTTTATTTCATAAGCTCATCCGTCAGACGAATGATCTCAGGTGCGACCTTTTCTCTTTGCCGTCTGAGTACGGCGTTATATATGGGATACGCAAGTGCTGTCGGTATCATTCCCGCCACGCCGACGGTAATACCGACTATCATGGAAAGCTTCGGCTCCATGCCAAGAAACGCGCCAAGCTCAGTCATAACGAGACTCATGCCCGCGCCCATGACTATCGCGCCGACGATACCGATTATCAATGCTACGGTTGTCGCCGTTGACGTAACACTTCTGTCAAGGCGACGGAGCTGCTCCATCTTATCTTCCCCACGGCTATTATACTTTTCGCGTATTTTCATAACCTCCGCTCTGTCGCGAGCGGAATAAGTATACTGAAATCCGTTTTCTTTATTGTTTTTCATTTATTTTCTCCTCTGCCCGAAGCAGCTTTAATTTTTTCGTGCTTTTTACTATCATATAGACTGCCATTGCGATTATAAACGCGGATATCGCGCCACCGCTCGCTCCAAGCATTATTCTTTGCTCCAAGGCGGTCATCTCTCCCGTCGCACCGAAGGTAGTCAGCATAGTCGACTCAAGCGTCAGCATAGACACGCAAGCGGATGCAAAGCTTATCGCCTTTGCCGCCGAATAAACGGGGCTGTTGTATTTGCGGTATCTGACTACGTTTATTATTGCGAAGGTGAAGGACGTAAAGGTGAATGCCGCCATAGCAATCGTGGTTATCATATGGTGAATGAAGGTCCTGCCCCAATATACCATAAAGAACACCATCAGCGAAAGTGCCATAGTCATAACAAGGAATATCCAGCCGCAGGCGCGGTAGCGTAAAAGCTCACCCTTCATGTCCTCCCCCGGCAGATGCTTGCCTGTAAATCTTACGAGGAACAGCCGCATCAGAGCCAAGGAGATATAATAGACCGAAAGGGACACAAACCAGAAGGATGAATGGTAAAATCCAAGCCCCAGCTGCATTATCGCGTATGCTAAGTTCCACAGAAGCGTGCCAAAGAGCGTCATTTTCATTCGCAGCTGTGTGTCCTTCAGCCACATTTTTGCATATTTATTTTCGTTTTTGAATTTGGAAAAGAATTTGATCATCTTCGGTATTCTTGCGCACCACACCGCAAGCGTATAGGCAGCAAGCACGTAAGAAATTATGGCGATGACCGATTCCGTGCCTATAAACACCATGGAATATACGAGAAGCGCCGTTGCTACGGGCAAAAGTATAATCAAAATCGCAATATGAGGAAACAGCAACGCCCTACATATCCTCTTGATGTCCATTCTCCACTCTCCTTATTCTTACCGTAAAGGTGCTTCCCTCTCCCACCGCGCTGTCAACGGCAATATCACAGCCCGCGATATCCACCGCGCGCTTGACAAGAGCAAGACCGAGTCCATTACCCTGCGTCGCGTGAGAGCTGTCGCCCTGATAGAATTTATCGAATATGTGCTTTCCTTCCTCGGCGGAAATGCCGCATCCCGTGTCCGCCACCTTGACGTATGCGTATTCCCCCTCCGTTTTGAGAGTAAGCTCTACTCTGCCACCCTCGTCCGTAAACTTTATTGCATTGGACAAAAGGTTATTCCATACAAGACTCATCATCTCCGCATCCGCCGAGATGATAACGCCATCCTCGATATCTGCTTGTATATCAATGCTTTTTTTCTCCCATGCGCTTTCAAAGCCAATCATGCATTCGCAAAGCTGTCCGCCAAGGTCGTACTCGACAGCTATCGACTCGGACTGCTGATTTTCGAGCTTGCTCAGCCGTAGGATATTTGTTACAAGCTCGGAAAGCCGTCGTGCGGCGTCCGATACGGCGGTGGCGTATTCCCTGCGCTCATCCTCTCCCAGCTCCTCGGACTGCAATATAGTGGCATAATTTCGGATTACCGAGAGCGGAGTTTTCAGCTCGTGGGACACGCTTGCGACAAAATCGGAGCGCAAAGTTTCCACTCCCGACAGCTCCTGTGCCATTCTGTTAAAGCAATCGGATATCTCCGCAAACACACTTTCGGGCTCAAGTCCGTGAGTGTGCGGTATGCGAACCGAAAAGTCCCCCGCCATCATTTGGTTTGCGGCATCGATTATCTGACGTGCGGGCTTTTGCACCGTCAGCTTTCGACGGACGGTATCAACGACGGTGAATATCAAGGACAAGAACAGCACGTTTATAAAGGTCAGCTTTGCCGCCGCACTGATGTTGGCGTCTGTCAGCTCAAGCCCCATGCTTCCGCTCATGACGTTCAGGAAAAGCATAAGCGAGCAGGTGACTACAAATCCGACTATGAGGAAAAACACAAAAAAGTTATACAGCACGTACAGTATCTGCCTGACACGTCCGCGGCTCTTTTTTTCCGTCATTTCAGCACCGCCTTATATCCAAGCCCATGCACCGTCTGTATTTCAAACGATTCGCATCTCGCAAGCTTTGCACGGAGCTTCGTCATATAAACGTCTACCGTACGCGTGCCGCTCTGTGTATCAACGTCCCAAAATTCGTCCATGAGCTGAGTGCGAGTAAAGGTCTTTTTGGGATAAGAAAGCAGCTTGTATAGGATATCGAATTCTCTTGCCGTCAAGGATATTTCCTCGCCGTCAAGCGTAGCCGAGCGCTCGTCTGCGTCCATGACGAAGCTACCCGCCTCAAGACGGCGGCTGGACGCTATCTTGGCTCGTCGCAGCAGTGCGCCTATGCGGAGGAAAAGCTCGTCGAGATCTATCGGCTTCGTCATGTAATCGTCGATACCGATACGGAAGCCTCGCTGCTTTGACGCAAGATCGTCCCGCGCCGACATAAACAGGATGGGAATGTCGCTGTTGAGCGAGCGCACCGTCTTGACGAATTCAAAGCCGTCTATATTCGGCATCATTATATCCGACACGATAAGGTCAAAGGTGGTCTTATACATCTCGTCAAACGCCGCCTCGGCAGACAGACATCCCACCGCCTCGTATCCGCTGTGATTCAAAAACGTACACACACTGCGGTTAAGATCGCGGTCGTCCTCTACCACCAATATTTTAAACATATCGCACCTCCGTGGTATATTTTCATCCATACGCACTCATTATAGCACGGAAATGTTAAAGTTTTGTTTCTGTTTTTGCAAATTTAAGATCAGGACGGCAGTTCCGCCCTGATCTTCATGCAAGCACGTGCTTATTTACTGCGAGCTCATGATCTTTTCGCTCAGATCAAGTATTCTGTCCGCATATTTTTTCTTGCGACTGTTAAGGATACTCTTGTAAACAGGATAGTTTACCACCGCCATAGCCAAGCCTACCGCTCCGATAACGATACCGGGGATAAGCGGATTTGCAATACCGATAACACTTCCGATCTCCGTCATGATAAGGCTCATACCGCCCCCCATAACGATAGCTCCGATACTGCCGAAAATGTAGGCGAACACGTTTGCGGGACGCTTTACCTTTGCATCAAGCTCGCGGAGCGCGTCAAGCTCGGAGGTCTGATTTTCCATATACTGCGCACGGATCTTTTGTGCCATGTACTGCTTGTCGTTTCTGTTCATAATGAATACCTCTCGTTTCGTTTCATTTGTAGTTTACGCGCTTATTTTACCTCCGCCTTGTTTTTGAAAGTTTTGAATTATGTTTACGAAATGTTAATTGCAATTATTTTTTTGTGGAACTGAAAATCGAGTTGACTTTTGGCAAAATATAGTGTATAATGTAGGCAATAAAATCGGGCGACAAAAATTGCCGCCAAAGCAAAGGAGATCAAAATTATGGGATTTTTAACGGGTAAAACAGCCATCATCACGGGCGCGGGACGCGCAGTGCTGTCAAACGGTGCGTGCGGCTCTATCGGCTACGGTATCGCCACCGCTTACGCTAAGGAGGGCGCAAATCTCGTCATTACGGGACGCAACGTAGCAAAGCTGGAGAGTGCCAAGGAGGAGCTTGAGCGGCTTTACGGCATTCAGGTGCTGACCGTTGCCGCCGACGTAAATGCGGGCGCTGACAACGAGGCCGTGGTAAACAACGTAATAAATCAGACCATTGAGAAGTTCGGTCGTATCGACGTGCTTATCAACAACGCGCAGGCATCCGCCTCGGGCGTGACTCTTGCTGACCACACCACCGAGCAGTTTGATCTTGCTCTCTACTCGGGACTTTACGCCGCGTTCTATTATATGAAGGCGTGCTACCCCTACCTTAAGGAAACCAAGGGAACGGTTATCAATTTTGCTTCGGGTGCAGGACTTTTCGGCAACTACGGTCAGTGCGCTTACGCCGCGGCGAAGGAGGGCATCCGCGGACTTACCCGTGTTGCGGCTACCGAGTGGGCAAAGGACGGCATCACCGCAAACGTTATCTGTCCCCTTGCGTGGACGGCACAGCTTGAGCAGTTCAAGAACGCATATCCCGAGGCGTTTGAAAAGAACGTGCATACTCCCCCCGCAGGTCACTTTGCGGATGCGGAGACCGAGATTGGTCGAGTTTGCGTTCAGCTTGCATCCTCCGATTTCAAGTATCTCACGGGCGAAACGCTCACCCTTGAGGGCGGACTCGGACTCAGACCATAAAAACACAACGCGCGGCGTCAAAAAGACGCCGCGCAAATTTTTCTATTCTTCCCCCCGCGCGGTGCGCGGGGGCTGTTCAATTACTCCTTTTGGTGATACATTTTTAACCGCAAGCACTCAGGCTACTTTGTAGTATTGCTCGCCAAAGCATCTATACTAGCCAAAACACCGTAATTCACCCACTGCTCTTCAAGATTCAAGCCTTCTAACTCGTCTTTTCCATACATATCATTTGGGAATATGAATACTGCTTCAACTGTGCCACCGCCGTCGATATGCCAATACAACGTCATTGGATTATATCCAAAACCGGTATTGTGTTCGGTATCATGCGCTTTCCCCATAATATCGAGCACATTTTTCATTTTCATATTTATATTGAGTTTTTGCACATCAGTAGGACTGGGAGTGTGTTGGCATGTGCGGTCTATCATATCATCATAATCACCGCGCCAAAGCTCATCTTGGGCAGAGTTACAGGCTGTGATAAACAGCAAACATATTGTAACAAATAACAAAATAACTTTTTTCATTATTCAGCCTCCTTTTGTTTTTCATTCTCTCCCCCGCGCAAAAGCGCGGGGCGAATGTGCATTAGCTTTGCATTGCAAATTACGGCACAGGATACTTGAAATTTTCTGTTGCCACAAATGCTTTACCCGTTTCACCAAAGCCGATCGAAAAATATGTCTGGTCGTAGTCATCCCATGCCCATTCGGTAACGTAAGTGGCATTGCCAGATATAAACTGCTGACGCGATTCGTCGTAATAGCCTTCTCGGTACGAATAAAATTCACCGTATTTTTCCTGTATTTCTTCAGGCGTTTTTCCTATTACCCATTCCGCGTCCTTCTTGCCCATTGCCCACTTGACATCATAATTGGTATGCACATAAAGATGAGAAAGACCTATCATAGTAATCGGTATAGCGACAATGGTAAGTATCAAACAAATCTTAAATATTTTTTTGAAATTATTTTTCATTTCAATATTCTCCATGGTATACACAATCGCTTTCTAAGTCATTCCCGGTTGCATTTTTTCTTCCCCCGCGCGGGGCGCGGGGGCGCGGGGGCGTTAGAATTTATCCCATATGGGAAGAAAAGAACGCACGATCACAATGATAATTGAAATTGAATTTAGAGTTATTATAGCGATATAATCCTTTCGCTTCATAGCATCCAAAGACTGCGCACGTTTTAACAAACGAAATATAATGTACAAAAGCACACAGGTGATAATGTGAGTTATAAACAAACGGTCACAGATTGTTGCCCAAAAGCCCGTAGGCAACAATATTAACTCTACAAGAAGCTGGAACACCAAATTGTCTGTATCTTCAAGAAAAGGTAGTAGATTAAGACAATATAATCTTGAAAACAAAGTGACGCAAAGAATAGCCAACCAAGCAATACTAAGTACGTATGCCCAGCGTTTTGTTCTTATATCGGTCGTTTTTTTGTAATTGGTATAAAAGCTGTCTTTCATACTTAATTCTCCATCTCATTTATAATAAATGTCCAAATATGGTCCGCATAGGCCGTGGCGATGGCATCTACTTGATATATCTGCAAGTGATGGAAATCTTCTTGAAACATTTCTACAGTAAGCCAAAAGGTATAATCATACGCTATTGATTTTATTTCATAATAATTCAATCCACTAACAAATAACGAGAAGCGATCATTATAATTGTAATCATAGTAATACTCGATATAATCATCCAAGGATTCCATCTGCATATTTGTAATTAATTGATATAAATTATACGCATCTACATCTGAATATAAATCACTTAGAGAGAATGGGCTGATTGTTTCATTGGAAGACAAAAGTTCTCTGGAATAGTTATATATGTTTTCGGCACTTTTTTCAATATCATTTTCCTCCAAATAAGTAATTACTCTACCTGCCAACGACTGTAAATCTCCGGCCCAACCAAACAGATTTTTTCCATCCTCACCAATAATTGCAAGACCAGAATCCGCATAAAACAATGCACATAGTGTTGCATTCAAATGATAAAAATCAATTTTATTACCTTCATCATCATAAATGTCACTAAGATTACTGGTAAATATTGTAGCCAGGCTTGGGTTTATACTATCTACATAGTCAATATAACCGTTATATAGCAAACCTCCACCAGCTGCATAATCCCACAAATCATCCACATATCTTCCTGTGTTTATTCCTCCTTTTATTCTAATATAAGACATAACCATATATGCTCTATCCGCTCTATTACCTGAAGGAAGATAACTTTGGGCATACTGATCAAGTTGTCCTACCGCCTCCACAATAGGTTCTAATGAGGAGGTTATATTTACAGTGTAATTCCAGATGGTAGATGAGCCAGAATAAGTCATTCTTATTTTGACACTACCCGTTTTAAGAGCGGTAAAATCACCGGTAACAGTGTTAATCGTGGCCTTGTCTGTTTCTGTTCCATCGGTATTCGTAACACTATATGTCAAAGGCCCATTGTGATGCACATTTGTACTATACATAACTGCATCATAATCAAAAGTTTCAAATTGGAACAATTCAGAAGCCGAGGATGTCATCACCACTCCTTTTTTCTCAACTCCCGTATATTTCACGAACTCCCATTTTCCTTGGTCGCCTGCTTCTTCTTTCATTTTGAGTGTCAGGTAGGAATCGGGCGCGCCTGCCGAGCCTGAAGCAGTAGTATTATTGGCGCAGACTACATACGGTCCCCACTCAATATAGTAAACTCCATCCTCATCCGCCGGCGTTATTTCAAACGCGGTATTAGCATCAGATATAGCCGCAGGCTGTGTGCGTACCACCCCTGCCGACGAATCTACACCTATCATCAATTCGTTATTCAGCATAGTTCTTATATGAACCATTCCACCATAGAAATTCACCTTAAACAGTCCGGAACGCGAGAACGAGGTAACGGGATTACCCGATGAAAATACGCATTGCTGAACACGCGCACCTGCTTTTGTACTATTGTACTGTATATCCATCCACAAGCCGTCGTTACCCACATTTTTCAGCCCGTATACTCCCTCGTCGAGAAGCTGATATTCGATATAGTAAAACGAGCCATAGGTATCGGCGTTATCGGCATCACAGGACACAAGGATGACCGAGTCGTTGGTGGACTGCGCGGGAATATGCTTCAGCGCTATACCGTAGTTTGTAGACGTGCCGTTATACCATTTTCGCACAAGCTCGGTAAGGTCAAAGACCGCCTCGCCCGGGCTGTCGGCATCTATGCGTTCCGATGCCTCCATGACCGCGGTTGCGGAGGCGGTAGTGCTGACACCCAAATTATCATGCTCGTTCAGGAAATTCCAATCCGCGTACATAATATTCCACGGATACAGATATTCGTATGCGGCAACAGTCATATAGCCGCTGTCCACGTAATAGTAATAGTAGGTATAAAACTCCGCATTTACTATAATTCGGTTTTCGGGCAAAACGGGCATAGTTACATTTACAAGCGTGGTCTTATCGCTGCTTATCCATAGCTTCGTATCATATCCGTAGTTGGTGCCGGGATTTGCAGCCGAAACATAGGTATCGGATATAGGTCTTTGGAGATAAGCGGTATCCAAGGATGGGTCGATAACCACGGGGAACGCTCTCTGTGTGCTGTTCATCCAAGTGCTGTCTGCCGTTACCGTAAGTATATACTGCCCTGTACGCACCGTCGTCAGGGTGTAGCTTACGTCGTAGGAAACGGTATCGTTAGCGTCGTACATATAGGGCGCGGGCACGTAATACACCGCATCGCCCGTATCGCTGTCGGCAAGGGTTATTGAGCCGTCCTCATTCAGCGCGGCGGTGAGTCCGCTCACGGTAAACAGGAAGGAATATGCATAGCTTGCGCGGGGGCTGTTAACTATTATATTCTCCTTGATGGAATTTGCCGAGAGAACGTATTCAAGATGAGTATTGGTGAAAACGTCCTCGTATGTTATGGAGCTGCGATTGTCGATTTTCGACGCCTTTTCAAATTTCACAGCATCACTTTCGCTGTCATCAACAGCCTCGGGCAGGCTGTGATTTGTAACGGTGGCGGCGGGGTTGCCCACCACGGGCTGAAGCGTCATATTTCCGCTTGACATTTCGCCAAGCCCGCCTTCGGTATTAGGCACTGCTGACAGCGATACCGTATATCCGTTTTCGGACAGCGTATATATACCGCCCTCGGTAAAGTCTGCCACTCCTTGTGCAAAGGTCACTCTGCCGTCGGTCGTGCCGTAGGCAGACGTTCCCTTTTCGTCCGTGTTGAGCAGCAGTCTGTTGTCGATATCCTGCCAAGCTCCGCTTTCATCCTTGCGGTGTACGGGTGCTGTATAGGTTACTGCACGGTAGTTACCGTCAGACAGATGAAAATGCTTTGAGTATTCCTCGCGAAGCTCTACAACCTCGTAAAAGCCCTCGCGTTCCTCGGCTTCAGTCGTTGCTTCTATATCTATATTATCTATATTGTCTATTTCTTCAATATTTTCGGTTTCTTCAATGTCAACCGCAGAAGCAAACAAATTAAGCTGCATAGTCGAAAATACTATTATCAATGCAATTAAAAACACTGATACGCGCAATATGTTTGTTTTGTGATTGCTCATTTTCATATATTTCTTTCCTTTCTTTAGTATTTCATTCGCAACTTTGGCACACGCAGTTCATTGGCGTATTCCTCCTTTTTTACTTTTATATTAATATTATAGTTC
>SVQX01000022.1 GCA_015065065.1 Oscillospiraceae bacterium
CAAGCGCAGAAGAACAGCGACAGGACGCTTTCAACTCTTTTCGGGCAAACTGTTTTGTGCGGATTGTGGAGCAAAGCTTCATTTCTCGGGTAGTAATACCAACGAAAAAGAAGACCATTACACTTGCGCAAACTATCGAAGCAACATGGGAACTTGCACGGCACATTATATCCGAAATTCCGTGCTATACGATTTGGTTTTCAAGCATATCAAGAGTATGCTCGTGTATGTGCAGCAGTTTGAAGAAACCTTTGTACGTCGAGAGATTGAAAAGGCGGACAAGGAGCGTCAAATAACCGTAGAGAGCGCCAAAAAGGAAATCGTAGTATTGAAGCGACGAGATGAAGAGCTTGACAGAATTTTCAAGCGAACCTACGAGGATATGGTGTCGGGCAGAATATCCGAGGCGAGATTTGACACTCTTTCCACAGGATACGAACAAGAGCAAGCAAATGTAAAGAGCAAAATTCTTATGCTTCAAGATCTTGTAGAAAACGGCGAGGAGCAGGTAAAAGATTTGAAACAGTTACTTGTCAATGTTCGCAAATACACCGATCCCGAGGAGCTTACTCCCGAAATGTTGAATGATTTGGTTGATAAGATACTCGTCCACGCTCCCGACAAGAGCAGCGGACACAGAAAACAAAAGATTGAAATTTACTACAACGCTGTCGGTATCATTGATTTGCCCGCCAATACGGGAAGCAAACAAGATTCCTCAGCTTCAAAATTAGCCGTATAAACGAAGAAAGTCCGTGTGACTCGAAAGCCACACGGACTTATACGGGAAAACTTCGTTATCGCTACTTAGCATACAGCAGGTACGCCAAGGTGACCGTTTTTTAATTTACTTCAATTTCTGCGCGCGGATATCCGTTCCCACGAAAGGCAGAACGGTATACTCACCCAACACGCGACTGGTAATTCTATCCCAATATCTGCGGCGGAATTCGTCCTGCGAGAGATTGGTGCTGATTATAGTCGCCAGACGGCGGCTGAGGCGCGTATTGATAATATTATATAGGACGGACGTAGTAAACTGATTGTTCACCTCCGTACCCATATCATCGATTATAAGCAGGTCGCAGTCAAAATATCTTGAAGTATCGCCGCTCTCATCTCCGCTCGTGCTGTTGCCGAAGCGCTGATATTCAAAGTCGCCGAGGCAACCTACCGCGGTGGTATAGAACACGTCACAGCCCTTGGATATGACCGTGCGTGCGATGGCGGATGACAGATGCGTCTTACCAAGCCCCGTGCCGCCAAAGAACACCATACTGCCCGACTTACCCGACACGAAATTCTCCGCATAGCTTTTGGTTATGGTAAAAATTCTGTTCATATGCTTATGTATTTCGGGTGAGCTTTTGTAAAAGTCAAGCGAGAAATTATCAAATGACTGCTCGTTCATAAGCTGTGCAAGTCCCGACTGCATATATCCCGCTTCTATCATTTTTGCGCGCATACAGTGGCACATTTTGCAATCAACAAATCCCGAGTCGCCGCAATCGGGGCACTCGTACTTTACCTCTGTATAATCCTCAGGGTAACCGTTGTCTACCAGCAGCCTCTTTTTCTCCGCCTGAATTTTTTCGTTTTCCAGCCGAAGCTCTGCCATTCGCGCTTCAAGCCTTTCCCCGCTGTTATGGAGCGCCACCTTCATTATTTCAAGTCCGACAGATGAAAGCCTTCTGTCAAGCTCGCCTATCTCGGGTACTGCTCTTGCCACCTCATCGCGGCGCAGAGTAGCAGCCTCTCGCGCACGGAGATATTTTGTATTGTATTCCTCGCGTATGGCTCTGAATATATCCTTGTTATAGCTCATAATAACCTCTCTTAGCCTTCAAAATCGTCGCCGAAGCTACGGCGGACAGCCGCCTTGAAAAAGTCGTCGGTCTCAAAGGAGCCGTCCGACTCCTTGCCGTTTTTCTTTTTTGACACGGGATTTTGCTCCGCCTTGAATTTTTCTTGCGCCGCCTTGATATCGTCAAGAGTAGCATGTCCCTCCGCATTCCAATTAGCAAGCACAGAATTCATATACGCAATGCTTGGCTTGCCTTTGGCATCTACCGTTATATCATACGCCAAACGAATAATTTCAAGGTCGAATTTATATTCGTAAAGCCAAGTTGAAAAGCACTTTTTCTCCTTCGGTGTGAGCGCACGCTCTCCCATTCCGAACATAGCGCGCAGGCGGCTCTCGGACTGTGCCAAAAGATCCATGCTTTGCAGCTTCGCATTAAGCGAACCAATGTCAAACACGTTTTCATCATAAAGCGAAAACGCCATTTTTTCCACGTAATGAAGCGATTTTTTCACGCCCTTTTCGTCCTGATTCTTTTTAACGTACATCAAAAGTGTCAGCACGTATTCCCAATCAAGACCCAGATAATCCACAAGCCCAAGGATAATATTTATCTCGTGGGTATTGAACATCTTGCCCCAGATGCGCTGACATTCGTCTATGTAATCCTTTGCTTCCTTGCGTTCCTCAAGCAAGGCAGTAAGCTCATCGGTCGTATAGTGAGGCAATTCGTCCTTGCGCGACAAGGGCTTTGGCGGTGCGGCTTCCGTAGCTTTAGGTGCAGACTTTGCCTCAACGGGCTTTTCTGCGGTCGCTTTTTTAGTGGCTTTGCGCGATTTTTGTCCGTCGGCTACAAGCACACCCGCACCTCTCCAGAATGCTACCGCGCCGTTTATCTCATCCTCACCGCATCCGCAGATATCGGCAAGCGCTGCACAATTTTCAGTGCTGTCGATATTCTTACACAGCTCGGGAGAATCGGCAAGTGCAATAAGGACCTTTATCTCCACTGCCCCCGCATTTTCAAGATGCTCGCGTATTCCGCCCGGCAGGGAGATGACGGACGTGCCGTAATTTATATTAAGTGTCATAAATTATATTCCTTCCCTATCGGTCACAGCTCCGTCCGAATTGTCCTCGTCGGATGCGAGCCTTGATGCAATTTTATAATTTAGTATCATGAGCGAATCACCGAGATGGACGTTCTCAACCACCACCTCGTCGGGGCTGTATTTCAGCTCAACGCCCATATAGTTCCAGAGCCCCTTGACCCTTGCCTTTACAAGTCGGTCGGCAACTTCTCTCACCTGCGACTGAGGACAGGTGATAACGGCAATATCAACGACGTGGTTTTTGCAGAATTCCTCAAGCAGGTCAAGGGACATTACATTAACTCCCGCCACGCACTGCCCGACGAGTCCCTCGCCCGTGTCGAACATACCGATAATATCAACGCCGCGCTTTTCAAACATAGCCTGATGGACAAGTGCGCGTCCAAGGTCGCCGGCACCGATAATTATCGCGTGAAATCCCGCGCCCACGCCAAGTATTTCGCTAATCTTGGCAAACAGATAGTTTACGTTATAGCCGTACCCCTGCTGACCGAAGCCGCCAAAGCAGTTAAGGTCCTGACGTATCTGCGAGGCGGTAACATTCATCATCTCGGACAGCTCGCCCGAGCTGATTCTCATTCGTCCCTGCCTTACAAGCTCACGCAGATATCTGTAATATCGCGGAAGACGCTTTACAACAGCCGAGGAGACCTTTATCTCCTTACCGCCCTCCGCAACCTCATCAGCCACCACGGATTCCTTTATTTCATCGCTTGCAAATTCGGTATCAGCCCTAAATAAGATGCGGTCGTCGTTCCTCATAGCAGTTAAGTCCTACCTTTCAAAAATTCAATAATCGGTAGCGCGCGCGTTCAGTGACGTATCCGAGCGCTGTCCGCGCAAATATTCGTAATATCCCGCCGCGGCAATCATTGCGCCGTTATCACCGCAAAGGCTACGGTCGGGGACGGTAAACTTTATTCCCCTACTCTTGCACAGCTCGTCAAGCGCCGCACGAATATGCGAATTTGCCGCCACTCCGCCTGCAAGGACGAGAGTTTTGACGTCTGTATTTTTATCAAGTGCTATCGCAGTCTTTTTCACTATACCGCGGACGATAGTGTGAGTGTATGACGCAGAGAGTGACGCGCGGTCTATCTCCTCGCCCTTTTGATTTGCGGAGTTAATAATGTTCAGTGCCGCCGTCTTGAGTCCGCTGAATGAAAAATCAAGGTTATCGCCGACAAGTGCAGGCGACGGAAGCTTATATTTGCTCTTATCCCCTTCGTATGCGAGCTTATCAAGTGCCGCACCGCCGGGGTACGGCATACCTATAACTCTGCCTATCTTATCAAAGGCTTCACCTGCGGCATCGTCGCGCGTGCCGCCAATTTCTACAATATCGGTATAGTCATTCACAAGATAGAAGGACGTATGTCCTCCCGATACAACGAGTGACAAAAATGGCGGCTCAAGTGTTGTATCCGCAAGATATGCCGCGGCGATATGTCCGTGAATATGGTTTACGGATATCAGCGGAATATTGTTTGCAAATGCAAGCGATTTGGCAAAATTAACGCCCACGAGCAACGCACCTATAAGTCCGGGGTGGGTTGTAACAGCCACAGCGCCTACGTCTGCAAGCGTTATTCCTGCGGTATCAAGAGCTTCCTGCGTAATCTTACTTATGGCCTCAATATGCGCGCGGCTTGCGATCTCGGGTACTACTCCGCCGTACAGACGGTGGATATCAATTTGTGAAGCCACGATATCTGATCTTATCCTGCGCACTCCCTCGCCCATCTCAATAACGGCAGCGGAGGTTTCGTCGCAGGAGCTTTCCATGCCTAAAATATACAAGTTCGGACATTCCTTTCAGTGCTTAATTTCTTTTCAACATCTTTTTTGCCATTCCCAGCACGCCGCCGACAAGGCGCATAACGTCGCTTATATTCCAAAGCACGACAGCCGCAAATGAGAGAATAGCTCCAAACCACCAGAATCCCGAATAGTGTCCGCCCGTAAAGGTCATGCAAACAGCAAGCACACAGATGAGGACGGTGTTGACTCCCGCTCTCAATCTTTCCTGTCGGAACGGAATAAGTTTGGTTATAGTCGCAAGACGCACAACAAAAACTACGAAGTAGCTGATAAACGTGGCAATCGACGCGCCCATTGCACCCCAAATCGGAATCCACCAGATATTCAACACGATATTCAGTGCCGCACCAACGAAAGCAGTGCGCAAGGAGTAGACAGTCTTTCCGCAAGTATAATATACCGAGCCGAGGAAGGTATCAAGCGCTGTAAAGACAGTCGCAACGCAAAGCACGGGAATATACACCCATGCGGAAGAATAGTCCTCTGCGAACAAGATACCCGCAAACGGCTTACATAGCAGAATAAGTATCGCGCCGCCCACAAATCCGAGCGTGGTATACATCCGCCACACGCGGGAGAAAAACGCAGTTTGCGCGACCTCGTCCTCACTGTCGGATATGGCGGAAAGCTTCCACGCGCCGTCAAATATGGACACGGCGTAGATAAGCAGCGTCGGTATCTTGTACGCAGCAGCGTAAAGTCCGTTGCTCTCGGGAGATGCAAGAAACGCGACAAGGTACCTGTCCGACACGCTCGTCACCCACCAGAATACCGTGGTAGGAATCAGCGGCAGGCAGAATTTGAGCATGCTTCGCATCACGTTGGGACGAAGCGCGGATATCTTTATCGACCGCCAAAGCTTAGCGTAGACTACCAAAAATACGGTGGTCAGAAAATCGGCAAGTATGACAGACAGCACGTATCCCGTAACACCCATATCCAGGACAGGCAAGAACAGGAGATTGAGCAATACCGTCAGCGCGGTATTGAGAAGTCCTTGCCCAGCAAAGAGCTTGGTATAACCGCAGGCACACAGATACTGCGAGCAGACGGCATGGATATTGGATACGACCACGTACAGGATGATAAGCCATACGTAGCTTGTGAAAAACTTAATAAATCCAAGCAGCGGGGACAAGACGAGAAAGCCAAGCGTTCCGTAAAGAAGGATGGCAAGTCCGTTTGTAAAAAATACCTCTCTATCCTCCAGCTTTGCCGCAGTACTGCGGAAAATTCCCTCTCCTATACCCAGACAGGCTATAGGAATGAGCAGATTAGCCGTGTTTGATATCAGATCCGCTGTACCGTACTGTGCGGTCGTAAGGCACGAGGTATACAGTCGCATCATGAGGAAAACTATTATTTTAGACAAAAATTTACCCGCGGTGAAAAGCGCGGTATTGGAGACCAATCGATTATAGCGATTCATTTATGCAACTTCCTGCCTCACATCTAAAAAGTGCGCATTTTTGGGCACTATACTACATTATACTATATATTTTAACAGAAAACAAGTCCGTAGTCAATAGTAATTTATAAATTTACATTATCACAAAAAATTTCTCCGCAGACGCGCAGCGCATGCGGAGAAATTCATATTTTTACTTATCTGTCACAGTTTTCCCAGTTGTGATAAACGTCGAGAACGTCGTCGTCTTCCTCCAGCTTATCAAGCAGAAGTCCCATGAATTTACAGTCCTCCTCACCGTCAATGGCGGTGTAGGTGGACGGGATCATGGTAACCTCGGCGGAGGCTACGTTATAGCCAAGTCCCTTAAGCGCATCTGCAACGGCATAAACATCGGCAGGATCGGTGGTAATCTCAAAAATACCGTCGTCTGCGGAGAAATCCTCAGCACCCGCTTCAAGAGCCTGCTCCATCAGCTTGTCCTCCTCGTACTCGCCGTCCTCGTCCTGAATGACGACAACGCCCTTATCGGTAAACATAAAGCTTACCGATCCGCTCTGTCCCATGTTTCCGTGGAACTTTGAGAAGTAGGAGCGGACGTTACCTGCGGTGCGGTTACGGTTGTCGGTAGTCGCCTTAACGATAATTGCAACACCCGCAGGACCGTAGCCCTCGTAGGTGATCTCCTCGTAATTCTCGCCCGTGCTTCCCTGCGCCTTTTTGATAGTACGCTCGATATTGTCGTTAGGCACGTTATTTGCCTTTGCCTTCTGAATAAGGTCGCGGAGCTTGGAGTTGGATGCGGGATCGGGACCGCCTTCCTTTACTGCCACCATAAGCTCCTTGCCGATTTTTGTGAAAACCTTGGCTCTCTGAGAGTCGGTTTTTTCCTTCTTGTGCTTGATATTAGCCCATTTGCTATGTCCTGACATGATATATTCCCCTTTAAATTATATTTTTTCGGTTTTTCTAAGACAGATAAGTCCAAACGCGCTACCCAGCACGTGCTTTACTGCCGCAGTGAGCTTTATTCTTGAAGCCCGCAGCTCGGGAGTATCCGCGTTGTTTATCGGGCACTCGTGATAGAAGCGGTTAAATGCAGTTGCAATATCAAGAATGTAGCGAGTGATGACAGACGGCTCGTAGTCGCGGATGGCAACTCTCACCTTTTCCTCAAACTGCGAAAGCGTTACGGCAAGAGCCTTTTCCTC
Organism: Oscillospiraceae bacterium; assembly: GCA_015065065.1. Taxonomy (GTDB): domain Bacteria; phylum Bacillota; class Clostridia; order Oscillospirales; family CAG-272; genus CAMEON01. The sequence continues at coordinate 7,357 of SVQX01000022.1, forward strand.
GGGAGTGCTTATAGTAACCTCGCCCGCAGGAATATCGCCTGCCTTTTCAAGGATCGAACAAGCGCGCGCGTAGGTATACTGAACGTACGGGCCCGTATTTCCGTCAAAGGAGAGCGCCTCCTCCATGTTGAAGTTGATATCCTTGATACGGTTATTGGAGAGATAGTAGAACACGATAGCTCCGACGCCGACAGCCTCGGCAATATCGTATCTGCCCTTGAGTGCGGGGTTCTTTTCCTCCATGATCTCCGAAACCTTCTCGATAGCCGCGGCAAAGAGGTCCTTTAGCAGCACCACATTACCCGTTCTTGTCGCAAGCTTTGCGCCGTTTACGCTGACAGTACCGTAAGGCACGTGGACAAGCTGATCCGCCCACTCGTATCCCATAAGGTCAACTACCTTGAACCACTGTTGGAAATGGAGGATCTGCTGACCGCTTGTGACGTAGATAGCCTTATCAAAGCCGTACTCCGCTTTTCTGTAAACAGCCGCCGCGATATCTCTTGTCGGATAAAGGGTTGAGCCGTCGCGCTTGAGTATAAGGCAGGGCGGCATGCCGTACTGCTCAAGGTCAACGATAGATGCGCCGTCGTCAAGCTTCAACAGTCCCTTATCTCTCAGCTTTTGCACCTCTGCTGGCATTTTGTCAGTATAGAAGGACTCGCCCTTGTAGCTGTCGAATGTGATATCAAGCTGCTTGTAGGTCTTTTCGTATTCCTCAAGGCTTATCTTAACAAACCAACGCCAAAGTGCAAGATTTTCCTCGTCGCCTGTCTCCATCTTGTGGAACTCGGCTCTCGCCTTCTCTGCAAGCTCGGGGCTGGGGGCTATGCCCTGCTCCTCATTTCCGCTAATAGCGTTGTTTATGCGGACGTAAAGGCTGACAAGCTCGTCGATTCCGCCCTTTTCGATCAGCTCCTTATTACCCCACATACGGTAGGCAAGAACCAGCTTTCCAAACTGCGTTCCCCAGTCGCCGAGGTAGTTAATACCCACGCACTTATAGCCTGCAAATTCATGCAGCTTTTTGAGCGAGTGACCGATAACCGTCGTTCCGAGGTGTCCGATATGGAAAGGCTTTGCGACGTTGGGGGAGGAATAGTCAAGCACCACCGTCTTGCCCTTGCCAAAATCGGGCGCGCCGTAATTTTCCTTTTTATCAAGTATTTCGGGAATCACTGCGGACGCGAGATAATCCCTTGCAATGTAAATATTAAGATAGCCGTTGACTGCCTGCGCCGAGTCAATGCAGTCATCACTCATTTCGGGCACAAGCGTCTGCGCTATCTGCACGGGCGAGCGGCGGAGCGCCTTGGAAAGCTTAAAGCAAGGGAGTGCCAAGTCGCCCATACTGCTATCGGGGGGATATTCCAGCATTCCTGCAAGCTCGTCGGCTGTTATCTGACATTCGGCAGAGATGTTTTTTATCCCGCACAAAAGCTTATCGGCAATCAAGGATTTGATTTTCAGCATTTGTCTATATTCCTTTCAAACTTATATTGCACACAATGTTATATTTTAGCACATCTTGGCGGTAATTTCAACAGTTTTTTGAAATTTAAGGTATTTATCAGCAAAATTATTTTCGTATTTCATTATCTCTCGGAAATAAGCTCACGGGCGGCGGCGCGCTGTGCGTCGCTGACGTCAAGACCGCCGAGAATTCGCGCGATCTCCTCTACCCTCTCATCCTCCGACAGTCGGCGCACGGAGGTATGGGCGCGTCCGCCCTCCTCGCGCTTTTCAATGAGGTAATGTGCGTCGGCAAGTGAGGCTATTTGCGCGGAATGAGTTACGCATATAACCTGCGAAAAGTCCTTGCTTTGCAATGAAATATCGCGAAGCTTAATACCGACCTTTCGCGATGTGCGTCCGGAAATTCCCGTATCCACCTCGTCGTAAATGGAGGCGTACATGCCGTACTTATCGTTAAGCACACTGCGCAGTGCCAGCATTATTCGGGAAAGCTCACCGCCCGACGCTATTTTAGTCATGGGTGCAGGTGGCTCGCCCGGGTTGGCGGAAACGAGAAATTCCACGTCATCAACGCCGTCAGATGTAAATCTGCCTGTGGGCTTTACGGAAATTTCAAATCTTACCTTGGGCATATCAAGGAAGGTTAACGACTCGCGTATCTTCTCCGCAAGCTCAACCGCCGTACTGCGACGGCGTGCGGTAAGCTTACCTCCGACGACACAAAGCTCGGCTTCTGCCCTCTTGATATTTTTCGTGTATTCAGTGATCCGCTCGTCGGCTGAGTCTATCTCGTCAAGGCGCTGCGCCGCTCGATCACGGAAAGCAAGTATCTCGGCAATATCCGCTCCGTACTTACGGCTGAGGCGATTTATTGTATCCAAACGACCTTCGATCTTGTCGATAAGTGCCGTGGAATCGGCAGACACGTCAAAATCGTCATCGCCCGCAAAGGATCTTACGGCTTCGGATATATCGATAAGCTCATATTTCACCTGTGTCAGGCGCTCTATAACGCTTTCACATTCCGGGATAACGTCAAACTCTGCAAGCTGCTCGGCGGCAGATACAGCACGCTCTACAAGCTCCTTTGCATTGACTCTATCACTGTCGGTCAATGCCTTAGTGACTATCCTGACACCCTTATTTATCTTTTCCTGATGTAAAAGGCGATCCCGTTGTGCCGTCAGCTTCTCCTCCTCGCCCACCTTCAAGCGTGCGCTGTCTATATCGTTTATCTGATATTCCAGCATTTCACGCAAACGGAGCCGCTCGGATTCATCCTGCATAAGACCGTTTAGCTTTTCCTCGGCAGATCTCCACTGCGAATAAAGCACTCCGTACTCGGCAAGCAGATCGTCGCAATCGGCATACGCATCAAGCGATTTCAAATGCCAAGTCTTTTGCATTATCTCCCTATTGTCGTTCTGACCGTGGATATTTACCAGCAGACCGCCTACCTCGCGCAAAAGCGACACCGTGACTGTTCTGCCGTTTATCCTTGCCGTAGAACGACCGTCGGACGTGATGCGGCGTTCAAGCATTATCTCACCGCCGTCTTCCTCACAAACGGTTATGCCAAGCTCTGAAAGTCCCTCGCTCGCCACGCTGCCCACGTTACAAAAGACAGCGCTGACAAGAGCGTAACTTTCCCCTGCGCGAACAAGCTCCTTTGAAAGCCGTCCACCCAAGAGCAGGGCGATACTGTCAACGAGAATGGATTTTCCTGCTCCCGTTTCGCCCGTCAGCACGCAAAAGCCGCTCGCAAGGTCGATATCTGCGGACTTGATGGTTGCAATATTTTCAACGTGCAGCGAGGATATCATGCTCCGTCACCGCTCTTTGCACGAACTCGGATAAGCTCCTTTAGCTGATTACTGATAGCAGCCGCGCTATCGTTATCCTTCGCCACGGTGATGATAGTATCGTCACCCGCAACACAGCCGAGAAGCTGAGAGAGTCCGAGTCTGTCCACCTCAAGCGCGACAGCCTGTGCCATACCCGCGTATGTATGAAGCACGACGATATTCTGCGAATAATCCACTCGGATTATCGCCTCCGCCAAGGCACTGCTGATATGCAATCCCTCGTCGCGCATGGATTTCGGGAGCATATATCTGTACGCGCCGTATTCCGAATTTCCCTTTATCAGCTTCAATTCTCTGATGTCGCGAGATACGGTTGCCTGCGTTACGTCAAAGCCCTCGGCACGCAGATATTCAAGCAGCTCGTCCTGTGTTTCAACGTCATGCTCGGTTATTATATCAACTATCTTTGCAAGACGGTTTTTTCTCATTTCTGTTACCTCACTTGATTACTTATCAGACATTTTGAGTCTGAGCCTACGATAAAATCCGCAATCCTTGATGCGGATAAGATTTGTTACCTCCGTTGCTCGACGGATACGCACTGATTCGCCCTTGTAAAGCTCACAGTTTATTCTGCCGTCAACGGTAAGATACAGCATCTTTTCGCGGTTGCTTGTATTTTTCACGCAAAGATCAGCACTGTCGGGAAAGATCATGGGGCGCGATGCCAGCGAATGTGGGCAGATCGGCGTCACGCAGAAGCAGTTAACTCTCGGGTCGGCAATAGGTCCGCCTGCTGAAAGCGAATATGCAGTTGAGCCAGTGGGGGTTGCGATTATCAGTCCGTCTGCGTGATATGAAGTCACGGGAATATCCCCCTCCGACAGCTCGATATCCACTATCCGCGCAACTGAGCCGTTAGTAATTACAGCCTCGTTGAGTGCGAGAGCTTCAAATCGCACATTGCCCTGTGTATTGACAAGTCGGATATTCAGCATGGAGCGCTCCTCTATGTGATATCCTTCCCTGTCAAACAATCCGTCAAGCAGCTCAAGCTCGCTCATTTCAAGCTCCGCCATATAACCCATTCTTCCAAGATTGATGCCGAGGATGGGTGTTTTGCGAGCGGAGGCGCGTCTTGCTGATTCAAGTATGCTTCCGTCGCCGCCCAGTACCACGAGCAGGTCGACTTCGGCGTACAGATCATCCATTTGCAGAAAGGTAAATCTAACCTTTCCGCGATTCATACGAAGCACCTTATCACGGTTTATTGACGGCACTATAAGCTCAGCGCCAAGCTCTGCGAGCTTCTGAGCCACAGTCATAGCCGCATTTGCTTTGTCATAGATATTGTAATTCGTGATAAGACCTATTTTTTTGAAGGGGATATCATTAGTTTCGCTCATTTGCATTTCCCTCCTTTACGAAGTAGCCAATATATTCGTGATTTCCGTCGCCTCCCATAATTGGTGAGTCAATTATGCCAACGGCGCGAAATCCATAGCCTGCCATTGCTTTTTTAACATTTTCCACGGCATTTTTTCGGTCCTTGGGACTCTTAACTATCCCACCCTTACCGACGGCACATCTGCCCACCTCGAACTGCGGCTTGATAAGGCTTATCAGCCATCCGCCATTCCTTACCATAAAGCTGAGTGCGGGAATTATGACCGTCTGCGATATAAAGGAAACGTCCATTACCGCTATGTCCACATGACCGTCAAAGCCGTCAATATTGCCGCGAGCGGCAAGGCTTGACGGAGTCAGCGTGCGTGCGTTAGTCTTTTCAAGCGATATAACGCGAGGGTCTGCGAGCAGGTCCGTGTGAAGCTGTCCGACACCCGAATCCACCGCGAAAATAAGCTTAGCACCTCGCTTTAAAAGACAATCTGTAAAGCCACCTGTGGACGCGCCCACGTCAAGTGCAATCAAGCCATTCGGCGACAGACCGAAAAAGTCTAATGCCGCCTCCAGCTTGAGTCCGCCTCGGCTGACGTATCGCATCTCATCTATTTCGGATATTTCAACGGTATGCTCACCGTCACCAATCTCCTCCGAGGGCTTACCTATCCTTTTGCCGTCAATACTTACGGCGCCCGATCCAATCAGCTTTTGCGCCATGGTTCGACTTTTTGCAAAGCCACCCACGGTGATATAAATGTCAGCGCGCATGGATCACAGTATTCCAAACGCAGGAATCGCCATAAGTGCGAAAGGAACTGCCGCGCCGACGATTGCACCAACGAATACCTGCAAGGGAGTATGTCCCACAAGCTCCTTGAGGTTTTTATTGAATTCCTCGGGTCTGTCGGATTTGAACAGGTCCTGCATTATGCGGTTAAGCACCTTTGCCTGCTCTCCCGTTTCCCAACGCACACCCGTGGCATCACGCATAACGATAACGCAGAGAAGAAATGAAATCGCAAAATAGGGCGATCCCAAGCCGAACTTTATTGCACAGGCGACGCAAAGAGCAACGACAGATGCGGAGTGCGAGGACGGCATACCGCCGTTGCCGAACAAAAATTCTAGCACAGAAAATCTGCGCTCTCTGAAAATCCCCGTAAATACCTTGAGCACCTGAGCCACAAGCCAAGCGGAGCCCGTACAAATAAGCGGATAGTTTGTTATCAAAGCAGTAAAAGTATACATAGTCTTTCCTTTCTGATCAATACTTTCTGACGGCAAGGAATTCTGCCAGTGCTACAAGGCGCTCGTGTCCCTCATACTTGCGTATATGCTCTACGGCTTCCTCCGTCAGACGAGCGGCATAGCTCTCTGCTTCATCAACGCTGTAAAAGCTAAGGAAGGTATTTTTACACAGCGCGGCGTCACCGCCCACAGATTTTCCGAGCGCGTCGGGGGTTGAGGTGGCATCAAGAACGTCGTCCACTATCTGGAATGCAAGTCCTATGCGTTCAGCGTATTCCACTGCATCATGCATTTCCGAGCTATCTTCTCTAAAGCCTGCCGCAAGCACGCCAAGCTGTGCGGCGACGCGGATAAGCGCGCCAGTTTTGTGAGCGTGGAGGGTAAGTAACTCGTCCAGCGTCAGCTTATGGCTCTCGCCGTACTTATCGATCATCTGACCGCGCATAACACCGCTCTCCCCTGCAGCCTCGGACAAATATTTTACAGCGAGCAGACGGGTATCAGCGGGAAGTGACTTATTGGATATCAGCACCTTGAACGCATCAATAGCCATAGCGTCGCCGGCAAGCAGGGCTGTTGCCTCGCCATACACCTTGTGATTGGTAGGCTTTCCACGGCGCAGCTCATCGTTATCGAGCGCGGGCATATCGTCGTGGATAAGAGTTGACGTATGCAGCATCTCAACTGCCGCGGCAAATTCAATAGCGCGATTTACATCACCGCAGAGCATTCGGCAAAATTCAAGCGTCAGTGACGGACGCACACGCTTGCCTCCCGCCATAAGGCTGTATCTTGCGGACGCATCAAGCTGACCGTCACATTTTCCCGCACCCGTATACAAGCCATCAAGGAGGCGCTCAACCATTGCCGAGTCCTCGCCAAGTATACTCAAAGCATACTGTGTATCAATGTTTTCCATCATTTTATCAACCCTCTGACACGTCAAAATCCACGCAAACTATCTCGCCGCTCTCATCTCGGCTGAGCTTCTGCACCTTTTGCTCTGCGGCATCAAGCTGGGACAGACAATTCTTTACAAGTCCGACGCCTTCCTCGTAAAGAGCAAGCATCTCGTCGAGAGAGACCTTATCTCCCTCCAAGGACCTTACGACCTGTTCAAGTCGGGACACTGCGTCCTCAAACTTAACATCCATTTTGACCGCCGCACTTTTTTTCGCCTTAGTCGCAGTATTCTCACTCATATCTTTCCCCTTTCCTGTTTATCGGGTAGCACCGACAGCACGCTCGCCTCCAACCGACCGTCGGAGAGGCGCAAGGTTATCTTATCGTCTTGACGGACACACGACACCGAATCAAGCACCCGCCCGTCGTCCCTCTCGGCAATAGCGTAGCCGCGGGTCAACACACTCAGCGGCGAGAGTGAATGCAGCCGCGCCGCCATGGATTCCAGCAATCTGCGCCGAATGTCCAGCTCACGTCGGACAGCCGCATCCATAGCTCTGTCCAATCGGTCAACGGTTATTTTCCACTCGCCGTAAACCGCCGTCGGCGCTTCAAGCGCGCGTGAGGATGCGAGAGACTTGACCCGCCTTTTTTCAAGCTCTATTTTTTGGTTTACACTTGACAGCATGGAATTTTTCATATACAGCAAGCGTTTTTTTAATTCCTCGCCATCAGGAACAGCAATTTCAGCCGCCGCTGACGGAGTTGCCGCGCGCAGATCGGCTACGAAATCGCATATTGTAAAATCCACCTCGTGCCCCACGGCGGAAATTACGGGAATTTCGCAATCGGCTATGGCACGAGCCAGTTTTTCGTCGTTGAAGGACCACAGATCCTCCATTGAACCGCCGCCACGACCTATGATTATCACATCAACGCCGCGCGTTGGATCGTCCTTCATAGCGTTAAAATATTTGACTCCGCCCGTAAGATACGTTGCCGCCCGCTCACCCTGCACGGGTGCGGGAAAGACAAGTATCCTTGCCTGCGGATATCTGCGCCGCGAAACCTTGATAATATCCCTTACCGCCGCGCCGTCGGGTGACGTTATAACGCCTACGGTACGTGGAAATTTCGGTATTGTTTTTTTGCGTGAGATATCGAAAAGCCCTTCCGCCTCCAAGCGTTTTTTCAACTGCTCAAAGGCTACGGCAAGGCTGCCTGCTCCGTCCGGCACAAGCTCCTCGGCGTAAAGCTGATACTGTCCGTCGCGGACGTAGGATGATACTTTACCGTGAAGCAGTACCTTCATTCCGTCCTCGGGAACGAAATTCAGCTTCTGCGCTGCATAACGGAACATTACCGCGCGGATAAGTCCTCCCTCGTCCTTGAGGGAAAAGTACAGGTGTCCCGTGCGATAGTGATTTGTAAAGTTAGATATCTCGCCCTTTACCCACACGTCGCGCAGTACTGTGTTTCCGTCCAGGAGCATTTTTATATATTCGTTGACTTGGGTGACGGTGAACGCCGCCTCACGCGACGTTGCGCGATCAGTCACGTCCACGCTATATCTGACAGCCATAAATGCTCCTTTCATTGGATACTATTTAAGTCCTTCGGCGCGCATTGCCGTCATGAGCGCAACGCCCGCCGCATTGTCCGCAGAGTACTGCGGCTCGGCAAAATAGGTTTTATAATTTTTACCCTCCGACAACATGGGGCGCATGAGCATATTGCTCATTACACCGCCCGCATAAAGCACATCGTATGGGTATCCCTCGGCATACTCGGCTTGCAGATGATCAGTCATTTTGAGTACGGTTTTGCCGATAACCGAGAAAACGAAGGTACAGACCTGCGATTTGTTTTGGCTTGATGCGTAAAGCTGAAGCGCTTTATTTTCAAGTCCCGACAGATTGCATTTTCCGTCCTTGACGGTGATTTTCATACTCGGGATATCCCCCGTCCACAGATGTGCAAGCTGTTCCATTTCTCTGCCGCAGGGGAAACGGAGTCCCATGGCGACTCCCGCTCGGTCAATAGCCTGTCCCGCGTTGATATCAGCCGTGGCACACAGCAGCCGTGACGTAAAAAATCCGTCACGCGCGCCGTCCGTTGCAACGTCACGCGGAGTAACAAGCACCGCCTCGGTAGTTCCTCCCGATAAATGGAAGGCGAAAAACGGCTTTTCCAACAGCCCGTCCGCCAAAGCACCCGACGAATAGAGCGCCGCCATGATGTGTCCGTTCTGGTGAGAAAATTCATAAAGCGGCACGCCGACAGCGGATGCATAAGCCTCTGCCGCTACCTTGCCCGACAGAAACACGGGCATATACGAGTCCTCAACGTCGCGCGGACGGGATGAATAGCCCACGCCGCACACGCTGTATCCCTTGATATGCTCGGAAAGCTGACGGATAACGTCGGGCAGATTTTTAGTGTGAGCAAACACTGCATCACTCTGGCGCAGTCCGCGCTCACCCTCCCCTACGGGCAGAGGTGCTTTGCAGTTGGCTATGACGGAAAGCTCCCCGTCCGCTCCTACTGCGACGGCCGCCGCAGAGGTGGTGTAGTTGCTGGTATCGAAGCCAACGTAGCAGCGGCGACTCATTTTTCGTCCCCGGCAGCTGCGGGAGCGTCAACTCCCTTACCCGAAAGCTCATCCTTTACGGCGTTCAGCACACCGTTTACAAATCCGCGAGCCTTATCCTCTCCGAACTTTTTGACAAGCTCTATCGCTTCGTTGATGGATATGGTATTGGGAATACTGCTGACATATCCCATTTCGTACACGCCAAGTCGAATGACTGCGCGGGATACGCGGGAAAGACGTCCCGTTCTCCAGCCCTTTGCGTGGCGCTCGATTATAGCGTCAACAGCCTCCAGCTTTTCGCAAACACCGAAAAATACACTCTTTATGTATTCATCCTCCGCATCGATATCTCTGTCGGCTACCGCACGGTCGAATATCTCCTCGGCACTCGATTCGGGATGAAATTCCATTTCGTAAAGCAGTCCGAATACAGCCTCTCTCGCTTTGCGACGGCTAACCTTATTTTCTGTTGCCATTTTACTCTCCTTGCCGCCCGTCCTACCACTTTCGGCGGGCATAATCTTACATGATATATTATATACCATTATTATTGAAAAGTCAACAGCCAAAGTGAATAAAAGAGTGAATATTATGCATAAAAGTTCGTCTATCTTTCCATATATGCGTTTCCTGCGCTAAAAAAGGAAGTATTGAAAAAGCCCGAAAAACTCTCGGAAACGGCGAAAAGCGGCGAAAAGAACACTAACTGCCCCTCCAATTTCGAAATCCACCCTCAAACTGCCCTAAACCAACAAAGTTTTCGCAAAACTGTCCTTGACAGAATTAAAAAAATTATATATAATTAGTAGTAACCGTGTGCATTTTGGCACAATTCAGACGCGGCGACAACGCCGTAATTTATCTGAGAAAAGGAGTTGGGAGTCCAAATGGACGGGGATAGTACGTTACTTTTGATTTTTATAGTCTGCGTTGCCCTCAGCGCGTTCTTTTCTTCATCTGAAAGCAGCTTTGCTACAATGAACAAGATACGCATCAAGCAGAAGGCCGACGACGGCAATAAAAAAGCAAAAAACGCGCTTTTTATTTCAAACAATTACGACAAGGCGATCACTACCTTGCTTATCGGCAACAATATCGTTAACATTGCCGCTTCCTCGGTAGCGACCATCTTTGCGCTGAAGCTGTTCAAGCAATATACAAGCCTTGGCGATCAAACCGCAAATCTGCTCACTACGGTTATTACTACCGTCATCATCTTCATTTTCGCCGAAATGATACCCAAGAGCTACGCCATTGACAAGAGTGAAACGGTTGCGCTTCGCAATTCCGCGCCCATGCGCTTTCTTATGAAACTTTTGCGCCCCTTCACCTTTGTTTTCAACGGTATTACCACTCTTGTATCCAAGCTCTTTAAGGCTGAAAGCCTCCCCACCATTACGGAGGACGAGCTTAAGGATATTATCACCACTGCCGAGGAAGAGGGTGTTATGGACGAGGAGCAAAGCGATCTTTTGATGTCTGCAATTCAATTTTCGGGCACTACTGCCGCTAACGTAATGACTGCAAGAGATCAGATGATTGCCATCAGCGCGGATATCTCCCGCGAGGATCTGCTCGCTCTTATCCAGACCGCAAACCACTCCCGTCTGCCCGTTTACGAGGGCGATATCGACCACATTATCGGCTATTTACAGACACGCACGTATCTGCGTGCTTACCTCAAGGATGAGGACGTGAGCATCCGCGATATTCTTATTCCTCCCTTTTTCGTAAGTCCCGACGCAAAGATCGACGATCTGCTGACGGTAATGCGCCAGCATAAATTTTACATGGCTGTGGTCAGCGAGACCTGCGGAGGCGAGGATAATGACGGTGCGGACACCGTTGAGTCGGATGTTGCTCCATGCGAGCACACCCTCGGCATCGTCACGATTGAGGACTTCCTTGAGGAGCTTGTGGGCGATATATGGGATGAGTCCGATGAGATCGACCACACGTTTACCAAGCTTGGCGGTAACAAGTACAAAATAGATACTCACCTTACCGTGGCAGAGGCATTCGCACGTATGAATTGCCCCGAGCCCGAGGCGAGAATTGCAAAGATCCCGCTCCTTGCATGGATCGTGCAGGAATTTAAGCACATTCCCGAGCTTGACGAATCCTTTGAATATGGTAACATGGAGATCACCGTTGACGAGATCGACGGTCACCGTGTAAGCTATATTACAATCAAGATCGACGTTTCCTCCCCTGCTGCGGAGGACGAGGCGGATGAGGAAAAGGCTTCCGATACCCCCGCTGACAGCGACGAAAAAGCTGATAAGGAGGTGTCGGTATGATAGTTCCTTATCTTATAATCATTGCCGTTATGATAGTGCTTTCCGCATTTTTCTCGGCAAGCGAGATGTCCTTCAGCTTTGCAAACAAGTCAAGGCTGAAAAAGGCGGCCGAGGACGGCAAAAAGACCGCCCGCACAGCATATTACATCACCGAGCATTTCACGTCCGCACTGTCCGCAATACTTATCGGTAACAACCTTGTAAATATAGCGGCATCCTCCTTCGGCACGCTGCTGTTTCTTGAGCTGTTCAATAACAATGAAGCACTTGCTTCAGTTGTTGCCACCCTTTCCATTACGCTCGTAGTGCTTATATTTGCGGAGATCACCCCCAAGGTGATCGCACGTCAGCACGCAGATAAGCTCGTGCGCTTCTTTGCGTTCCCCATCCGCGTACTCACAATTATTTTCACCTATATTATTCCTCTCGGCTCGCTGGCTACGGGAATAGTCAAGCTGGGGCGCAAGATTTGGGGCGCGGACAACGACGAGGATACTCCCACCGTTACTGAGGATGAGCTTTCATCCATTATCGACACGGTCGAGGAGGAGGGCGTCATCGACGAGGAAAAGAGCGAGCTTCTTCAGTCCACTCTTGAGTTCCCCGACACAAACGTTGAGGAAATCATGACCCCCCGAATCGATATTGTGAATATCGACATTGACGACGATCCTGCGACTATCAGACAGATCATCACCGAGTCGCGCTACTCCCGTATCCCCGTATACGAGGACAATATCGACAACATTATCGGTGTTCTCTACCTCAATCACTACTACAAGGCTCTTGCAAAATGCAAGGCGGACGGACTGGATCCCGAGGCGCTGGACATCCGCTCGCTTATCGTCGAGCCGCCCTTCATTTACAAATCCATGAAGCTCCCTGCCGCTCTCGCCACCATGAAGGAGAGTAAGATGCACCTGGTCGTCGTAACAGACGAGTTCGGCGGTACCTTGGGTATTGTTACCATGGAGGACATTCTTGAGGAGCTTGTGGGTGATATCTGGGACGAGTCGGACGAGATCGTTGAGATGATAAACAGGATAGGCGACAATATTTACGAGGTAAAGGGCGATATGAATATCGACGACCTGTTTGCCGAGATAGAATTTGACGCCGAGGCTCACGATTTTGAATGTGAATACTCCACCGTTGGCGGTTGGGCGGTTGAAATGCTCAACGACGCGCCGAAGGTGGGCGACAGCTTCAATTACGAAAACCTCTGCATTATAGTCAACGATATGGACGATATGCGAGTTACCAGCCTTACGGTGCTTGTAACGCCCGTTGAGGAAGAAACGGAAGAATAAAAATCCCAACACAAAAAGCCTCTTTCCGACTTGGAAAGAGGCTTTTTTACATATTTGCTTTACGCCATCGTGGTGTAGTTGGGTGCTTCCTTGGTAATGGAGATATCGTGCGGGTGAGATTCGCGTAGTCCCGCGCCCGTGATACGCACAAATGTTCCCTCGCGGCGGAGAGTTTCGATATCGGGCGCGCCGCAGTAGCCCATACCCGAGCGCAGGCCGCCCATGAGCTGATACACAGTGTCCGCAAGAGTTCCCTTATAAGGAACACGACCTTCAACTCCCTCGGGAACAAGCTTTTTGTTGCCTTCCTGGAAGTATCTGTCCTTCGAGCCCTGCTCCATAGCGGCAAGTGAGCCCATTCCGCGATATACCTTAAATCTACGTCCCTGATAAAGCTCCTCAACTCCGGGGCTTTCACTGCATCCCGCAAGCAGAGAGCCTACCATAATAACGCTGGCGCCTGCCGCGATAGCCTTACAAATATCTCCCGAATACTTGATACCGCCGTCGGCTATAACAGGAATACCGTACTTGTCCGCAACCTCAGCAGCGTCGCAAACTGCGGTGATCTGGGGTACGCCGATACCAGCAACGATTCGAGTGGTGCAGATAGAGCCGGGACCGATACCAACCTTAATGGCGTCAGCGCCGGCACGGATAAGCTCCTCTGCCGCCTCGCCCGTCGCTATATTACCTGCGATAAGCTGACAGTCGGGATACTTTTCCTTTACCTTCGCTACGCTCCTGATGATATTCTCGGAATGACCGTGTGCAGAGTCAAGCACGAGATAGTCCGCGCCTGCCGCGAGCAATTCCCCTGCTCTGTCAAGCACGTCCTTAGTAGCACCGATAGCCGCGCCGCAAAGAAGTCTGCCGAGAGAATCCTTGGCGGAATTAGGATATTTCACTACCTTCTCGATATCCTTGATGGTGATAAGTCCGCAAAGCTCCATACGGTCGTTGACTAAGGGGAGCTTTTCTATCTTATGACGGCGGAGTATCTCTTTAGCTTCCTCAAGGGTAGTTCCCTCGGGGGCTGTGATGAGATTGCTCTTTGTCATTACGTTTTCAATGGGCTGATTGAAGTTGTCAAGGAACTTCATATCTCGGTTGGTTATGATACCGATAAGCTTTCCGTCCTCGTCACAGATCGGAACGCCCGAGATCTTGAACTTATGCATAAGATTTTCGGCATCGTTTACGGTATTGTCCTTGCCGAGATAAATGGGGTTTTTGATAACGCCGTTCTCGCTTCGCTTAACGCGGTCAACCTGATCCGCCTGACGTTCAATAGTCATATTCTTGTGAATAGTGCCGACGCCGCCCTCGCGTGCAATAGCAATAGCCATCGCCGATTCGGTAACGGTATCCATTGCCGAGCTCATAAGCGGAATGTTAAGCTTGATCTTTTTGGTAAGGCGTGTAGATGTGTCGATGTCCGCGGGGAGAACGTCGCTTTTGGCGGGGATAAGAAGAACGTCGTCAAACGTAAGTCCTTCCTTCTTAAACTTGTCTGCGTAGCTCATTGAAAACCTCTCTTTCTCCGCCTGACGGCGGCCACCGAAAAATTATTAGAAATATTATATCAAAAAGTCCTCCCCCTGTCAAGGCTGTAACTTTGACGAAATTTATCGACAATTTTGTATTTTTTTAACAAATTATATAATTTTTCAGAATATCGGTAAATCCTTCTGTCAAGGCGGCATAAGTTATAGATGTATAAAAACCAAGCCTCGGAGGTCAACGTGGAGAAAAATTCTAAGAAAGCTAATTATTCCTCGCCACTTATTTTTTGTGCGTTTACGCTGTTTTTATGCGTTTTCTGTATTTTGCTCACGCTGTCAAGCAGGCAGAACGACGCACAAAAAACAGATAGCGATGCCACGGACAGTACCGATGCGTCCTCCGCCACGCTTACCGCCGTCGTTATCGACGCGGGACACGGAGGCGAGGACGGCGGAGCTGCAAGTGCGGACGGCATGCAGGAAAAGGACATAAATCTTGCCATTGCTCTCATGCTACGCGATTATTACACCGCCGCCGGGGTACCCACGGTGCTTACCCGTGACGATGACATTTTGCTTTACGACAAAAGCGCTGACCACGTGGGCAAAAAGAAAATGATGGACCTTGCCAGCCGCCTCGCTACTGCAAATGGGACTGAAAATGCTCTGTTTATCAGCATACATCAAAACGCATTTTCGGACAAGAAATACAACGGGCTTCAGGTGTGGTATTCCCCTTATTCGGCAGTGTCGTTTGATATCGCCAAGGATATTCAGTCGGCTTCAACGCTGATACAGCCATCAAATTACCGCAAGGTCAAGGCTGCAGACGAAAAGCTTTTCCTTCTCCACCGCCTGCGTACCCCCGCCGTCCTTGTGGAATGCGGCTTTATGTCAAACGACGAGGAGGCTGCAAGGCTCTCCACGGAGGAATATCAAAGGAAGCTGGCATTCACTATTTTCATATCTACATTGAAATATTTTAAAATACCATGACGGAATGTCACGTTTTCGCCCGAATGTTTGTTTGCGTTCATAAACGGTTAAAAGGAGGTTAACAAAATAATAGTATAATAGATGTGATTATGGGTAAGTGCCCGTTTTTTCGGAGGATAAATGAAACAGTTAGTTAATGCGCTGAAGGAGTCATTGACATCCGTTCTGCCGATATTCGCAATAGTTTTGCTGCTAAGCATCACTGTTGCGCCCTTGCAGTCGGGAGTTCTCGTGCTTTTTCTGTTCGGAACCTTACTTTTGCTTGTGGGAATGAGCCTCTTCACGATAGGCTCGGGTATGTCCATGCAGCCTCTTGGCGAAGGTATCGGTGTTTCCCTTTCTAAATCCAAAAAGCTGATAATTCCACTCCTCGTGTGCCTCGTGCTTGGTATTCTTATCACTATCGCAGAGCCTGACCTTCAGGTGCTTGCCGAGCAGGTCCCATCCATACCCAATATCGTGCTTATACTGTGCGTTGCGGTCGGAGTCGGAGTTTTTCTTGTTATAGCAATGATTCGCTCGCGCAAAAGTGTTCAGCTTTCCCGTCTGCTTCTTATCTTTTACGGACTTGCGATCATTCTTACCTTTTTTGTAACTGATGAATTTATCCCCACCGCGTTTGACTCGGGCGGAGTTACCACAGGTCCTGTGACTGTTCCCTTTATCATGGCTTTGGGAGCGGGTATGGCGTCCATCAGCAGTGACAAGCACTCGCAGGAAAACAGCTTCGGTCTGGTTTCCCTTTGCAGCATCGGTCCTATACTGTCTGTTCTTATTCTGAGTATTTGCTACAAGCCCGAGGCGGAGTCGGTCACCTCCGAGCTTGGAGTTTTTGAAACCACAAGTGCCGCCTTTGCCGCGTTCCTTGAGGGCTTCCCCAAATATGCGGGGGAGGTGCTTATGGCTTTCCTCCCTATCGTGGGTATGCTTATAGTTTTCCAGCTTTTAACCAAGCGCTTCCACAAGATGCAGATGATAAAGGTTTGCGTCGGATTGGTTTATACATACGTCGGACTCGTGCTTTTCCTGACGGGCGCTAATGTGGGCTTTATGCCTGCGGGACGTGAGATAGGCAAGCAGATCGCTTCCGGCGACTTCAGCTACGTGCTTATTCCTATCGGTATGATAATGGGCTTCTTCGTCGTTTCCGCCGAGCCAGCCGTTCATTCACTCAAAAAGCAGGTCGAGGAGATCACACACGGTGCTATCGCACAGAAGTCTATCGGACTTGCCCTTTCCATGGGCGTTGCGGTTTCTGTCGGAATCGCTATGCTCCGTGTGCTGACGGGTATTCCAATTTTTCCCTTCCTCATTGTGGGATATGCGGTTTCTCTTATCATTACCTTTTTCGTCCCCCCTCTTTACACAGGTATAGCATTTGACTCGGGTGGAGTCGCAAGCGGTCCTATGGCGACCACCTTCATCCTTCCATTTGCTATCGGCGCTTGCGATGCGGTTGGCGGAAACGTCATGACCGATGCCTTTGGCGTTGTGGCAATGGTAGCCATGACACCCCTTATTACTATTCAGGTCATGGGTCTTTACAGCCGAATAAAATCTCGCAGAATGCGTCAGAAGGCGCACAGCGAGCTGCTGCAGCTTGAAAACGACATGATCTACTACGATGAAATGTGAGGTAACGGATATGAGCAATACAGATCAAAGCCGTATCGTCGTGATGCTATCCATCCTCGCCCGAGGTAAGAGCAAGCAATATCTCGAAATGCTCAGCTCCAAAAATATCAAATATCATCTTCAAAGTGTTGGATTTGGAACTGCTCCCTCCGAAATGATGGATATTTTCGGCTTGGGCAGCAACGACAAGGATATCATTTTCAGCTTTGCACCCGTTGACGACGTTTCTGCCCTTGCCGCAGAGCTTACAAAAAATATTGACAGCTCCGCACGCTACGGTGGGCTTGCAATTATCCTTTCCCTGTCGTCCATCAACCGACTTACGTCCGAGATAATCAACCGCGCCAACCGAGATGCGGACAACGCCAAAAAAGGAGTAAAGACAGCTAAAATGAAAAACGAGCTTAAGCATAATCTTATAGCAATTTCCGTAAACCAAGGCTACACCGACGCGGTGATGAGGATAGCCAAGCAGTTCGGTGCTACAGGTGGCACTGTCATCCGCGCTCGCCTTGCGGGCTCTCAAAATCTTGAGCAATTTGATGACAGCGAGGAGGACGGCATTTCCGTTGAAAAGGAGATCATTACCATTCTCGCACCTGCAAATATTTGCAAGCAGATAATGGAGGAGGTCAACTCCAAGTACGGTCTTAATTCCGAGGCTCGCGGAACTATCTGCTCCGTGCCCGTAGAAAAGGCGTTCAAGATCTGACTAAAACAAAAAAATCGCAGTTCCGTCGGAATAAGCTCCGATCGGTCTGCGATTTTTATTTTCTTTTTTTCTCGAAGAACGTGCGGAGCAGCTCACGGCACTCGTCGGCAAGCAAGCCACCCTCTACCTCGGTCGACGTGCGGCTGCTTGGATTTCGGTGTATGCACCACACGCTTCCCATTCCGCCTGCGACAGTATCCTTTGCGCCGTAGACAACGCGGGATATACGGGAATTGATCACGGCACCCGCACACATGGGACAGGGCTCAAGGGTGACGTACAGCGTACATCCTTCAAGTCGCCAGCCGCCCAAAGCCTTACAAGCAGTGTCGATTGCACTAATCTCGGCGTGTCCAAGTGCATTTCCCAACGCTTCGCGTGTGTTGTACCCCTCAGCAATTATCTCGCCGTCACGGGCAATTACAGCGCCCACAGGAACATCTCCGCGCTCCCCTGCCAAAGCCGCAAGCTTCAGCGCGCGTCTCATAAATTCAATGTCGCTCGTCTTTTTTGTTTGATCTTCCATTTTCGTTCCGCCTTTACAGAAATCGGGGAGAAGCTAACCTCTCCCCGAATCTTTATTTTAGAAATAAATTACTTATTTCCGCCTGCAAGCTTCTCGATCTCGGCAGCGAAGTCCTCTTCCTTCTTCTGGATGCCCTCGCCCTTCTCAAAGCGGCAGATCTCAACAACTGCGATCTTTCCGCCGAGAGCCTTTGCGGTGTTCTCGATATACTTGCCTACCTTCATATCGTCTTCCTTAACGTAGCCCATATCTACAAGGCAGTTTGCCTCGTAGTACTTGCCAAGCTTACCCATTACGATACCCTCAAGTACCTTCTCGGGCTTGCCTGCCATCTTGGGATCGTTAGCGAGCTGAGTCTTGATGATCTCCTTCTCAGCCTCGATAACGGATGCGGGAACGTTCTCGCGGGCGATATACGGTGTGGGATATGCGCCTATCTGGAGAGCGATATTCTTTGCAAACTCTGCAAAGCCGTCCTTATCGGCAACGTCGGTATCGAACTTTGCGATAACGCCTATAGAGCCTGCGCCGTGAATGTAGGTGCTGGTGATACCCTCAACTACAACGAAGCGGCGGATGCTGATCTTTTCGCCGATAACGAAGATCATTTCCTTCAGCTTCTCATCAACGGTAACGGTGCCGTCAACGTACTTACCTGCCAAAAGAGCATCAACGTCAGCGGGCTTGTTAGCGATAATGGTCTGAAGCAGAGCCTTTACGAACTCCTTGAACTTCTCGTTCTTTGCAACGAAGTCGGTCTCGGAGTTAACCTCGATCATAGCGGTTACGTTGCCTTCCTTCATGATATCAACGATACCGTCGGCAGCGATACGGTTTGCGATCTTGGACTGAGCCTTCAGCTCGCCCTTCTCACGCAGGATCTTAATAGCGGCCTCAACGTCTCCGTCAGCCTCAACAAGTGCCTTCTTGCACTCCATCATACCGATACCGGTCTTTGCGCGGAGAGCGGCAACATCCTTAGCAGCAATAGTAGCCATTTTCGTATTCTCCTTTGTATTTAATTACTCTGCAGCAACGGTCTCGTCTGCTGCCTCGGGAGCAGTCTCCTCGGTGAGCTGCTCGCCCTGTCTGCCTTCGATGATCGCGTCAGCGATAACGGAGGAGATGAGCTTGATAGCGCGGATAGCGTCGTCGTTACCGGGGATAACGTAGTCTGCGTCATCAGGATCGCAGTTGGTATCAACGATAGCGATTACGGGGATACCCAGCTTCTTAGCCTCCAGAACAGCGATATGCTCCTTGTGGGGGTCTACGATAAAGATAGCATCGGGAAGCTTCTCCATAGTCTTGATACCGCCGAGGTTCTTTTCCAGGTCGAAGATCTCCTTCTGCTTGCCTGCAACTTCCTTCTTGGGAAGCAGCTCAAAGGTTCCGTCCTCCTGCATCTTGTTAAGAGTGTTAAGACGGTTGATGGAACGCTTGATGGTCTTGAAGTTGGTCATCATACCGCCGGGCCAACGTACGTTTACATAGTACATGCCGCAACGGGTAGCCTCCTCCTTGATAGCCTCAGCAGCCTGCTTCTTCGTACCTACGAAGAGGAATGTGCCGCCCTCAGCGGAGAGGTCGCGAACGAAGTTGTAAGCTTCCTCAAACTTCTTAACGGTCTTCTGCAGGTCAATGATGTAGATACCGTTACGCTCGGTGAAGATGTACTCCTGCATCTTCGGGTTCCAACGTCTGGTGTGGTGTCCGAAATGAACACCTGCTTCAAGCAGCTGCTTGATGGTGATTACTGACATTTTCATGTCCTCCTTAAACGGTTTTTCCACCACAGACACCGTTGCAAAATGATCTGGGCACACGCCCCGACACCGATTTTGCACTGTCCATGTCTGTGTGTGTATTTTTATTGCTGTGCTTCGCGCACAACAGGGGTATTATACCATACCTATCAACATTTTGCAACAGATGCCCGCACTTTTTACAATTTATTTACAATTTATTTGAACATTCTGCGTTTTCTCCTCCCCCCGCACTCGCAGGAGCAAAGCTCGTCGGCGGGCAGGCGGACGAGTATAGTATCGTCGCCGAAGCACTCCACCTTGCACCACGGGATCTTGTACTCCTTGCCCTTTCCGAAGCCGAGCCCGCCCGATTCGCCCGGGACAATAATAGATATCAGCTTGCCGTCAGGGACGGACAGCTCAAAATCGCAGGGATAGCCGAGTCTTGCACCGTCGCAAAGATTTATTACCTCCATGGATGCAAGCTCGGATACAGTTGTACATTTCATATACGCACCTCCAAAATTATTTGGTACAGTATATGATTGCGGCGACGGAAAATTTCTCCGCCGCCACATGGCAAATCATTTTTCGGTTTTTCGTCTTTTTCTGATAAGTCTTAACGCAACGGCGTAAGCCAACGGTGCAGCCACCGTGGGCAACAGTGATGCGGGCGGCGTACCGCTTACGATAGCTGCCACCGCCGCGACCACTGTCAGAGCCAGCATAAGAAGCGTAAGAATAGCCGACGCACGGCTGACGGTAGTTCTGCCGCCATGTTCTCCGCGTCCCCGCCATTTGACGAGCATTGCGTAAACTGCAAGCTGAACGGCAAGCAGTGCCGCAAGAGCCGAGCCAAACAGCTCGTCCAGTGCGCCAAATCCAAAGGAAAATACGATAAGGAGTGTCAGCACGTAAGACACGAATGCAATTCCGACACACAGCAAATTATCCTTGCACAACAGCAAAATTCCCTGTACATCGTGTTTGCACAAAGAGGTATTTTTCCCCGTAGCCTCGGTATACTCTGTGGAATCCCCCGCAAGAGCGAGTGAGAGCATAGCCATAGCGTCAAATGCCATTCCAGAGAGAAGTATTCCGATTCCGCTCATAAGCGAAAGACCAAATATCATTGGCACTGCAACAAGCACGGCTCGCGCCGCCATGGCAGACACGAGATATTTGATTGAGGCGGTAAGCTTGCGGTCGCATCTTCTTGCGGAACCGTAAGCACGCGCGAGCGAAAGAAATCCTCCGCCCGTTTCGGTAGCTCTGCCGATAATGATATCCGCACGACGTAGCATAAGGTCGCACGCTCTGCCGCCGTTTGGATGCGAGTCGGGCGATCCGCCTGCAAGAGCAGGTCTTTGAGGCATACCGACCTTAGTCCTTCTCTCATAACATTCGGGAGAGCAGGCTACCGCTACGTCGGCGCACGACATAAGTCCAAGGTCATCAAGCTCGTGAGCGATCACTGTGACACGTCTGCCGTCACGCTTTAGTTCAAGTATGAAATTATGTATTTCATCACGGTCAACGCCCGCGAAGGCACGCACACCGCAATCTGCAAAATCCTTGATACTATTGAATATTTTATCGTCGGTGTTCAAGGCAAGTATACATTCCTCCCTGCGTGATGCGCAAAGCAGAGGGGCGTTTTGATCAAATCCGCACTCGCGAAGCACGCGCTGTGCCTCGAAGGATTCGGAATGCTCAAACATAAAAACGCGCACTCCCCTATCCTCAAGTGAGCGGACAGCACCGCCCGTGCGCTTGGAGGTGTGTCGGGCGTATGCCACAGCACCCTTCAGCTCATTTCCGTCGCCTCCAAGCAAAAACAGCACGCCGAGTCCCTCACGGCTTACTTGATTTACAAAGTTAATGTAATTGCTTTTCAGCTCTCCCTCGGGCAAGGAGCGTCTTATCTCGCTGAAATTGTCAGACAGACGCAAGGTCCCCTCCTCACCGCTTTTGTACGCCACATGAACCCCTATATCCAACGGAACGGTGCTGTCAAGTCGCAGGCTCAGGCTTTCAAGCTCCGGCTCGCCCCAAGCACAGGTAAGCTCGGACAAAAGCCTTATTTCACTTGCCGACATATAAGTATTGAAGCGCCGGCAATTATGTGCGGCGAGATGTAATTTTTCGGCAAAATCCGAAAGGCGGGTGTCATTATCACCCTCCGACAGCACGTATCTCTCCCCGTCTATCATTATTTGCTCGGGATGCGGGATGCCGTCGTGAACGGCAGACGTACCGATAGCTATAATATCGGTAATCTTTCCAAGCGTATCAACGCAAGCGCGCGTTTTGACGATACTTGAAGTTCCCGATTCGCCAAGTCGGTAAAGTCCCGTGCGGCAGACAGTATGGCTCACACGGACAAGAGCGATAGCTTGCACACCCATCGAAGCCGTGGCAAGTGCTACGCAAGAAAGAATTATACCAAAGAGATCGCTTTTTGAGCTAAGCGTGAGTATGCTTACAATAAGAAGCGGAATGATACTTACCGCAGACACAAGGCTGTAAACGGAGAAAAATCCGTTGACGCTTCTCACAGCCGCGCTGTCGCGGCTAAGGTGTGCCGGAAGATGCAAGGGGCGGATTCCCCCGTCCTTTGCTCCCGCGTGAGTATCAAGTCCTACCGCAGTTACCACGGCAACTCCGTAGCCACTTCTCACGACGTCGCCCGCGTAAACCATATTATCGGGAGAATTCATCTGTCCCTTCGGAATATCATCGCCGGTTGGCTCTGCGCGCTTTGAGAGCATTACTCTCTCCCCCGTGAGGTATTCCTCCACCTCAAGCTCGGCGGCGGACAGCAGTCTTGCGTCTGCCGCGGCTATATCTCCCTCAAACAAAATGACGATATCGCCCACGACCAGCTCTTCCTCGCGGACTCGGTAAAGCTTACCCGAGCGAAGCACGCGCGGCATGGGTGCATCCTTGCGCTGAAGCTCCATATCAAAGGTCTGTGCCTTACGTTCAAGCAGGCCGAGGACGATTCCCTCCGCTACGGCAACAAATGCGACTGCCGCGCCAAGAAAAGCCCTCTCAAACAGAATAGCCACAAGTGCTATTGCAAGTAGAAGCCACAAAAGCGGATATGAAAACATTTCGCCCATGCATACGGACGCGCTTTTTCCGTGGATAGAAAACAGTCTGCCCCCCGTGCGCCTTGAGCGTCTTGTACTCGCCTCGCGGTGAGTAAGTCCCGCCGATGCGTTTGTACCGTAAAACTCCTCCAGCTCCTCAACACTCATTCGGCAAAGCTCGGATGCGCTTATATCCACGTCGGTATATTGGGGACGCTTTTCGGTTGCCATAGACAGTCCTTTCTCAAAAGCCGCAAAAGAGATTCCTTTGCGGCTGATGCTTATTTAGTGGTTATTCGAAGTCCATCCGAGTCGGCGTCAAGCAGTATCATGCCAACACCGTTTTTGTATCCCGAAATAATTGCTTCCGCCACGGGGTCCTCCACGTTGCGCTGGATATATCTGCGCATATTGCGCGCGCCGAATTTGACGGAATAGGACTCCTCGGCAATATGCCTTGCCGCCTCGGGAGTGTATTTGAGGCTGATCTGCTTTTCCTCAAGCGACGCCCTCAATTCGTCAAGCATTATAGACGCGATACGTGCAAAATCCTCTCTGCCAAGCGAGCGGAAGGTGATTATCTCATCCACTCGGTTGATGAATTCGGGACGCAAAAATCCCGACAGCGCCTTCATTGTCGCGCTCTCCTCCATGGAATGGAGTCCTTCGGAGAATCCGACAACAGCCCCCGAGCGATCCGAGCCTGCATTTGTGGTCATAACGATCACGGTGTTTTCGAAGTTGACGGTCTTGCCGTGCGCGTCCGTCAATCTTCCGTCGTCGAGTATCTGAAGCATTACGTTAAGCACGTCGGGATGTGCCTTCTCTATCTCGTCAAAAAGCACGATGGAGTAAGGACGGCGGCGTATCTTCTCGGTAAGCTGTCCCGCGTCGTCGTAGCCGACGTAGCCGGGGGGCGAGCCGATAAGTCGGGACACCGATTCGCGACTCATAAATTCCGACATATCAAGTCGCACAAGCGTTTCGGGCGAGTGGAAAAAATCTGCCGCCAGCGTTTTCACAAGCTCGGTCTTACCCACGCCCGTAGGTCCTGCGAATATAAAGGACACAGGCTTTTTCTTATAGCTCACACCTGCGCGGTTGCGCTTGATGGCTCTTGCGACGGCACTCACCGCCTCGTCCTGACCGACGATACGGCGCTTGATACGCTCCTCCAGCTTATCCACCTGCTCAAACTCATTCTCGGTCACGGTGGTGGCGGGAACACCCGTCCACACCTCTATCACAAGGGCAAGCTCGTCAGCGGTAAGAGTGATGCCGTTACATTCGGGCTCTATCTCGCCAAGGCGGGCTGACAGCTTCAGCTCCTCTGCCTTGATGGAGGCAAGCTCCTCGTATTTTCTGCGGTCGTCCGCCTCTGCACTCTCCGCGCTCTCGATAGCCTCTCTTTGCTCCTTGAGGCGAAGCAGCTTGTCGCGTATTTCATAGGATTCGTTAAGCGTTGCGTTTGACAGTGACGCATGTGACGCCGCCTCGTCAAGCAGGTCTATCGCCTTGTCCGGCAGATATCTGTCGGTAATGTATCTCTCCGACATGATGACAGCGCGGCGCAACAGCTCCTCGGGAATGGATACCGCGTGGAATTCCTCGTAATAATGCTTGATGCCTTTGAGCATTTCCACGGTTTCCTCAAGGGACGGCTCAAGCACCGTAACAGGCTGGAAGCGTCGCTCAAGTGCCGTATCCTTTTCGATATATTTACGGTATTCCGTCAGGGTAGTCGCGCCGATTATCTGTACCTCGCCGCGAGAGAGTGCGGGCTTCAAGATATTCGCCGCGTTAACACTTCCCTCCGAATCTCCCGTTCCGACGATATTATGCACCTCGTCGATAACCAGAATGACGTTTCCCTCAGACTGCACCTCTGACAGCAATCCAAGTATACGCGACTCAAACTGTCCTCTGAACTGCGTACCCGCAACGAGTGCCGTCAGATCAACGAGATATACCTCTTTATTTTTCAGCTTGTACGGCACGTTGCCGTCAGCGATTAGCATAGCAAGAGCCTCCGCGATAGCCGTTTTGCCGACTCCGGGCTCGCCGATAAGACAGGGATTATTCTTTTGGCGGCGGCAGAGTATCTGTACGACTCTTGCAAGCTCGCGGTCGCGACCTACTATTCTGTCAAGGCGACCGTCACGCGCCATTTGCGTAAGGCAACGGCAATAGGTGGTAAGATATTTCAGCTTTTTCTCCTTGCCCTTTGCTCCCTTTTTAGCGCCGCCCTTATTGTTCATACCCTCAAAGGGTACGACATTAGCGCCCA